>JACDHS010000058.1 GCA_013820875.1 Verrucomicrobiota bacterium | reverse complement strand
CGCACAACGCTTAAACCCTTCGTCATATCGTTTCAGAGCCTGTTTATCTTTTTTCGTTTCCATTGAGTGCTTTCTTTGTCTCGCACTCACCCCCGTGTGTCCACTAAATCGGGGGAACCTCAGCCCTCGCCCCGCGGGGCGACCCCCTTGTTACGGAAACAGACCCCTCTCCCCGCGGGGCGGGGGGTGCTGTTACCGTTAGCAATACCCCCTTCCCCGTGGGAGAGGGGTATTGTTACGCGAAATATTTCCATTCCCCACGGGGCGAGGGGTCTGTTTCTGGGGTTTTTCTCGGTTCCTCGCTGTTAAAGAGCGCAAAAACGCAAAATGAAGCATTATGCTCCCTCGCATTGTGGTTTGTCATTTTCGCTGTTTTGCCGTAAATACCACATCCCATGAGTTTCTACGAAAAACTGAAGTGGACTTCCGACGGGCTGGTTCCGGCGATCGTCCAGGAACAATCCACCGGACGGGTTCTGATGATGGCCTGGATGAATCGGGCTTCCTTGGAAAAGACCGTTGAAACCGGCAAAACTCATTTCTGGAGCCGTTCCCGCCAGAAATTCTGGATGAAAGGCGAGGAAAGCGGCCACACCCAAACCGTTTGCGACATCGCATTCGATTGCGATGGCGATACCCTCCTCATCCAGGTAGTTCAAAACGGCGCCGCCTGCCACGAGGGATACAAATCCTGCTTCTTCCGCAGCGTCGAAGCAAGCGCCCAATTCAAGATCACGGAAGAGATGCTCAAGCGGCCCGACGAGATTTATAAGAAGTAGGGGCGCGAAGGGAGTGTTGGAGTAATGGAGTGGTGGAGTGCTGAATCAAAACTCCATTACTCCAACACTCCGTTGTTCCCTCCCCCCTCAAACCCCATGGACGAAGTCATACCATTTCCGAGTTGGGAATATTTTTTGTTTCTCGCGATCATGATGTTCGCCCGCGGCGCAGATTTTCTCAGCACCTGGGTGGCCACGCCGAATCTCGTCCTTGAAGGCAATCCGATCGCCAAGAAAATGGGATGGAAAATCGGCCTCATCGTGAACGCTCTTCTTTGCATCACATTCGCGTTCCTTCCATTGGCCGCGATTATCATTTCCACCACCAGTATCCTTGTCGCCGCACGCAATTTCCAAAACGCCTGGCTCATGCGCAGTCTCGGCGAAGAAGGTTACCGTGACTGGTATGTCTCCCGACTCGTGGCAGCGCACCTCGGCATTTACATCTTCTGTCTGCTCGCCCAAACCGCTCTTTACTTACTGCTCGGCGGCGCGTTGATGTATTTCAGCCGTTACATGATTCCATTTGCGATCGGCCTGGGAATCATCGGCTACGCGGTCACCGTGCTGCTCTACACATCCCTGTCCGTCTGGCGCATCCGCCGGCGGTGAGTGCACCCGGAGCGCGGCTTATAGCTATCCCAGAGTTGTTCATCGAAGCGAGGAGACCGCAGGGAATTGTATCCCCGCAGCTTCGGTGAATAACTCTGGGATAGCTATAAGCCGCGCTCCGGTTTTGCTGCACCCGCACCACCCATCCCTTTCGGCGGCTCACCCGCTATTCCAACACCAATATCCTGTAATATCTCTGCTCGCTTCCGATCGTCTCCAGGAAACTTGCCGTCGAACCAGCCGCCGTCACATTGGTGATCGTCAGCCAGCTTAGCTGGTTCAAATTCGTTTTCATCTGGATCTCATAACGATTCCCTGCGCCGGTGGACCACTGCAAGGTAAGCTGATTTCCCGAACGACTCACCGTCTGCGATGGCGCAGGCAGGACGCTGACGGAAAAATCTTTGGTATCACTAAGATTCGGCGTTCCGTTATCGGATACACGCACCGAGAACGAATGCGCGCCTAATTGATTGCTGGCCGGCGTCCAGACCAGCAGGCCACTGGTTGGGCTGATTCCAGCACCGGTTGGAAATGTCAGCAGGCTGTAGGAAAAGGAACTCGACGGCGTATCGACATCTGTCGCTGTATTCGTAATGACCAGAGTAGATCCGAGATGAATAATTCGATCTGCAATCGGCGCCAGCACGGGGGCGTCGTTTACGGCATTGACCGTCAACAGGAACGTCTCGACGGTGGTATCAGTGCCGTCGAAAGCAGAGATGGTAATGGTGCTGCTGCCGAATTGATTGAGCAACGGAGTTAAGGTTACATTGCGATTTCCACCACTCCCACCAATGACAACATTTTGGTTTGGCACCAGGCTTGTGTTGGAGGAACTGCCGGTCACGATGAGAGATCCGGCCGCTGTTTCGATGTCCGACACAGTGAATGCAATCGGCCCGGCGACAGTGTCTTCATTGATGGTCTGATTGGAGATACTGGAAATGACCGGCAGACTATTGCCCTCGCAACAAGCAGGCACTTTGGTTGTGATGTTGATTCGCCAACCGCCGGAGATGCTGCCTATGTCATCACTATTCCAGTCGCGCCCATAGAGCGACCAGTTGCCAGTGGGACTGGTGTTATTAAAGACAGAAAGAGTTGTCCCATATCCGCTTCCGGGCGCCGGGGGATCAAGATACGCCTCCTCATAAGCAGTCGGCTTGAAAGTGCCAGAGGTGAGCGGCGCGCTAAATGGGAGACTTGCTGCCGCCTCATCATCCAAAGTCAAATTGAGGGAATTTACCGAGTATTCATCCCCAACCGCGCACATCAACACAACACTTTGTCCACCCGGGCCAACCAGCAGCATATCAATGTCGTAAGGATAGCTGTGGCTGAAGCCTACCAGGGAAACCGTCACCTTCTCGATCGTGCCGGAAATACCAGAGACAGAGATGCTTGATGGATACGGTGAGGCAATGCCAGCGCCAGTTCCCGAACTCGTGGTCGGTACATGGATGGTTGTCGTATTGGTCCGCGATTGAGTGGCACTCGCCACCCCGCCCAGCGTGAAGACATTTGTGTAGATACTCGAAACCACATTGTTCGTTCTGATTTCGAAACGCACCGGCAACGTACCACCGCAGGCTCCATTGGCAGTGAACGAATAATCACGCCCGAAAGTGGCGCCCGGAGCCATGGTGCCAAAGCTCTGCACAGGGCTTGGCGAAACAACTCCCGAATCCGCCAATAGAATGGCTGTGATATTCGTCGCGTTCACCGAACCGAAGTTCTGCAAAGTCAATCGAACATCCACGCGTTCCCCCGGATCCACAGCGTTGTTCGTCGGCACGCAGCTTTCGCCAATCAAGCTGAGGGATTCAACCCCGACACTCGCCGTTCCGCCCACATAAGTGCTCAAGGAAAAATTCACATTCGAGATGTCGAAGAAAATATTTCCGACTCCCTGGATTTTGACACGCGCCGAGGAGGTCGAAACGCTCGGGAACACCACTGATTCGGAACCGTCGTTCGGCGTATTCGCCGCCAGCACAATTGGGAACGTGTTACCACCATCCGTGGAAAGAAGGATGTTTACCATGCTGCAGTTGACCGGCGAAGACGCTGTCCCAGCCACATTCCAGGTGACGGTTTGCACGTTAGACCAGGAAACTGCTGTGTTTGGAGACGTGACGACGAACGGTCCTGATGCCCCGTCCACCACTACCTGCATATCAGAAGTGTTCACACCGCCGCCCCCTGTTCGGTTGTCGCGGGCGGTCACACGGAACTTCATCGTCCGGCCCAGCGTCGGCAATTTTTCTCCCAAAGAGGATGTATTGGCCAGAATGCTGGAGAGCTTTGGAAACGTGCGTGATGGGGAACTCGTTGGATTGAACGAACGAAACAGCGGGCTTGAACCATTGTCCGAAGCCGAAAGAGTTTCCGCAGCCCCAAGATCCCGCTGCTCCCAGCAATACGTTAGACTGTCGCCATTCGCGTCATTTCCGGTGGCTGTCAATGTGAACGGGGTGCTTTTTGGAATCGTGAAATTGGATCCAGCACTGACAGTGGGCACTGTATTGCCGGTGCTGGTAGTCGCTGCGCACCCGCCGCCACTACCAGCGAGAAACGCGGTGATTTCGTCAAAACTGGCGAAGTGAAAATAGGGATCACTATTGAACTGCAAGTTATCCGAGGAACAGATACCCGCATAAGCCATGATGGTGGCCCCGCTGCCGGGTTCGTACGCAGTACTCTCATTTCGATTTCCGCCACCGCAACCACCAGCCTCACTATTAAACGTGTGATTCGCCCCGAACTGGTGCCCCATTTCGTGCGCCACGTAATCGACATAGAACGGATCGCCAACAGGTGACGGCGATCCCGTGACCCCGCGCGCTTTGATACTGCTCGTGCAGACGGATCCCAGCGTCGCAACACCACCACCACCCGTACCGAAAACGTGCCCAATATCGTAATTGGCGCTTCCGATGACTGCGTTCACGTTGTTTTGATTTTGCGTCAACATCGCAAACTCGTTTTCGTTATCATAAGGATCAGTGCCGCTGTCCGTATAAATGATCAGGTCGTTATTCGCGACAAGCACGAGGCGGACTGAAATCTCGTTTTCGTAAATCTGATTCACACGATTGATCGCCGTCGTGATGGCTGAAAGAGCGCTTGAAACAGTTCCTCCGCGGTTCACGGTGTATTCACCCGTGGCCGCGCAGGCCAGGCGATAAGTGCGCAATACTGTCCCGGAGCGATTGGCTTCAGTTGGCTGCGCGGCCAGTTTTTGGCCGTCCGGTTGGTCGGGCACCAGGCATTTGAAATCGTCAGCATCTCTTTTGTAATCGCGCTTGTAATAGGAGACATGCACCTCAGCATCATCATCGCTCTGCGGATCAATATAAACGGCACCCTTGGCAGATAGAATCTGGGCGTGAAAACCTTGTGGCGTCAGGTCGAACCGAATGGTGGCAGACGGATCGTCTATTCCCACGCCCGCATAGGTTTTGATTTCCGGAAACTTCGCAGCCAATTCCGGTTCCATGATCGGTGACTCGACAAAGCGGAAACGAGCGAATGTTCCATCTGGCATCGGTAAAGAAATCTCCGAACCGCCATCCATACGTTGTCCAGGAACTTCGAGAGGAGCACCGCGCAATGTCTGGCGCATCGCGGGAACATGCATTCGGAAGGCCTTGAAATTCGTTAGGTGAACTCGCGCGTTTGCTGACAGAGGCCGGTTTGGAATCTGTTCCAATTTTTCCCAGGCGATAGGATTCGTTTGCGCAAAGAGCGATTGGGTTACGACGAGAGTTAGCAGGCAAGTCAGCCCGAGTAGCCGGTTAATAGGGTACATAGTCCAAACGAATCCTACTGGAAACACTGACTCCGCCAACTATAATTATGCACTTCTGCCACAAATTGCCAGGTATGTGTGATTGAAAGAGGGTGAGACAAGGGGGCACCTTGCGCGCAATTAGGAATACGGCCCAACCACAGCGCGGTTCACGTCTCTAGTTCTGGTTTATCCGGAAGATCAGCCGCAGCACGTATGAGTTTCGAACAACGTTGGAAGGCCGAAAAGCTATAATTCCATCCTTACGTGCTGCGGCTGATGCTTCGCAGACAGCCGCGCTCCGGTTTTGCTGCACCCGCAACCACCCATCCCTTTCGGCGGCTCAGCCGCTATTCCAACACCAATATCCTGTAATATCTCTGCTGGCTTTCAATCGTCTCCAGGAAACTTGCCGTCGAACCAGCCGCCGTCACATTGCTGATCGTCAGCCAGCTTAGCTGGTTCAAATTCGTTTTCATCTGGATGCCATAGCTCTTTCCCGCACTGGCCGACCATTGCAAGGTAAGCTGGTTTCCTGAATGGCTCACCGTCTGCACGGGCGCAGGCAGATCACCTTCGCAGCAGGAGGACACTTTCGTGGTGATATTGACTCGCCAGCCGCCCGAGAGACTTCCTGTGTCTTGTTGAAACTGGTCCCTTATATAGAGTGACCATGTTCCATTCGGGTTCGCATCTGCCAACACGGATAACTCCGCCCCAAAAGGTCCAGACGGTCCCGATGGAAAAAAGTCCGGCTCATCATTTCCAACGAAGTTCGACGGTTTGTAGGTTCCCGACGAGATCACACTGGAGTTTGGCAAACTGAGAGCGGCGGCATCGTCAAACGTCAGGGTTAAACCGTTAACCGTGTTTCCACCTCCCGCATCAGACATCAGCATCACTTTTTGTGATTGCGGTCCAACCATTACAATATCCAGGTCGTCTGGCCAGGTATGACTCAGCCCGACCAGTGTCACCGTGACTTTCTCAATGGTTCCACTTAACCCTGAGACAGCTATCTGAGACGGGTAAGGAGAAGCATTCCCATCTGGAATGAAAATGAAGGTCGCATTCGTTCGCGACTCAGTCGCCAGGGCTACTCCTCCCAGGGTAAAAGTATTCGTATAAATGCTCGAAACCACATTGTTCGTTCTGATTTCAAAACGCACCGGCAACGTACCGCCGCATACTCCATTGGCCGTGAATGAATAGTCTCTCGTCACGGCTGGATCACCGGAGATCAGCGTGCCAAAATTTTGCCCCGGACTGGGTGAAATAACGCCTGAGTCAGCAAGTAGTATGGCACTGACGTTAGTCGCATTGACCTGGCCGAAGTTCTTCAACGCCAGTCGAACCTGCACCGTTTCGCCCGGATCAATCGCGTTGTTCGTCGCTACGCAGCTTTCGCCAATCAAACCAAGCGAGTCCACACCGACGCTCGCCACGCCGCCTTCATAAGTGCTCAGTGAAAAATTCACATTTGATATATCGAAGAAGATATTTCCCACCGCCTGGATTTTAATACGCGCCGAGGACGTCGAAACACTTGGCAGCGCAACCGATTGCGAACCGTCGTTCGGTGTATTCGCCGCCAGTGTAGTCGGGAAAGTATTGCCGCCGTCTGTGGAGAGTAGAATATTCACCAGGCTGCAGTTGACTGGTGACGACGCGGATCCAGCCACATCCCAAACAACGGTCTGCACGTTTGACCAGGCCACCGCGGTATTCGGAGAGGTGACGCGAAACGGACCGGAGACACCATCCACCACCACCTGCATATCAGAGGTGTTCACACCGCCACCGCCGGATCGGTTGTCGCGGGCTGTGACCCGAAACTTCATCGTGCGACCGACCGCAGGCAACTTCTCCCCGAACGAAGCGGTGTTCGCCAGGATGCTGGAAAGTTTCGGGAACGTGCGCGAAGGCGAACTTGTCGGGTTGAAAGAACGAAAGAGCGGGCTGCTGCCGTTGTCTGCATCAGAAAGGTTTTGCGGAAGACCGAGGTCGCGTTGTTCCCAGCAGTAAGTCAAAGAATCGCCATTCGCATCGCTGCCCGTGGCAGTTAACGTGAAATGGGTGTTTTTCGGAATGGTGAAGTTCGATCCTGCGCCAACAGTGGGAACGGTGTTACCGGTTGACGTTGTTGCCGCGCATGTGCCGCCGGTGCTGATGAAGCTGATGATTTCATCGAAACTGGCGAAATGAAAATAAGGATCGCTGTTTGGCTGGAGGTTGTTACTCGCCCCGCAAATGCCCGCATACGCCATGATTGTTGACCCGCTGCCCGGTTCATAAGCGGTCGTGGATTCACGGTTGCCACCCCCGCAGTTTAGCGTCTCGCTGTTAAAGGTGTGGTTCGCCCCGAATTGATGCCCCATTTCATGCGCCACATAATCTACATAAAAAGGATCCCCGAACGGTGAAGACGATCCCGTGACGCCTCCTCCTTTGAAGCTGGTGCATACCGAACTCAGATATGCAACACCACCCCCACCCGTGCTGAACACATGGCCGATATCGTAATTGGCGCTGCCGATCACACTGTTCAGCGTCGAAATGTTCTGGGTCAACATCGCGAACCCATCACTGTTGCTGTAAGGGTCAGTGCTGCCGTTCGTATAGATAACCAGGTCATTGTTCGCGATCAGCACAAGTCGCACGGCAATCTCAGCCTCGAAGATCTGGTTGATCCGATTGATGGCAGTGGCAATGGCAGAGAGCGCGCTCGAGACAGTTCCGCCGCGGTTCACCGTGTATTCACCCGTGGCAGCACAGGCCAGACGATAGGTCCGCAATACTGTCCCGGAACGACTTGCTGTTTCCCGCTCTGCGCCAGGTTGCGGGGCGACTTCGTTCTCCGGAATCAAACATTTAAAATCATCCGCCGCTCTCTTGTAATCCCGCTTGTAATAGGTCACATGCACTTCCGCATCGTCATCGCTCTGCGGATCGATATACACAGCGCCCCTCGGCGATAAAATCTGGGCGTGGAAACCTTGCGGCGTCAGGTCGAAACGAATCGTTGCAGCGGGATCATCAATTCCTTCGCCCCTGTAAGTCTTTATTTCCGGAAATTTCGCCGCCAATTCCAGTTCCATGATGGGCGATTCGACGAAGCGGAACCGGGCGAATGTTCCGTCTGGCATCGGCAGACTGATTTCCTCCGCTTCCTGGATCGCTTGACCCAATACTTCCATCGGCGCGCGGTTGAGCACCTGTCGAAGGATTGGGGTATTCAAGCGCGTGACGCGGAGTTTCTCGGGTTCAACACGCCCCTCGCCGAAAGCGCGCCGTTGCGGCGCTGTTTCTGAGCTTTCCCAAAAATCGCTGGCCGATTGCGCAACGAGGGTTGATGTGCATGAAAAAGTCCCCAGAAGTGCCGCCGCGGCAAGCCGTTTTAAAAGATGCATAAAGTAGGTAAATGCTACCTACTTATTTTCCGACGCCTATAAACGCAGCCCCTAATTCTGTTTAGGAGAAACTTGTTTTAGCCCCACGGAATGAGCGATGTCATCGAACTCAGCACGACTGACCTCCTCAAGGGTTTTCCCCTTTTTGGCCAGCTTCTCGTTTATCTTGATCGCTTTCTCCGTCATTTCCTCATGCGTCTGACTGGAACCACCTACCAGGGCAAAGTTTTCACCCTGGGTGATCCGCTTGTGACCATCGGAATCCAGACCCACTCCGAGCATCACTGCTTTCTTTTTGTTGCTGGGGGGATTTTTCGCCATACAAATAAAGCTACGGGGATACCATAATGGCGCAAGGTCAAAAGGATGTGATTCCAATTGGCCAACTGGCGGTCGGAGTGAGATAAAACGTCGCGCCAGAGTCTTGGACGAGACCGCTCTGCGGTCAACGACTCTAGAGTTCTGGCTTCGGTAGTCCTCTACCGATTTTTCTTCGCGAAAGACGTGTTCCGGTCTTCCAATATCCCTGGTTGCAACCGACGCAAAGCGCACCAGTTATCCCCGTCCAAGTGCGTGAGTTTTGTCCCTATCGAACGAAAATCACGCACTTTTTTGTATTTGACGCTTTAAACCCACCCATAAACGGCCCGGCATGGCTGATGCTAACGTTTCAACTGAAGCTCCTGGTTATGAAACTGACATTGCAAAGCTACGGGATAAACACCTTCACACTGGCCATCCGGAAAGTGTCTTCAATCACAGGAGGAAAAAGGGAAAAGCCAAAGTCAGTTCCGCCAGCCAGGAGAGTCATTGGTGATAGACAATCAGTAAGACGTTAACCTCCGCTGGGGCTCGCGGGTTTCGCAACCACGACCCCGAGCCTGCAGCGGAGCAACCGACAGCAATGAAAACGAATATTTTTTCATCTTCAAAACGAGGATTCTCGGCGGTGGATCTTTTAATAGTCATTGCGACGATCGTGGTGATCGCGGGGGTGGTGTTGCCGATGATGTCGAGGCCAAAAGGAAAAGGACATCAACGCATCAGGTGCGTCAACAATCTCAAGCAAGTTAGTATTGGCTTTAGACTCTATGCCATTGATGGAGATCCTTATCCTTCATACAACATGACAAACCAGGCTTGGAATTATTTACAAACAGTTGGCCGGGAAATCGGCAGCCCTAAAGTATTACTTTGCCCAGAGGACGCTTCGAGGAGCCAACCAGCATTGAATTTTGAAGAGGTGCCAGCGGAAAACAGCTTTTCCAGTCCAGCCTTTCAGAACAATGCGTTGAGTTATTTTTACGGTGTGGACTCGTCCGAAGATAAACCAGGGATGATCCTGTCCGGAGATCGCTCACTCTCTACCAACGCCACAATTCTTTCTGGACTGCTGTCCATCGAAACCAACACCCCTGTGCAATGGGCAAAGGGATTGCACCCCATAGGAGGCAATGTCGGACTGGCAGACGGCAGCGTCAGCCAAATGAACGACGCCAGACTTCTTGATCTCGTTCGCACTGGCACAAATGGCACCCAAAGATTATTAATACCATGAACATGAGAATTCCATTCCGACAGGCGCAAACGGCTTTCACGCTGATTGAGCTGATTCTCGTCGTCGCTATCATCGGCATCCTCGCTTCCCACCTGTTACCTGCGTTGGCCAAGGCCAAACCCAAGGTTTACCAGACGCGTTGCCTGAGCAATTTGAAGCAGGCCGGGATCGCGTTCCATATGTTCGCCCATGATCATGGCAACCTGTTCCCCATGACTGTCCCGCAGCAATCCGGTGGATCATTGGAGTTTGCGCAGACGGGCGATGCGTTCCGTCATTTCAAGGCGTTGTCCAACGAACTGAGCACCACCCGGATTCTCGCCTGCCCTTCGGACACCCGCACCTCCGCGCCGGACTGGGGCAGCTTCGACAATTCGCATCTCAGCTATTTCGTCGGGGTGGATGCGAAGATGAATTATCCCAACAGTCTGCTCGCCGGGGATCGCAATATTTCGCATGACTCAGTGCTGCGCAGCAATATCCTGCAAACGAATTTCGCAATCACGGTGGGCTGGACCACCAACCTGCACAAAGCCAGGGGCAACGTATTGTTTGCCGGTGGCCATGTGCTGCAACTCGATACACCCAAACTTCAGGAAGCATTCCGAGGCGCAATCGTGAAATGAAACTGACACTCGCCAACCACAACCGGGCCTTCACTCGCACGCAATGGCTGCTGATTATCTGTCTTGCGGTGGTGGCGTTTGAAGTAGGCACGCGCTATGCCAAACAACAATTCGCGCCACCGCAAAAAGCCAAAGCTACTAACCTCGTTGCAACCAATCTCCTGCTGACGGCTCAGGAACCGTCGCCTGAGGAAATCGAGTTTATTGCTCCACCGACCACGAACGTTCCAATGGCTCCCGTCCAACATGTACCGCCAACGAACCATTACGTCCGCCCACCAACAGGCACACCGGGGCAGTCTGCCCAATCGCAAATGCTAAAAGCAGGTGGACCGGTCACGCGCCATAAAGTTCACCGGATCACCAACGCACCTCCTTACGGTATTCGGATTGCTGTGCCGTGACCGTGCTGTCGGCGGCTCGTCGGTAGACAATCTTCGCGTGAGGAACATTTCTACGAAATCCACCAAAGACCGGCAGTTGGAATTTAATCCTACTCCAAGGCGCTGGCAGCACGTTATTTCTTCTCCTTGCAGTTTTGCGGGATAGACGGCAGGTTCGTTTCAGCAAGTTTTTACCATGCATAATGTTACTTCCGTAGAATTGACGCGCGATTGTGAAGCTGTCCAAATCCCGATTGGCTCCACCCTCATCCTGCCAGCCGGCACATCAGTGGATATCACGCAGACTCTGGGCAACACCTACACCGTTCGCACCATGGGTGGCCTCTTTCGTATTGCCACCAAGGATGCA
This sequence comes from Verrucomicrobiota bacterium, assembly GCA_013820875.1. GTDB lineage: Bacteria > Verrucomicrobiota > Verrucomicrobiia > Limisphaerales > JACDHS01 > JACDHS01. Next base: position 19,704 of record JACDHS010000058.1, on the reverse strand, counting down.
GATGCCCTCGGCATCAATCCCGAATCCGCCAGCCTCGCTGAAGCGGTGGCCGATCGCACCGACGTCAAAGGGCCTGTGGACGAGAAACAACTCTGGGACACCTTGAAGACTTGTTACGACCCTGAAATCCCGGTGAACATCGTGGATCTCGGCCTCGTTTATGATTTGCACGTGGAACCGCTACCCGGCGGCAGCAACAAGGTGTATGTCAAAATGACTTTAACAGCGCCCGGTTGCGGAATGGGAACTGTCATCGCGGGTGATGCACAGCAAAAATTGCTTTATCTCCCCGGAGTGGAGGATGCGAGTGTGGAAATCGTTTGGGATCCGCCCTGGCATCAATCGATGATTTCTGCTGAAGGGCGCAGGATTCTGGGGCTTGAATAGTTTTTAAAAGGGTGGGGACAAGCTGTCCCCACCATTAAATCACTCCCACTCGATCGTGCCTGGCGGTTTGCTGGTGATATCGAACACGCAGCGGTTCACACCTTTGACTTCGTTGATGATACGGCTGGAAAGCTTTTCCAGGATATCATAAGGCAGCTTCACCCAATCGGCGGTCATGCCGTCCTGGGATTCCACCGCGCGAATCGCGATCGTATATTCGTAGGTCCGTTCATCACCCATCACACCCACGCTCCGCACCGGCAACAACACAGCGAAGCTCTGCCAAATTTTATAATACAATTCGCTGGATTTCATTTCTTCCACCACGATGGAATCGGCATTGCGCAGGATTTCACAACGTTTTGGAGTAACTTCACCAAGAATACGCACCGCGAGACCAGGTCCGGGGAACGGTTGGCGATAAACAATTTCTTTCGGCAACCCGAGTTCCAACCCAAGCAAACGCACTTCATCTTTGAACAGGCATTTCAATGGTTCGAGCAACTCGAACTTCATGCTCTTCGGCAGACCACCGACATTGTGATGGCTCTTGATCATCGCGGCCGGATTGCCGGCAATCGGCACCGATTCAATCACGTCCGGATACAATGTCCCTTGCGCGAGGAACTTCGCCGCACCGGCCCGTTTCGTCGCCGCCTGGAAAACGTCAATGAACGTTTTGCCAATGATTTTGCGTTTGCGCTCTGGATCAGTGATCCCTTTTAACTTCGAAAGGAACAGCCGCGTCGATTCTTCGTATTGCAGCTTGATGTGGAAATGGCGTCCGAAAACTTTGCGAACGGTGTCCGCCTCATTGGCGCGCAACAATCCGTTGTTCACGAAGATACAGGTCAACTGATCGCCAATCGCTTCATGGATCAACGCAGCCGCCACGCTGGAATCCACTCCGCCGCTCAACCCAAGAATTACTTTTTCTTTGCCGACCAGGTCGCGAATTTCTTTCACCGCGAACTCGACGTAATTGTGCATCGTCCAATTTTTGCCGCAGCCGCAGATGTCATGGACGAAATTGGTGATGATCTCCCTGCCCTTTGGTGTGTGGACCACTTCGGGATGAAATTGCAGACCGTAAAAATGGCGCGCACGATTTTCGATGGCGGCGTAGTCAGAATTCTCGGTGACTGCCACCGGCTTAAAACCGTTCGGCAATTTGGTCAGCTTGTCGCCATGTGAATTCCAAACCTGCAATGCGGCCGGAAGCTTTTTGAACAAGGGACAGGTCGTGTCCCTGATCATCAACATTCCTTTGCCGTATTCGCGCTTCTGGCCGCGCTCGACTTTGCCGCCGAGAAAGTGCGCCAGCAATTGGAGTCCGTAACAGATGCCGAGCACCGGGATTCCCAATTTGAAAATCGCCTTGTCCGCCATGGGAGCATCCTCCGCGTAAACGCTGGATGGTCCGCCGGAAAGAATCAGCCCTTTCGGCTTCAGCCTGGCGATTTCCGCTGCCGGTGTGTCGTAGCGCAGAATGGTGGAATAGACATTGCACTCGCGGATGCGGCGCGCAATGACCTGGGTGTATTGGGAACCGAAATCAAGGATGACAATTTGCTCGTTCATCGAAAAAGAAAAATAAGGGAGCAGTGTTTGCCTGTTAAAGCAAACTTTTAGTGGGGTTGCATGGTTGAATCGTTACATGGTTGCATAGGGGGGGAGGTGCAATTGCTTCACCATGTATCTATGCAACCATTCAACTATGCAACCTACTCTGCCACCACCTTCACCGTGCCAGTCTTCGCATCATACTGGATTTCCATGCCACGAGGCGGCTGGGGGATTTCTCTGAGGTATTTTTTGGCAACTAACTCGTTGAGGTCGGTGGGGTAACGCCCCTGTTCACCGCCAAACAATTGAATGGCGCTGCTCAACGCGAGGGTGTCGGCCGTCTTCGCCGCAGTTTGTTGCGCTTTTGCCGCCGCGCCGACGTAATCGGCTGGAGCAGAAAGCACACTGCCGCTCGAACTGCCAGCCGGTTCGCTCTTGTTATCGCAACCGGCGATAACGACGCCCAGCAGGGAAAGAAGGAGAACTTGTTTCTTCATTGATTGGAGTCTAGCGGCGGCGGGTCAGATTCCAAGAAGGAAGGCACCGAGGTTGAAATGGCAATGTTCGAACGTTCCGTCCGCGCGGAAGCCTCATAAAACTTATTTTTCAGCGTTCCTTGCGTGCGGAAGCCTCATAAAACTTATTTTTCAACGTTCCTTGCGTGCGGAAGCCTCGTAAAACTTATTTTTCAGCGTTCCTTGCGCGCGGAAGCCTCGTAAAACTTATTTTTCAGCGTTCCTTGCGCGCGGAAGCCTCGTAAAACTTATTTTTCAACGTTCCTTGCGCGCGGAAGCCTCGTAAAACTTATTTTTCAGCGTTCCTTGCGCGCGGAAGCCTCATAAAACTTATTTTTCAACGTTCCTTGCGTGCGGAAGTTAAAATTCAGCCTAATTCCGGAACTTACGATGACAGGAAGCGCAGTTTTGGGTCATTTTATCGAAAGCAGCATCGGCATCAGCCCCGTGAAAGGTTTCACCCTTCATTAGTGTATAGAAAGCCCCACTCGTTTGTTCCCCCACTTTCAGTTCCTGAAGAAAACCTGCGGTGTGTTGTTCGGCATCGGGTGCCCGCAACAGTTCCTTGAACAATTCGTGTAATAAGAGCGCTTCGTGAGCGGGATCAACATCCGGGTGCGATTCCGATTTCTTGTAGCCTGCTTTTTTCACGGCTTTCAAATGTTCGAACCGCTCGTCCATCGACACCATCGCCTCAACCATTGTTGAAACTTTGGCGTGCTCAGGAAAATCACTGGTAACGGTTCTCAGTGCTGTTGCGCCGGGAACGCGAAAAAGTTCCACCGTTCTATACAACCCGGAATAGTTTGTGGCGGTGCCGGCTTGTTTCATCCACTGAAGGGCTTCTGTCGATTTCCAATTTTCCGCGCCCATGCACAGGATTGCAGCCGCGGTCGGGCCGCGATGCTTTCCATGGTGGCAATGCACAAAGATTGGCTTGGGCAACGATTGAACTGCTTTGATCAATTCCAGTTCGCGATTGGTTGAGATGCCATCGTAGCCAATCGGCAAATGCACATAACGAATGCCGAACTTCCTGGCGCTCTCGGCATCCGGTTTTGCGCCATCCACGCTGATGATTGTTTTTACGCCGCGCTTTTGTAGTTCGGCAAAGGCCTGTTCATTTTCCGGGGTGGCGCCGGAAAGGATATTCGCCGTAAGAAGGAAGAAGTTTTCAATCGCGGAATCTTCAACCCGAGTGGCTGAGACATCCGCGCGAAGGGAAATCGTGCTGCTGACCGCCAGAATGAAAAGCAGCGAGACCAAACATAGAAAAGAGCGGATGCGGATATTTCCCACTCCCAGGCATGAACCCCAACGGGGTTGCGAAACAAAGCCCAGGGTTACGAGGCACGAGCTACCCTGGGTACGACGCCCAAATGAGTTCAACCCCAAGGGGGTTGCGCAACCCCGTTGGGGTTGATGTGTTTGCATGGTTCTATACCCAGGGTAGCTCCGATCGGATCGGAGCAACCCTGGGCTTTGTTGGGGAATCCCTTTGGGATTCAAGGAAAGACAATTCTGCGGGCAGCAATTAGCCCCATGGGAGAGGCGTTCTGTGCGAACAGTCACGCCGCTAAATCTCATTACCAATAGTCCGCGGCGATTCATCTTAAATCCGGCAATGAAAGACAAAGGAAGAAGGGAAACCACAGATAGACACAGATGAACACAGATATTTCAGCAGAAAAGCATTCACCTGTAGGGCGATCTTCATTTTCTTCACAAACCTTTCTTATCTGTGTCCATCTGTGTTCATCTGTGGTTTCAACTGCTTTTTCCAGGTTCATTCCTATTGCGCAGCGGTGGCGTTACGGACTTTTAGCTGCTCCTGCAATTCGTTGAACTTTTTTACCAGGTCGTTGTATTGCTCAATCAATTCGTTCTGCTTTGTGATGGCGTTGTTCCGTTGATCCACCATGAGTTTCAACTCTGAATTCTGCTTCTGGATACCCTCGTTCTGCTGACGAATGTTTTCGTTCGCCTGGGTCAGAGCCTTTTGATGGGTCTCAACCTGTTTGATGAATGTTTCGTTCTCGCCATTTGCTTTCCTGAGTTCGGTCCGCATCTGCGCCACTTGCTGCCGGTTGGTTTTCGCATCCTCCGTCAACTCGGCTTTCAACGCGTCCAGGCGCGCTATTTCGTTCTGCAATGTTTTGATCGTCCCTTCGAGATTAGCGGCGGCTTCCGTTTTGCCATGGGATTCAATCGTCAACTTCTGGACGTCATCACGCAATCGGGCTTCGCGAACCCACTGGAAACCGATGAACCCACAGAGCGCGAGGGAGAAACAAATCAAAAGATAAGTCAAAGACGTTTTCATAGGTCAGTTAACTTCTTGTGCGGGGGAAGCAATCGCGAAAGAAACTTTCTGCACACCGGAACGGCGGACGAGATCCAACACATTGATCACGGCCCCGTGCGACGCTTCTTTATCGCCACTAATATAAACGGGAAGGTTGGTATTTGCCGCCATGCGATCGCTCAAATACTGCTGCAACTCAGTGAAAGAACGTCGTTCCTTCTCAATATAAATATCGCCGATCTTATCCACCGCGATGTTGATGATGTCCGGTTTGAAATCGCGCTGAGCCTGGGTGGCGGTTGGCAAATCCATCTTGATGGATTGCATTCGCACCATCGTGACGCTGACCATCATGAATGAGGCCAGGAGAAAGAACATGATGTCAATCAGCGGGATGATCTCGATCCGCGCTTTCTTTTGTGGAAGCGGTGAGAGGATTTTCATTGGCGCAGAAGAGTCGTTGTTTCGGAAACTGAAACGCTGCCGCCATTAATCTTCTTTTGCTTCGCGGCACTCACCATCACGTCAATGTTCGTCGCGGCAGTTTCCAGGTCGAACTGCAGCTTCGCGACTTTGGCATTAAATAAATTGAAGGGAATCAAACAAAGGATCGCGATGCCGAGACCGCACGCGGTCGCAATCAACGCTTCGCCAATGCCGCCGGTGACTTTCCCAATGGCCAACTCGTCGCCACCTATCGCAGTGAAAGCCCCCATGATGCCAGTGACGGTTCCGAGCAATCCCAGCAACGGGGCGAGTGTTACCAGGGTATCCAGAGTGCTTTGGAAACGTCCCGCTTTTTGCAATTCCACGCCAGCCGCCACCTGCAAGGCTCCCTGCAATGAAGAGTTCACGTGATTCAATCCATGCCAGATCGTGTGAACCACCGGATCTTCCGAACCTTGCGCCAGGGAAGATGCGCGACGGAAATCGCCCTGTTCGGCAGCAGCTAAAACGTCCTGCAAACGCAATGGATCCCGATTGCGACCAAGCCGCGCCCACCAAAGGATGCGTTCACCCACCACCGCGATAGCTACCATGAAGGTTCCGAGAATCGGCCACATAATCGGGCCGCCAGCGACGAAGAATTCGATTGCGATGTGTGCGAACATATTTCCTTCTTTAATTTTTACTTCTCTGGTAACGGAACGGGAGGAGATAATGCCGGACGGTACCGGCGGGAAATTGATAGCTGCGTTTTACATGATCTAAAGTGTGTTTGTCGAGAAAGGTCCAACCTGAGGAATCACGCACCTCCGCCGAACGCACAGCGCCCGATTCATCCACCACGACGTAAAGCATAACCCGGCCTTCCATTCCCCTTTGCAAGGCAAGACGCGGATACGCAGGTTCTGGATAGGAACCTCCATCCTGCGTGGTGCGATCGAATTCCAACGCCTGCACCTGCGACGGACCTGGGTTGCCGGGGACGGTGGCGGGTGGCGACAGAATTCCGGGCGGCGGCGCGGCAAATTTGGCTGGTGTAAGAATCACTGGGCCTTCCACCGGAATGGCAAAAGCGACCTGCGCAGAGTCAACCGCCAGAACGGGAACCACTCGCGGCGTTTCCTGGACCAGATCTAAATTCGGCTCGGTTAAATCGGGATCAACCTGAGGCTCGGCCACTGGTTGTTGTTCCTGCACTGGCGGTGGTTCGAAGACGACGGGAATGGCTGGCTCAACTTCTTTGTGCGAAGCAATGACGAAGATAGGTGTTTTGATACCGATAATAGCCAGCACCAGGAACATCAGGCAGATGGAATTCGCATAAGCGAGGCGTCGAATTTCTTCGGAGGCCGGCGCGGAGGCCGGAAAGCAAAGTTCCAGCAGATCAGAGCGTCGTTTCACGGCAGCAGTCTCCAACGAAGCATCATCATGGGCATGCGCCTTCGCTGCAGGTGGTTCCGTGGATTGCATGATTTGCGCAGTATGCCAGAGGTGAATGTCGGAACGCCAGCAAACTGAACACTGAACTGGGTACTGAACACTGTCTCCTTGTCCCCTTTTGAGAGCGCATTTTCCCCGTTGCTTGCTCCTTCCCCGCCCCCTAGATTGTTGCGAGTTATGAAACATCAGTTGGATTTTGAGAAACCGATCATTGAACTGCAGTGGAAACTCGAGGAACTCAAAAAACATCCTGAAACCCACTCCATCGGTATCAGTTTTGAAGAAGAGTGTGCTGCGATCGAAAAAAAGATCGATGAAACACGCAAACAGATCTTCTCCAATCTTACTCCATGGCAGCGCGTCCAGCTCGCCCGGCACCCCAAACGCCCGTTCACCCTTGATTACCTGAAACTGGCGTTTAGCGATTTTCAAGAACTGCATGGTGACAGACTTTATGCCGAAGATCGCGCCATCGTCGGCGGATTCGCCAAACTCGGCGACCACAAGGTTATGGTGATGGGGACTCAAAAGGGTCGCGACACCAAAGAAAACATTCTCCGCAACTTCGGCTCCGCGCACCCGGAAGGTTACCGCAAAGCCCTGCGCCTGATGCAAATGGCGGACAAGTTTGGCCTGCCCATTATAACATTGATTGATACGGCCGGCGCGTATCCCGGGATCGGCGCTGAGGAACGTCACATCGCCGAAGCCATCGCGGTGAATCTCCGCGAAATGATGTTGTTCAATGTTCCCATCATCGGCGCCGTGATCGGTGAAGGTGGTTCGGGCGGCGCGCTGGGAATCGGAGTGGCGGATCGCGTGCTCATTTTGGAAAATGCTTATTACTCTGTGATCAGCCCGGAAGGTTGCGCCGCCATTCTTTGGAAAGATCGCGCGGCCGCACCGAAGGCTGCCGAATCATTGAAAATCACAGCCAAACATTTGTTCGACCTGAAACTGGTGGATGAAATTGTTCCTGAACCGCTCGGCGGCGCACACAATGATGTCGCGGAAACAGCAGCCACTCTCAAAAGCGTGCTCCTGAAAAACCTGGCGGAACTCAAGAACCTTAACACCACAGAACTGCTTAAGCTGCGCTACAAAAAATTCCGTTCTCACGGTCATTACGTCGAAGGACAAGTGGCCATCGAGCAGCAGGTTAACGTGGCGTGATCTTCCCCACGAATTACTTTAACCACGAATAAACACGGATGGGCAGGTTACATGGTTGAATCGTTGCATCGTTACATGCACGACAATGCAACCATGTAACGATTCAACCATGTAACTTCTAATTATGCTTTACCCACTGACATTTCGGCCGATTTTCAAGGAACGCATTTGGGGCGGGCGCAATCTTGAGCGCCTTTACGGGAAAGCTTTGCCGAAGGATGTTCCAATCGGCGAATCATGGGAGATTTCCGATCGCCCGGACGACGAGAACATCATTTCCAACGGACCGCTTGCCGGCAAATCGTTGCATTGGCTGATGGAACATCATCGCCCTGCCCTGCTCGGGTCTGCCCAGGCCAATTCGTCAGGTCGGTTTCCGCTGCTTATCAAAATTCTCGATGCGCAGGAAAAGCTATCATTGCAGGTGCATCCCCCGGCTGCGAAAGTCGCCGAACTCGGCGGCGAACCGAAAACAGAGATGTGGTTTATCGCCGATGCCACTCCTGCCGCCGATCTGTTCGTGGGACTCAAACGCGGAACGACTCGCACTGAGTTTGAACAAAAGATTGGCGATGGATCCGTTGCGGAATGTTTTCATCACATTTTAGTCAAACCCGGTGACGCCATTTTTCTGCCAAGCGGACGCGTTCACGCCATCGGCGCAGGCAACGTAATATTTGAAATCCAACAGAACTCGGACACCACCTATCGCGTGTTTGATTGGAACCGGGTGGATGCCAGAGGCAAGCCTCGCGAGTTGCATGTGGAGAAATCCCTCGACAGCATTGATTTCAACGATTTCGAACCTCCGCTCATCAGCAACGTTTTCCATCATGAAGGTTCCTTGCGCGTGCGCGAACTCGTCACCGATCCGCTGTTTAAAGTGGAACAATGCGAAGCGGATACGCCGCAGCAATATCTCAAATCCGCAGGAGCAATGCAGATTTTCGGTGTGCTGAAAGGCTCTCTGCAGATCGAGAATCCAACCCAGAACGTTTCATTGCGCGCTGGAAACTTTTGTCTAGTTCCCGCGAGTGAAAACGCAACGGTAAAGAACGATGGCGCAGTGTCGTTTCTAAGGATACACGCGGGAGTTTGAGAGGTTGCTTGCTTGTCATCGCAGTCAATCTGTCCGATGTTCGCCCCGAGAAATGAAAAGCGGTTCGAAATCCTTTCTACAACGTTGGCTCATCAGCACGGTCGCAGTGCTGGTGGCAACCTACATCATCCCAGGAATTCATTATGCCGGCTGGCTCGACCTTTTGGTGGCCACTTTGCTGCTGGGAATTCTCAACACCTTTTTGCGTCCCATCCTGATGGTGTTATCCCTACCGTTCCTCATTCTTACGCTTGGGTTGTTCACATTGGTGATCAATGCGGTGCTGTTGCTGCTGGTAAGTTGGATGCTCGGACCAAAATTCCAGGTGGACGGCTTTTGGTGGGCTTTTTTAGGAGCACTGGTGATCAGCATTATTTCGCTGTTGCTGAATAGTATCACTGGCAGCGGCAATTCACGCATGCAAGTGAAACGAGGTCCGGCCCCTCCGCCAAACCGCCGCGATGATGGCGGCGGCGGTCCGGTGATTGACGTTTAACAGGAAATCAACCGGTACGACACCGCTTGCGTCGCAACTCCGCGCAGGTGGAAATTGCGCTCGAAATCAGTTTTCACCTCCATCAACACCGCTGGTGTTTCGACTTTTTCAAACGCAGGGTTGGCATCGAACACCATGTTCATTTGTTCGAAGTAATCCAGGTCATCGGTGCGCAAATGAACCACCCCGCCGGGGATCATGACTTTGCGCGCCAATTCGGTGAACTGCTCGTTTACTAAACGATTCTTCCGATGCTTCCGTTTTGGCCAGGGATCAGGAAAATAAATATGCAGGGCAGTGATAGATTTTCCCGGCAACAGGTATTCGAGAAAATAGGAAGCCTCAAGCCGCACCAACTTCACATTCTGCAGACCAGCGCGTTGCGATTTCTTATCGATTTTCCTCAAGCGCCCGAGCAAACGTTCCAGACCGAGAAAATTATGCTCCGGATGCAACTTGGCGTATTGAACAAAAAAAGAGCCGTCACCGGCGCCGAGTTCCAATTCAACAGGCTGTTCCTTTGGAAGAATTTTGGCGAGATCGAGGCGGTCAACAATGGATTCGAACTTGTGAATCAACGCGCCTGGTTCGTAGGGGAATAGTGGCTGCATGTGAGAGTTAACTGACATTCACCGGCTGCAATGAAACATCCACAAACAGATCCTGCGCGATTTTTTCTAATTCGCTCCGCAACTCGGACAACGAACAACTCGCGGGGATATGCAATCTCGCATGTGCTTTGAAGAGCATTTCCCCCGACATCGGCGCACTGACCAGTTCCGTATCCAACTCCTCCACATTGATTCCTTTGCCGGCGAGCGCACTGGAAATCTGCTGAACAATTCCCGGGCGATCGCTTCCCACTAATTCCAGAATGGCAGTGGAACGACTCTTTTCTTCGGCAGCGGCAACGTCCGATTGAATGACAACAGTAAGGCCTCGTGCAGACAAGTTCTTCAATTCTCCGGATAACGCCGCCACCCTTTCCTCAGGAATTTGGACACGCAACATCCCCGCGAATTGGCCACCGAGGTGGGACAACCGGCTTTCCAACCAGTTACCACCATGGCTGGCGACTAAATCAGCAAGCATTTCGACCAGACCTGGGCGATCTGTGCCGATAACCGTCATTACAAGCAATTGCATCGCTCTGTGTTAAGCATCGGAAGCCGGTCTGGCAAGCGTTCTCAGTAACGTCTGCGACCGCCGCGATTTCCCATCGCAAATGCAAACACAATCAAAACGCCGATGAGAAAGAATATAACCATCGCAGTAAGCATGGATAAATTTACACGAACTGAAGTGGATTTCTACTCGGGGGTTTGTCGAAGGAATGGATCAGCAAACCGACTGGGCATGGAAACTTCTTCCCTATAGTTGACGAGTCCATTAGCCGCTGATGAGAGTTGCCCTGAACAGGCGAAGCTGCTAGAAAGAACCGTGCGAATTAGGTTTTTAGTCATATTTATTGTCTTCGCTGTCGCAGGGCTCTGCTTTGCAAAAGACAAGCAACCGAAGCCAGTAAAACCGGTTTATAAACATTCCGAACCGGCCCGAATCAAGCCTGTCTTCGAGAAGGCTCAATTCGAAAGAGGAAGCCGAGTGCGTTCCGCCAGGGAAAAAAGCTCCATCGAGAAGCCGCAATTCACAAAAAGACAGATTGAAAGACCAGTTTTTGATACGCAGTCACCTAAAAAACCTGACTGGGATAAATCAGTGATCGAAACCAAATGGAGCACAGATTCCCAGGAAGTTTTCACCCCAACGCCCATCGAGAAAAAATCGGACAGCAAGGTGAAACGCGGGTGGTTCCGCAAGCTGCGGGATCCCTGATCTTATCGCAACGCATCACGAAGCAGTCGCAGGTATTCCCCTGCGGCGCGTTCCCAGGAGAACGATTCCCCGTATTGCCTGATCTTCCCACTCTCAGAAGGTTTAGCCAACTGCCCTGCCAAAGCTCCAACCAAAGCATCCTGATCACCGCGAGGAACAAGTTTTCCGAGGAACGGCTGGTTCAATACCTCTGAAATTCCGCCCACATCTGTACTGATCACCGGGAGCCCGGCAGCAAACGCTTCCAGAATCACATTCGGCACTCCTTCATTTTCGCTTGAGAGACAAAGCAAATCCGCTGCTTGCATGTAGTCAGCAACCTGGGCTGCCTCTTTTCGTCCCGTAAAAACAACGTGCTCTCCGAAACTGCTCGCAATGGCCAATTCTCGCGCTTCACTTTCCAGAGGGCCACCACCAATCATCACCAATTGGCATGGGCGAAATTCTTTGCAGACTTGAGCATGCGCTTTGACCAGCAGAAATGGATTCTTGACCGGAAGAAAATTCCCGACGAACAGAATCGTCGGCAAGTCCGCCAGGCCAAGTTCCCGGCGAGTGACCTGCTTATTCCCCGGTCGGAATGTTCGGAGATCCACACCATTATACACCGGGAACAACTTCTTTTTCGGAACACCCGCATCCGACAGCAGATGAGAAAGCTTGGCACTGCGCGTAATCACACTTGATGCCTTGCTCAATGCCCCGACGATTTTTTTCCGACGCAACGGCATTTCCAGATACATGTGGGCATCTGAACCTTGCACAATCGCGACGAATGGAACGTCCAACTCCGGCGCAAGTCGCGCGATCGCGCAGGCATCAGGAAACGTCCATGCGACCAGGATAACATCGAAATCGAACTGCCGCTTTAGATCGAACAGTGGCTTGCGGATGGTGCGGGCGAACAAGTGATCGTTGAACGAACTGCCGAACTTCGGCACGTAAAAATATTCCGGGTAAACCGGGCGGAACTTTGCATCCATCGCCCTGCAAGTCCGAACAACAGGAACTTTCCAGGGTAACCGGGGGCGCGGAGCTATCACGCGAATCTCACACTCGCTGGACAACTGATGCAGCACCGTCGCATTGTCCAGACCGCGATAGTTTTCCCTTGAATCCGGAAAAAGGTTGGAGACAAAGACGAGCTTCATCGCTGTGAGAATAGTTTGTAGCAGTAGTCCCGATATTTACCGGGGTTGCCCCCTTTTCCATCTTCGGCAGCATGCAAAATGTTCACCATCTCGCGCGCGGTCACGTAATGAATTCTGAACTGCTCGTTTTTGTACGTGTCCATCAAGTGCTGGTGAAAACGTTTCATCGGTTCACCCAGGATCGTGTCTGAGTTGGGAGAAATAGCGCCATGCGTATGCAATTTGATGAACAACCAGTCGGGTTGTTGCTGCACGCGAATTCCGCTTCGCACCCAAAGCCGCATCCGATCGGGCCGCGGCGGATTTGCTGCCGTCAAATCTGCGTTCTCTATTTTTGGCAGAATCCCCATCTTACGGCGAGACCAGTTCAGACCGAGTGGACCTTGCACGAGGAGCAGATGATTTTTTTTGTTACGCAGATCCCGAGTGGTTTGGCGGGCGCTGACGGGAATCCCTGTATCGTGCGATTTCGGTTCCGGCGTATCCACACCGTAATACAAGCTGTTGATCGTGCGCGTCTGAGTCGGGTGGGGCGCGGAGGGCATGGTGAAATCGCCATAACAACCGGTTTGCCGCAGCACCCCCAATTCACTCGAAACGCCGCAATTCCTTTTAAATGGATGCGAGTTATCCAGGCACCAGTTCCCATGGATGAACCCGTATCGCACATTCCCCTGTTCGTCTGACGAGAGCAGGTTATGTCGGCGGAAATCAGCAATCCCTTGCTTAAGTTTTTCCCGCAACGTTTCAGCAGTATCATCTTTATGATGCAGATGGACCTCTACTTCACCGCCACTCAACCGGCAAATCTCCGAAATCTCATTCAGAACATCCGGGTCGTATTGCTCAATCGGGTAAAAAAAACTGTGCCGCGGACGGATGCCGTCGGAATCGGTAAAGTCTCCAATTAATTCAGGCCAACGTTCTTTCCAATTGGCCAAGCGCACCATCGCCGTTTTTTTGTCCGCATGGTGAAACGGTTCAAAATGATCGCAAACACTCAGTAAAATATCTGTGACCTTGCCGGGCGATGCGCTCCATCGCTTCTGCCGCAAGTAGGCAGGAAGCCAGATGTTGAGACCTTTAATCATTTCACGTCCACCATTTCGAATGGGCTTTTATGCGGAGTTGAAGCAGGAGATGCCAGCCATTTTCCTTAAAACTCGAAAACAATCTACGTTTTGGCACATGCATCCGCAGCAATCGACTTTTTCGCCATCGGCCAACTGCCAGTTCGGTACGACCCGCGCAGATGATGATAAAGCCCGCTCAAAATCATTAAGTTTAAAAAAACAAAACCTGCGGGAATCGAAAACAGTCGTGATTGAATCGAAGAAAAGGTGCGCCCGGAAATCGCCAAAGCATAGAAGAGACACTGGGCGATAAAAATGGATCGATAGAAGATCGAATCCAGCAACAGTCCATTGGCAACCAAAAGGAGCAGCATGAAAAACGGCGCAGCCAGGCGGAGATACTTATGAGAGATAAGCTGCCACCAGAGCCGGTTCACCCAGGGCAACAACCAACCGGGGTAACGAAACATCATTTGAAAGTTTCCAGCGAGCGTCCGCTGTTTTCGGATCTTTTCGCGCTCAGGCTCCAGAGTCTGCGGATCGTATGCGACCGCTTTCGGATCAAACAAAACTCGTAACTTCTGCAGCGCAATTTGCATCGGGATCACAACGTCATCGAGAATTGTGTCCGATGGAATGGGTTGAAAGTTTTTTCGACGAATCGCGTAAACGGCCCCCGTGCAGCCTATTGAGGAATCAATTTGCGCTTCCGAAAAACGAATTAATTTTTCCAAACGCCAATAAGCATCCACCCCACCGCCAATCGCGCTGGCCGAACGTTCTATTTCGAGCGAGCCACTGACTGCCCCAACCCGTGCATCGGAGAAGTGAGAGACAAGCCGCGCGATTGTGTCAGGAGCGAAGCGTTGGCGCATGTCGCCAAAGACCACGATTTCACCGCATGCCGCTGCCACGCCGACATTCAGACAGTGAGCTTTTCCAGAGCGGGTTGTCTGGTGGATCACTCGAACGCGCCTTTCATCGATCGATTCCGCACGATCAACGGTCGCATCCGTGGAACCATCAGAGACAATGACGATTTCAATCTTGTCAGCGGGATATTCAGCGGACAGCAAGTTCTGCAAACGGGCATGAATTCTTTCCTGCTCATTATGCGCGGCAAGGACAACGCTGACCAAAGGAGTCTCGTTTGTTTGCAAGGGGGATTTCCGGGAAAGCCGGCTGAGGCACATAACGAGCGCCGGATAACCACAAAATGTATAGGCCAGCACCAGAAAGCTGAACCAGAAGACACATGATAGAGCAGTTTCCAAAGTCATAACTGCAAAGTCATGTTACATCCTTTGGATAGCCAGGTGCCAGACTTTAACCATCACCCAGTATATGGCTATCATCAAACCAAGATCGATCCAGGTCAAGCGACTCCACTCGATTCCGGCAGTCGGTTTTTCCTCAGCGCTCTCGGACACGCTTTCGTCCTTGGAAACGATTGAAGAGCGCCAACCTCTATTGGTCGTCATTTTGCTCACCAGCGTCGGTACGGCTGCTACAGGAACTGGCTCCAACCCTGAAATGGTTAATGCTGGCACCGGGGCAAGCTTGTTTTCTTTCTCATTAACTTCTTCGGAAGGTTCCTGTTGCAAAAGCAGCCGGTGATAAGCGGCAATGGCACCGATGCAAAAAAAGAAAGCAACACGATACGCAAAATCCACCATCCATGAGGAAATTATATAGGAAATTATAATCGTAAACAGAATGCGACGGATCCGCTCTTCGTCTTCGTCGCGGGCTTTTGAAGTAACAAGCGTCTTCAAGGAACAGTAGAGGATGGCCAAAAACAGAAAAAATCCGACCTTGCCCAGTTCCCCACCGATCTGCACATACGAGCTGTGGGGTGCTTTGCCACGCCCAGTGTCTGCACGAATGTTTTTAACGAAAGTGCCCTTCCCCATTCCAATGTAGCTCTTTTGAAACGTGTCGAAACCGTAGGCAAATGCGTGTATCCGTCCCTGGATTGCCTCATCGGTTTTAGATTTCTTGATTTCATTCATTCGCGGCAAGGTTTGGATGGCCGCCCACCCGGATGTCATCGCGAAAACAAGAATCAAAATCTGCGTGATTTTGGGCCGTCCGAATGTCAATGCAGCGACAGCAGTAACAAAGCCTGAGAGAAAAGCCCCTTTGGAAAGTGTCAGGTAGATGCAATATAATGGGACGGCGAATAGAGGAAGACTACCTATCCGCACAAAAACCGGCCTTTTCCAGAAAAACAGGAAATAAATCATCAAGACAGCGGGAACGACGCTATGCCCATAGGAGTTTGGGTTGTTAAAAATCGAAGTTCCTAAAGCCAGACGCCCCCGGAAATAGTTTGTGACGCCCTCTGCCCCGGTCGGATCGAATCCATACGGGCTAAGCACACCCGCGGCTGCGATCGTAAATATCATCAGTGTCCATACCACAAGGAACTGCCTCATTCGTTTAACGTTCGTCAATGCCTGGACCGCAACGAGGTAGAAAATAAGCAAAGGATAGACCTCACCGAATGTCTGCCCTCGATCAGGACTGGTCACCACCATCCAGACACAGTAAGTAAGGATGAGCCAATCATGCGGCGTTTTGAAAAGTTGTCTCCAGGAAAGACCGGTTCTTGCAATGACCGCTATTACCGCCAGTGCCATAACCAATGTCATTGGCTTTAACGGTTGAATCGGCAACATCCACTCTTGCGGACGGATGTAATACAAAACCAAAGCTAGAATGAGTGCAGCGAAATCCACAAATCACTCGCGATTCAATAAGTTTTCCAACGAAATAATCTTCGACATTCTCAGTTGGCGGGGTGGTTGTTCATCTCGTTGGATCTGTGGAATTGTATTCAAAAACCAGCAGTCATTATACAGCATTCGTTCGATAGAAAAGCTTTATCTAGTAAGGAAACACACTTGGTCAGATGTCTGCTCAACAATGTTTCTTATACCAGTCCAACGCTATCTCCATGCCTTCGTCAATGCGATGCGTCGGTTCATATCCCAAAAGGGTTCTCGCTTTGCTGATGTCGGCCAATGAATGGCGCACGTCACCCACCCGGAAATCGCGATAGACCGGGTTCTGTTCGGGCAAACCAGGATCCAGTTTGCGCAGACCTTCCTGGATCGATTGGAAAAGTTGGTTCAAAGTTGTGCGTTCCCCCACGGCCACATTGTAGGCCTGATTCACAGCATCAGGATTCGTGGTGGTCGCAGCCAGCAAATTAGCTTGAACCACATTGGCAATAAAACAGAAGTCGCGACTGGTCTCGCCGTCTCCATTGATCTGAACAGGCTGCCTTTTCAAAATGGCATCCGTCCATTTTGGAATGACGGCTGCATAAGCGCCTTCCGGATCCTGGCGTGGACCAAAGACATTGAAGTAGCGCAACCCAATTGCCTGCGTCCCATAGCTGCGACCGAACACGTCGGCATAAATTTCGTTCATCAACTTGGTCGCTGCATACGGCGACAGTGGATTGCCAATTTTATGCTCCACTTTCGGCAGTTCAGGAGAATCGCCATAAAGCGCACTGCTCGAAGCGTAAACGAACCGCTTCACTTTCTGATCTCGAGCAGCGGTCAGCATATTGAGAAAACCGGTGACATTCGCATCATGACTCGCAATCGGCTCAACGATAGATCTTGGCACTGAACCTAAAGCCGCCTGGTGCAACACAAAATCAACTCCCTGAGTGGCGCGTTCGCATGTGGCGAGATCACAAATATCACCTTCAACAAATTTGAAGCGGCTCCATTGCTCGGCACTGACAAGAGCCTTCACCAATTCGACATTCTGCTTTCTGCCAGTCGAAAAGTTATCAAATCCAATCACGGTCTGGTTCAACTTCAGCAGTGATTCCATCAAATTCGAACCAATGAAACCAGACGCGCCAGTAATCAACCAGGTTCGAGGTGTGGACAACAATTCAGCTTTTAATTTTTCGTATGCAGACATGAGGGAGGGTTAATTATGCTTTCCAAACTTTTTCGGCGCAGGACGGAACGGCGGCCATGGCGTTTCGGGTATCAACAATACACGTTGCCCACTCGCCAAGTTCAGAATAATTGACGATTTTGTGAGCAGTGGCGATCACAACACTATCAAAGCTCGATATAGTCTCTTTATCCCAGGCGACTGCTTTCACGCCGGTCCAATGACCATGCTCACGCGTCGGCAAGATGACAGGCACATGAGGATCGTAGTAGGCGACCTCCGCTCCGCGCGCTTTTAGCAAATCAAGCAACACAAAGGTGGGAGACTCACGAACGTCATCCACGTCCGGCTTGTACGCCAGGCCAACCAAAAGAATCTTGCTGCCGTTGACCGGTTTCTTTCGCGCGTTCAATGCCTCGGCGATGCGGCTGATCACGAATTGCGGCATGGCGGAATTGATCTCTCCAGCGAGTTCGATAAACCGGGTGTGCTGACCGTATTCCCGTGCTTTCCAAGTCAGGTAAAAAGGGTCAATTGGAATGCAGTGACCACCCAGGCCCGGCCCCGGGAAAAATGGCATGTAACCAAACGGCTTTGTTTTGGCCGCATTAATCACCTCCCAAACATCAATCCCCATTGCGGCGTAAACAATTTTGAGTTCGTTCACCAAAGCGATGTTCACTCCACGAAAAATGTTTTCCAGAAGTTTGGTCGCCTCGGCGGCACGGCAGGAGGACACCGGCACAATGGTTTGGATGGCTTTGGAGTAAACCGCTTTGGCTTTCTCCAAACAGGCAGGAGTCAAACCTCCAACAACCTTCGGTATCAGTGCCACTTTGCTGTTCGGATTACCCGGATCTTCACGTTCCGGTGAAAAGGCGAGATGAAAATCCTGGCCCGCTTTCAAGCCAGACCCCTTTTCGAGCACAGCAAGCAAGTCTTCGTCAGTCGTTCCAGGATAAGTCGTTGATTCCAGCACCACCAGGGTTTCGCGTTGCAAGTGCGGTGCAATCGATTCACCTGTCTTAATGATGTAAGAGATGTCCGGCTCCCGGTTCTTGCTCAGCGGTGTCGGCACGCAGATGAGAATCGCTTCGACATCTTTAATTCTACTGAAATCAGTCGAAGCAGTGAACAATCCTGCGCCAACCAATTCTTTAATGGCGTCGCCTTCGATGTGTTTGATGTAGCTACACCCAGCGTTAATCGCATCCACCTTGGCCGGATCAATGTCCAACCCAAGCACATGGACCTGATTCCGAGCGAATTGCAGGCAGAGCGGCAAACCCACATAGCCCAGACCAATGACAGCGATTTTCATAAAAAAAGGGAGCCTATCCTACCCTCAACACGTTGGAAAGTCTGCAAATAAACTCAACTGCAGCGGAGGTGGGGTTGGAAACGGATAAGGCAGGTGGACCTAAGACCCAATGGAGCGACAATTCCCCAGCCTGGATGGTTCTTCGCTGTTCTCGGCGGAATAGAAAACTGCTTCTCAACTGGTTCTTGCTTTGTTCCGGAGGAACATTTGAACCTAAAAAACGGCAGATAACGCAGAGGCGCAGAGCTGGAGAGGCGCAAAGGGAGGAAAGATTGGCTGATTATCTCCCGAGTTTGGCCATGGCACCGATCATTACCTATCTCTGGCGCTAAAACCGGCCGTTGGAGATCTGAATCTGTGGAAATCTGCGTCATTCGGCGGATAAATACCTTCCCGGACTGGCTTTTGGAGTATTTGAGGAAAAATGTGCTCTGAAACTGCGGATAAATGAAAAAATGGCGACGATTCGAGACTTTCGCTTCCGTGAAATATAAAATTGAGGACGATTCGAGACTTCTGCTTCCGTGAAATATAAAATTGAGGACGATTCGAGACTTCCGCTTCCGTGAAATATAAAATTGAAGACGATTCGAGACTTCTGCTTCCGTGAAATTTAAAAATGAGGACGATTCGAGACTTTTGCTTCCGTGAAATTTAAAATTGAAGACGATTCGAGACTTCCGCTTCCGTGAAATACGTCGCGGATGGTCTTCCTGTTCCGGAGGAACACTTGAGAATAGCCCAATGTTTTAACATTGGGTTCGAAGTGGGTGAGTTGAATCAGTTCCGGAGGAACGGCTGACTGGTTGCGCGCTAATTCCTGACTGCATGCAATCAATGGCATTTCTCAGCCGTCCCTTTCGGGACTACAACTGTATCTATCCTTGTACCCAATGTTGAAACATTGGGCTATTGTCAGGTGTCCCTCCGGGACAAAGACCATCATCGGCATTCCTGTTTCACAAGAACAC
>JACDHS010000057.1 GCA_013820875.1 Verrucomicrobiota bacterium | reverse complement strand
CTCAACAGGTGGTTCGACTTTCAAGCGGTCTTTCTCGCAATCCCTCTCTTATTAGCGGTCATTAGCGTAGATTAGCGGTATTGAACTGCCGGATTTAGGTTTATTTCACTCCGACCTGGATCTCTAACCAGCCATCAACGATGCGAGTCGGATAACTGTTCACCGGCTTCCTTGGATTGCTCCGGCACGCGCCCGTGGCGATTTCGAACGCCCAACCATGCATTGGACAATGCACAATGCCATTGTCGCAGAACCCATCGCCGAGTGATGCGCCGACGTGCGGGCAGGTATCGTCGATGGCGAAAAACTCTCCGGCAGAATTGAACACAGCGAAACGACGCCCTTTAACCTCCACCGTACGGCCGGATCCCTCTGACAACCGGGATGTCTCGATGACTGGAATGAAATGGGGTGCTTCCATCTCCTCTGACAGTAATCGGAAAGCTATTCAGAAATAAACCACGGATAGGGGGACGCCAAAACGTGGGTGTGATTTTAAACGGGTGAGGTGGGAGGTACGATTGGGCGGAATCGGAGCGCGGCTGTGTGCGAAGCATCAGCCGCAGCGGGTACGGCGATGCGATCAACGTTGGTAGTCCTGAAGCTATGGTTTCAGCCTCAACCGCTGCGGCTGATGCTTCGCACAAACCAGAACTATAGAAGCAACAAACCGCCCTGCGGTTACGCCGCGCTCCGTTTGACGGGCTTCGCCGCGTTGGGTCCATTCGCGGTTAAAAACCGCTCCCCAATAACCGCTCCACTTCGGACGCGTTTGTTTTCCGTGAATCGCAAAGAACCTTGGCCGCTTCGATGAGTGTGGGCGCCGGTTGAATGATTTCCGGCCCCTTATTCCGCAACTCGGCCCGGAGTGAATCATTGAGTTTAACCGATTCCACCACCGGGATGCGCCCGCGAAATCCGGTCTGCAAACAATCCGGGCAACCAACTCCATGACACTTCTCGCACAGGCGACGAATCAGTCGCTGGTTCAAGACAAGCTCGACACCAGAAATCGTTGCGTAACGATCCGGGCACATCACGAACAACCGTTCAAAGACACCTTTGCAGGAACCGGCGTGCAACGTTGAAATCACCAGGTGCCCCGTCAACGCCGCGCGGACCGCGAGGTTTGCTGTTTCATCATCGCGAATTTCGCCGATGACCAACACCTGCGGATCCTGACGCAGCAGATGTCGGGCGGCGGTGGCGAAGTTTAATCCACGCACCTCGTTTATTTCTGTCTGCATGATGCCGGGAATAATCTGCTCTACCGGATCTTCAATCGTGATGATGTGGCGTCCGCCCACCTCTGAAAGATGCCGCAGACAGGCGTAAATAGTCGTCGTTTTCCCGCTGCCCGCCGGACCGGTCAACAGGAGCATTCCCGACGTCTGACGCAGAAAGGTTTTCAGTTCATTCTCCGCCGTCAGCGGCAATTCGAGTTCTTCAATCTTTTGCACCGTTTGTTCAGCAAACAAACGCAGGACAATCTTTTCACCGGTAACAGTCGGGTAAGTGGAGACGCGTATGTCGCACTTGCTCTGCGCATCCGCTTTGTCAATGCGCCCATCCTGCGGCAGCGATTCCTGGTAGGTCTTCAGGTGGGACAGAAATTTGATCCGGCCAAAAACGCGTTCGGCCAAGTCGCGCTCAATTTTATTTGCGGGGGTGAGCACTCCATCCAGCCGGAAAGAAACCTGCGCGCCATCACTCGCCATCTGGAGATGAACGTCGCTCGCGCCCGCGCATTCGGCGCGCTGAATGATTTCTTCCAGGACTCGTGGTGCAGAATCGCTGTTCATCTCAAAGTTAGACGGGGAACTTTTGCCCATAGCTTTGCCCAAATGTTTTTCGGTTCATCTCCAAGAGAAGGCATGGCGGCCCCGCGCAGATTATCTGTTATCCGATGCATCGTGCGACCGCAGACAAAAGCATCAGCAAAATACGTTGTCGTAAACCAGATCACAATGATCCAGGCATCGAACCAGGAAACGCTGTCAGACAACAAGATGGCAATCACTGAACTCAGGATCACGAAGATTCCCCAGGGCAGCACGAGCACTTGAAAGATAGAACGGAGGAACGCCTGGGTGGAATTCTTCGCCGTCAACCCCTCCCAAAGGCCAACCCAGATCAGGGTGTAACAATCCGCGACAAAAACGCCGATGAAGGCCAGAAAGATCATTATGAGCGGCATTTGCCACGAGCTGTTCGGTGACAACAAAGCTGAACCTAATAAAAACAGATCCACGCCAAGCACGATGGCAATTGGAATCAGGAATTGTCGCCTGGTGCCGGCGAGAATGCCATTAAGCAGTTGAGGAACAGTGAGCGGCGTTACAAGAAGCAGTTCCAATGCGCCGCTACGTTTGTCATCCGCCAGGCGGCGGGAAGTCTCAAGCGTCAGCCAAATTTTAATAATCAGATGCAGCAGAAACGCCGTCAGGAAAATGACTTCTGGTTTACTCCAGAATCCTTCAGCCATGGCAGTGCCCAACAACCATACCAGAAAAAAGACACTGAGAAATGCCCAGAAGAACGCCCGTCTATGACGCTCACGCTGGGCAAGCCAGATAATCGGGTTGGGCGCCAGCCATCGAGCGCGGTCCATTTCTCGATGCTCAGTCGAACCAAGGGTCCAACGATTCCATGCAGCCTTCACTTTTGCACTTAACGGACTGGGCGCTTTTTCCTTCCAGGTGCCCGGCAAAATGAAACTTGCGGAGATCAAGAGCAACCATGCGAGAACATGTTGCATCCAGAACGCAGACCAGAAGGCGTCGGGATCATTCATGAATGCGCCATCGAACACATGGCGAAATGCCTGGATGGGGCTGAAGATCAGGAAGGCACTGGATTGGAAGGAGACACTATAGAACAGCGCCAATGGCAGCCCGGTGAAAACTGCAATTAATAAAATAGTGCCGATCCAGGCACGGCGACCGTGAACACTGATCGAAGATACAAACATTCCAATCGTTACGGAAAAGAAAAAGGTGTTCGGAAGCAACCACGCCATCCGCCAGAATTCATCCGCCATGATCCCGCCCCACAGCAACCCAACTGCCAGCACGGGAATGATACTGATCACGCCATAAAACGTATTGAGCGTCATGGCGAGCAGTTTGCCAAAAACAACGTCGTACCCGCGCAGATCGGTTAGGAACAAAAGTCCGAGTGTGCCCTCCCGCTTTTCTTCGCTCAAACAATCAGCGGTGAGATAGGCGCCGGAAAGAATGCAAAAAGCAAATGCAACTGTCGAAACGACGAAGAACAAAGCGCGTCCGGTTTCATTGGGTGGAACTAAACCGCGGAAACTCGGCGAGAGCACTGCAAAAGTGAAAAGAATTGCCAGGGCTGTTGCACCCACCCGATACCAGTAAGTTCTGGGCCGTCGCACGGCTCGGCGCAGTTCGTGGATGGCTACTGGCAGGAAGGTCATTTTGATTTAGAGAGTCAGACAAACGCGCCAAACAATGAGAGCTGTAACTACGGCAGAAATGCACCCACCGATGGCCGCCAAAATCATTCCCCAGTTCAAATAACGACTGGCCGGATTCCATTCCCCGCTTGTATCAATTCGCGCCCGCTGAAACGTGACGAGGGCAAATGGAAAAATGAAGATGCCCAGTGGCGGCAGCAGACTGCACCAACCCATCGCAAAGCAGCGCAACGAACGGTTAATCGCCAGAATCCTTTCCGCCGGTGTTTTCATGGAACTACCGGAGTTTGCTGAACTTCCGGACGGTCCGCAACAGGTGGTTTAAACTTCTGCAACTGACGCGCCTCCACCGCATCCAGTTGCATTTTCAACTGCGACAACGACCGGCTGTTCGCCATGAGAAGAATCGTCATGATTCCAAGGAGAATGACGACTATCAGAGTTGCCATTGCCGTATTCTTTGCTCTGTAAAAACGAATGATCATAATGGATTTGGGGCAACCGCTTCGAATTGGAAGAGAGGTTGCAGCCTTGCATTTTTGCCTCGCGTCTTCAGCTCAAGTTCCCAGCGCCATGAGGTCACGTGCTGGCGAGGCATCTTCTCCATTAAAGACACTTTAACATTCTTTAGCAGCGGAACGAATTGGGCAGTCGTTTTCCGTTGAATCTGGTTTTCTGAAAATCGATAGACGACATAAGACGAATTGTGCGGGATGCGGAGTTCACCCGTTTCAGCATTGTATTGGATTTCCGCGGAGGCCCGCCGAATATCTTCGCGCCAGCGCTCCCCGGCATTCACTGTCCTGGCAATGTCTTCCGTCACTCCGCGCAAGCGCCGCGATTGTTCCTCAAAGCGGTTATAGCCGAAGATAGCAAGCGTGAACACAACGATGAAAACAGCAATATAGACAAGAGTGTCTATAAGCATGATGCCGCTTTGGCACTTCGTTGGATGAACGGATGTGTTCATTGTCCGACTGCCTCCCGAATGAGTTTACCACGTCCATCGTTCTTTACCGGCTGCCATTCCATGCGGAGGTTCTTTCCCGTGCGACTGAAAAAGAATTTTCCGGCGGGCAGATTCTTTGTCGCGGCAGTGGAAACGGGATAATCCTGTTCACCTTCCTTGAAGGCGCGCCATTCACCTGCCGCGAGCACTTCCATTTCGCCATCGAGAATTTGCGTCGCCAAAGCACGCTGATAATAAGCGCGACAGAGTTTTTGCTCGTTCAAAAAGGAGAAGCTGATTGGAATAAGGGCGATCGCGAGAAGCCCCATCGCGACGAACAAATCCGTGGATAACATCCCCTTCTCTTTACATTTTTTGTCTCGCATTACCATAAAAGCGCCTCGTTGATGACAATGACAAGAAGTTGAAAAATGCCTGCGACGATCAAGCCAATGAGGACACCATTCGAAATGACGAAACCTGTAGAAACAATATGCGCAGCAGCCTGCTCCTGTTGAAACGCTTTGGCATCCAGATGCTCGAACCATCCCGAAAGCGAACGCAAAAAGCTGCCGCCGTGAAAAGCATTTTTCAGACGCCAGTGTAACTCTTTCGATTGCGAGAGCCGGCCCAGGGCATCCTCCAGTTTCACGCCGTTTCGCAGATCAGAAAGAATGCTTTTGCTTTGTGATTTGAAAATGCTGTTTCCCGTGCAGGTTCCAGCCAGTTCAACCGCTTTGGCCTCGGGCACCGCCGACTCAAGGAGGACGGCCAGCATTTGGGCGAAGTCGCGTTGCATCCGTTTGCGCCGCCACGGAAGTAGAAATTGAAACAGATCAACCAGATCTCCGAATATCTTCCTGAACCAGCCACTCACCCGTGGTCCACCGATATAGAGTGCCGCGAAGAAATAGAGAACAATGGTCACCGCAAGTTGCGCCAAAGCGAGCCGATAGCCGTTCTCGAAAATGAAGTTTGCCGACGATGACGATGAAAACTCAACCCCGAAGCCGTAGAAAATCTCTTTGAATTTCGGCAGGATCAACATCCTGATCGATAAATAAATCAGCGGTGTTACCGGTGCAAAGACAAACGCCACCAGGATGAGATAGTTGAAACCCGCCTGGGCCTGGGAATTGGCATCGCGCAGAGCCATGCGACAGGCCGGCAACACTTTTGCGATGTCTCCCATTTCTTCCCCTGCTTTCAACATCGCGCTGACTTGCGGTGGCAGAAAACGGGGAACTCTCTTCAAGGCCTGGCTGAGTCGCAGACCTTCCTCCAAATGCGCCGCCAGCAGATGAAATCTTGCCCCCACTGAGGCCTCTTTCGTTTGGGAAATGGCGGGAATAAAATTTTCAGGACGTTGACCCTGGTCGAAACCTGTTTCGAGAAGATCGAGAAACAATCTCGCGCGTTCCTTCCGTCGAAGTGGAATGGTGACCAGGAAGTAAGTGATATAACCCAAAAGCAATAACGGCATTAGCCAAAGCACGAACCAGCTAAAGAGCACCAGCAGGACTTGAGGTAGCGAGAACAAACTTATGTCCCACCAATCACCGAAAAAAATGAAGGCTGGTTCTCCCATACTAAAACCCAAAACCGGAATCCATAAACCCTACAAGTTGCACAATCACTGGATAGATTTGCACAACGATCATTGCTGCCAGAACAACAATGGAAATAGGCAACGCGGCAAACAGGAGCATGTCGAGACGCTGCGCTGCGCGCCGTTGATAAATTTCCGCCGCACGACGAAATCCATCCGCCAGATCTTCTCCCGCACTTTTGAGCAGCCAGAAAAACATCGGCGGCAACGCAGATGTTTTTGCATTGGGCATTTCACTTTGCCCTTCCGCCAAAGACTTATTCCAGGAAATGAGCGATTGCTCTGCCGCCGTTCCGCTTTCAAGTTTTGCCAGGAACGTCAAGGTGTCCGGCAACGTATGCCCTCGGCGCAACATGATCTCCCCCGTGGACGCCAACTGCGCCAGGTAAGCATCACGAACGGCGGGAACCCGCCATCTCAAATTTTTTCGCAACCGTGACGATCCCAACACCAAGAGTGCCC
The DNA here is from genome assembly GCA_013820875.1 of Verrucomicrobiota bacterium. Taxonomy (GTDB): domain Bacteria; phylum Verrucomicrobiota; class Verrucomicrobiia; order Limisphaerales; family JACDHS01; genus JACDHS01. The sequence goes on along the minus strand of JACDHS010000057.1, from coordinate 25,103 downwards.
CAATCACCATTAATAAAATCGTCAGCGGAGACAGCCAAACCAGCATTTGGAGGTGAAAAGGGATGCTTCCCGAAAATTGTGTACTCACTTCCTCGACAATCCTGCCCCGTAGAAATATCAGGAACACAGACAGCCCCAGGGCCGCCCCCAGCACCAGCATCGGATATACCATCAACCCGCTCAACCGTGCGAAGATCAGGCTGAGCCGCTGGTAATGATCTGCCACCAGCGTGAGCGTGCCGGGAAGGTCGTTCCCCCGCACGCCGGCCTGCAACATTGCGATGTAGGTCGGCGGGAGTTTTCGTGCAGACAACGCTTTCTCAAGCGGAATGCCTTGCGCCAAATCCGCTTCAAGTTTCGTGATTTCATCCCGCAACTTCCCCCGGCGCATCGTGGATGCAAGTTGCTGCAACGCCCCTTCCAGCGGGATGCCTGTTTTCAACATCCCGGCGAGCTGTTGATTGAAGAATGCAAATTCGTCGTATTTCATCTGCTTCCAATTCGACAACTCCCCCGACCAAAGCTCACGTCATTTCTTTTTCTTCACCGCACCGGATTTGGGATCAGTGGCTTGAAGTTGCTTCTTGAGCGTGTCGAGTTCCTTGCGCGTTTCACTGCTTTCCTTCTTTAATTCGAGCAACGTCGAACGCAAAGTGGCCAGGTTATCCGAAGGACGTTTCGCGCTGCGAATTTGGGCAATTGCTTTATCGGCGGCGGTGCGCTCGGGCGATTCCCTGGCGGCGGTGGCGAAAGTTTCGAGAACTGCCACGGCTTGGGTGTCTTCCAGGGTGCCGAGTGACGAGATGGCCCCGAGTTTCACCCCCTCTTTCGGGTGCTTCACCAGTCCCACGAGAAACTCGCGCACAACTGCTTTTTCCGTTTCGTTTCGGGACAGGTAAGCCAGTGCATCGAGACCAGCGACGAATCCGCGAGTGGTGAATTTGTTTTCACGTTCCTTCAAGACGGCCAACAGCGGCGCGATGTAAATCGGGTTATCCTGCGTTCTCATCGCGGCCACCGCGGCATCGGCAGTGACGTTCATGTAGGATTCCGATTTCAATTGTTGTTTGAGAATCTCTTCAACTTCTCCGGTGGAATACGCCCCGAGATTCCGCACCGCTTGCGCGATAATATCCGGGTTCTTCTCTCCGCCGAGTGCGGCAGTGGCCGTGCGCAAAGTAGAATCAGAAAAGAATCCTCCAATGCTCTCCAGCACCTGCTTGCGCGCACGGGCATCTTTTTGCGTCTGTGAATCAATCAGCGCCGCCAACGCCTCGTCCGTGTGGATGGATTGAAGTGCTTTCGCCGCTTCCACACGCACACCCCAAAAGGCGTCTTTGTTCAAAACTTCTTTCAGCTTTGCCACTGTTTGCTGATCTTTCTTCGTCGCCAATTGCTCGACAGCATTCAACCTCGCGCCGACCTGTTTCTTGTCATTCAACTGCGCATACAACATCTGGTTCGGCAGTTTGAATTTGGTCCTGGCGAGTAGCGCCACTTTGGGATCGAGCACCACTGATTCCGGAGCGCTGGGCAATGAAACGTAAAAGTCTTCACCCTTTTCCTTCACGGTGAATTGGACATTCGTGGCGCCGAATTTGCCGGTGAATTGAACTTCCAACGGGAACTCGAACAAAAGCACTTTGTCGGAAATCTTCTGCGTTTGTTTCACTGAAACTTTCGCCAGGCGAGTGGTAGCGTCATAGCTGTATTCGGCTTCCAACTCAGGATGATGCGCGTGATAAACCCATTGATCGAAAAACCGGTCATAGCTGCGTCCGGACAACTCTTCGATCACCGCGTTTAGGTCTTGCGTCACGACGGTGTCGAACTGATTCCGCTCCACGTAGGTCTGGATACAACGGCGATAAAGCGACTCACCCAGTTGAGAGCGCAACATGTGCAAAATCCATGAACCCTTCCGATAAGCCAGGTAGCTGAACTGTTCCATCGGCTTGTCGTACGTCCGATAAACGATTGATTTCGGTTCATTGGTCACTGCCGTGATTGAGTTAGCCGTTTGCCACATGCGATAGAGCAGCGTATCGCGCCCGTTCTTGTGACCGTCGTAGAGCACGTCGTAATAGGTCGCAAAACCTTCATTCAACCAGAGGTGGCTCCAATCCTTGCATGTCACGAGGTTACCAAACCATTGGTGCGCCAGTTCGTGCGCGACCAGGCCATCGCTCCGGCGCAATGCTTCAAACTCTTTGGTAAACAAGGTGCGATCGGTCAGGATCGTGAGGCTGGTGTTTTCCATTCCGCCAAAGGTGAAATCACGCACCACCACCTGGTAATATTTCTCCCACGGATATGGCACCCCAATCTCCTTCTCGAAAAAGGCCATCATATCTTTCGTGTTGCCATAGCTGTTGGCCGCTTCCTTGATATCGGAAGGAGGAACGTAAAATGCCATCGGGATGTCTTTGTATTGATCCTCGATTTTGTCGAAATAACCGGCGACCAGTGCGACGAGATAATTCACATGCGGTTTTTCCTGCTTCCAGGTGACCGTCAGGGAATCCTTTGCGGAATTCGTGTTTTGCGAAATCAGTTTACCATTGGAGAGGACCGTCATTCCTACTGGAACGGTGCAAGTGACTTCACTCGTGAATTTTTCATTCGGAAAATCGTAACCCGGATACCAGTGACGATGATCCATCGCCTCGCCTTGAGTCCAGAGATGCGTCTCGCCGTCCTTGTAGCCCATTTCCGTTGTGCGGAAAAAGAGGCCACGTGCGGGCTCAGCCTGGTAGGAAACCTCCACACTCGCCTCTTTGCCAACCGGAATCGGTTTTGCAAAAGTAATAATGATTTGTTCCTTCGCGACCTGGTAACTCTCGATCGCTTCACTCCCTTTCACATCAATAATCGTCAGGTCAATGGCATCGAGCTTCAGTTCGTGGAGAGCTTTTCCAAGCGGCTTGAAGAGAAGTTTGGATGTTCCGGCGACTGTCCGGTTCGTAAAATTCGGTTGGACGTTGAGCGCCAGGTGGAGAATGTCCACTTCCCGGCTTGGGGCATACTTGCGATAATCCGAGCGATCCGCTGCTGGCTGCGCAAAATGGTTATGCCGGCACAGAGACTCCGAATCTGCGGCAACGGCGGACACAACAACTGAGAACGCTAAAACCAAAGACAACCAATGCTTAATCATGCTGCCCGTTGTATTGGCATAGAAATGAAGAATTGCAAAGAGCGGATGCGAACAACAAGAGGAGAAGGGAGTGATTCCAACTGGCGGTCAAAAACCTCCGGACGCACGAGAGGGTTCGAGTGGTTGATTGCGGGATGCTATCGCGTCTATGTCATTTCGAGTTGGGGATGTGGTCGCATGAGACTGTAGGATTGAAGTTGACCAAGTCATGGGCGGTTCGTTGTGCCAGAAGCGCCAGGGCGAGTTGCCTCATTGTTTTTTCAGCCGGTTTTTTCCGAAGATGATCATAAGTTCGTTCTTCCTTGTTCAATGAACCTGGGGCGCAGGATGGTATCCACGGGCTCAGCTTTTTGGGCTAACTCACTTAATTCCCAGAGTTGCGGCGGGCGCAAAATCCCTTTGCTCTCGGGTGCGCGGATTTCGAGCGGATAAACATGCCAATGATAGTCATAACCGTAGGTCCACTCTTTTTCATAAATACCGACATCCACGAAGTAGCGTCCTCCTGACAGGTCGAGGCGTTCGATGTGCAGAACGATTTTTCCGTTTTGTTCAATGACGGGAAGTTGCAATCCCTGCGCCGAAGTATTGGCGTCAAAACAGAGGAACCCGTCGTCGCGACTGATGCTGATGCTGAAGATCGGGTGGTCAATAGGACGATTCGTTGTAAATTCAATCGCAACGGAGAGCGCTTCCCCGGCGTTCAGTTCAGTGGCGGGAACTCCACGTGAATCAAACAACTCAACGGCGGTGATCTCCATTTCCATCGAACCGAAACGGTTCTTGTTGACCGCTAACTCGGCGCCGGATGGAGTTATGATGGCGGGTTGCTCAATTGGAGTGCGCCGACGCGTTTCTGAGGCGAGTTCAGCCGTGTATTCGCCAACGACCACTTCGGGATTTCCTTTGGCCACCAATTCTCCCTGGCGCAACCAGATGACCTCATCGCAGATTTGCTCGGTTTGCCCGAGGTTGTGCGAGATAAACAAAATGCTGCAGCCGTATTGTTTGAATTCTTTGATGCGCTTGAGGCATTTGTCCTGGAATGCCAGGTCGCCCACGGCGAGCACTTCATCGATCAACAACACTTCAGGGTCGGTGTGAACCGCGACCGCGAAGCCGAGCCGCATCTGCATGCCGGTGCTGTAGGTGCGCACTGGATTATCAATGAAGTTTTTAAGTTCCGCGAAGGCGATGATGTCATCCAGCCGCTCCGCCACTTCAGCGCGGGTCAGTCCACAAATGACCCCGCTGACAAACACATTTTCCCGGCCGGTGAGATCGGGATGAAACCCTGTGGTGAGATCAAGCAAAGCGCCAATTCGCCCGCTCACTTTGACTTTGCCGGAGTCCGGCCGCCCGACGCCGCCAATCAGCCGGAGCAACGTGGATTTGCCCGCGCCGTTTTGCCCGATAATACCGATCATCTTTCCGCGTGGCACAGTGAAACTGACGTCGCGGAGAGCCCAGAATTTTGTTTCTGAACGGTTCAGATTGCGAAATCCGCGCAAGGCCGCTTCCTTGAGCGAGGAAGGTCTATCCTTCTCAAAGCGGCGAAAATGTTTGCTCAAGTTTTCAACGACGATGGCATCATTCATCACAATTCCTCCACGAATCGGTCACGCATCCGCATAAAAAATGTGTAACCAAACACGAGCAGAACAACCGAGGCGAGCGCGAGAAAGGAAAGGGTTCGCAGGTTGGGTATTTGCCCGAACAGAAGGAGGTCGCGATAGGCGGTGACGAGATGAACCATCGGGTTCAATTCGTAAAGGAACTTATATTTTTCCGGCACCCGGCTCGCGCTGTAAAAGACTGGGGTGAAATAAAACGTCAACTGAAGGCAGACAGCCATGAGATGCTGGATATCGCGAAAGAGGACGTTGGCGGTCGCCGTCAGGTAAGCGAGGCTCAACGTGAAGACGAACTGCAACATCATCAGCAGCGGCAGGAACAGTGCGGTGCTTTTCAATTCGCCGCCACTGAAGACGATAAAGAGCAGCAGTAATGGCAGCGCCATGAGCATATTGATAAGGTTGGTCGTGACGGTGATTGCCGGGAGAATGGGCGCTGGAAAACCGGGTCGCCGAATCAATTCACGATGTGAGGTGATCGCGCTGGTCGCCTGGAGCATGGAAAGTTGGAACCAACTCCATGCCAGCATTCCGCTGAAGGCGAACGCGGCGTAGTTATCAATTCCCAGTGGTAGCACCACCCGGAACAGGAATGAAAACACCATCAACTGCATCAGCGGATTGATCAGCGACCACAGGATGCCCAGGATGGAAGATTTATATTGCGCCTTGATGTCACGCAACACGAGGGCATGCAGCAAGTCGCGAATGTAGATCACGCGCCGCCCCAGCGGAACAATGGCAACTGCTGAAGTGTTATTCATTGTATAACCGTCCTGGCGCTTGCTTCCTGTGGCGGTTCAGCGGTTTTTTCTGACGTCAATGTTTCGGACTGGAGTGCCTGGCGCAGTTCCATCGGGATGTAGGGCAGGCTGGCGCCCATTTTTTTGACGCGGCGACGCGAGTGCCAGAGCGCCAGTGGCCCGACCAGGTTTCCCTCTATTTCGAGGAGTAATGTTCGCAGTGAACGTTCCCGACAACCTCGCGCCCATTGCCAAAGTTGTTTGAGTTGATAACGCGGCACCTCCAGGAAGATACGCACCAGGCCACGACCATCGCGGTCGCGCAAAAACGTTGTCATATGGTAGGCCGCGTGACCTTTGCTGTAGTTGTAGATTTGTTTTTCCAGGGCCTCTTTGCTTTTGCGATGGCTGTGCAACACGAAAGCGGTTGGCTCGTAAATGATGGTGTGTCGCGCTTTGAGTACTTTATAAAAAAGATAGGTGTCTTCGCTGCACCCGGTCGGTGTGCCGGCCCCAAGCGCCTCGTCTAGCAAGCCAATGGCAGGATCATGCAGCGCGGAAGCTCGCACTGCCGCGTTGGCCGTCGCTCCTATTTCCCAGGTTCTCACTGCTTTACGCCTAAAAGAGTCAAACCATTCGCGATTAAATTCGCGTCGCTCGAAGCCGCGCCCCAGGCCGCCGTAATTTTCAAACTGCAACTGGGCCGGTGTTTCGAGTTCCACTGGGAAGACATTCCCGGTGACCATCATCACGTCGTTGCGAGAGAATGGCGCCACCAGCTTTTCCAGCCAATCCGGGGGAGCAACGACATCGTCATCGGTGCAAACGAGGAGATCGCCGGTGCTTGCTGCAAACCCAGTGTTGCGAGCGTAGGAAAGGCCACCCCGTCTCTCCGCAATAAGTCGCACGCCCGGAAACTCAGCAACAACCGGCGGCGTTAATCCGGAATCGGGACGGTTATCAACCACCACGATTTCCAGGCGATGCCGTGTCACCTGGGTCGCCAGGGAAGTGAGGCAGAGGCGGAGATCATCCGGTCGGTCGCAGGTGGCGACTATGATCGAGATTGAAAATTGCGGAAATGAAACCGGCCGGGCATTTCGGATCTGAGACAGCAGGTAGGCTTTTATCGCTGCGGCGGCTTCCGACCAGGCAGCAGCAGGATTCTCCGCACCGATTGGATCGAGCAGCTTCTCTCCAATATCCTGAACGATGCAATCGGCGATTCGGGCCGCTGAAATCGCGCGGTAACGATTTGCAATTTCCACTTGTCCAACTGCCATCCCCTGCCAGGTCACCAGCAATCGCGTGCGGAAATACTCGGTGACATCTTCGATCGGCTCGATCTTGTCCGTGATATCAATCGTGCGCACAGCCGTTCCAAAACAGAGGGCTTTGAGCGGCGGCTTCTGTTCGCTGGCCGGTTCTAAAAGGAGGAAGGTGGGGCCAAATTTTTCAAGAAGTTCGCGAGTCTTTCGCTTCGATTCCTGGTAACGGAACAGCCCGGTAAAACAGCCGCGTAATTCTGCCGCAATGAGTTCACGCGGGATGTCGCTCGGTTTGAAGAGTGATTTCAACCAGCGGCGAACATTCCATTTCCACAACCACCAGAGTGCGATTTTGGCCACTCCGTTTCTTTCTTCCGGAAATTCGAGCGCGTTGCGAACCAGGTGCGAGTAAAGGCCTATCCCGTTGTTCTCGATCTGGGTGTGGAGCCTGGCGTAATCCCGCCGATGCCGATGCCGAACGATTGCGGCAGGCTCATAGACCAGGGAATGTCCGTGTTTCAGGACGCGGAAAAACATATCGAGATCCCCGCCGCCCTGGGTGGCCGTGCCTACATCCAAAGCGGGATCGAACAGGCCTATCTCGGAAAATGCCTTGCGGCGGTAGGCCATGTTTGCGCCGGTCCCGAATTTTCCGGCGCCGGCATGCTGGCGCGCGAGGCGGTGGCGTTCGGTGTGGCTGGCGCGGTACCATTTACGGTCAACCCCCCGCCCGAAACCGCCGTATTGCTCGAACCAGAGTTGCGGTTCCGTTTCAAGTTCATAGGGAACGACCAATCCGGTCACAGCCATCACTTCCGAATTTTCAGCAAACAAAGTGGCGAGCGCCCGGGTCCAAAGCGGATCTACGATGACATCGTCATCGGTGTAGGCGACAATTTCTCCGGTCGCCTCCGCGATGGCGCGATTGCGTGCCCAATTGAGGCCGGGCCTTGGTTCGACGATGTAGCGGATCTCGGGAAAGAAACTTTCAATCAGTTCGCGTGTGGCGCCGGTCCTCGGCGCGTTATCAATCACCAGGATTTCCAATGGCGGAAATTCCAGGCGTTTCAACGCTGACAAACAGAGAGCCAAATCTTCCGTGCGATCCCGCGTGCAAACCGCAACGGTGATCGTGGGGAGAACGGCTTGTGATTTTACCGGCACAGTTTCAAGAAGATCGTTGACGGTCCACTGCTCGCGTGAAACCTGCGATTGCACAGCCAATCGTAATAGCTGCTGGATGATGCTCCCCGCATGTTCCTCGATTACTTTGCTGACGATCTCGTTGGCCGTGCAGGTATCGCCACGCACAGGAACTTTGATGTAACCCATCGGTTGTCCATGCCAGCGCACGAGCAACTGAAGAAAGGCGTATCCGGACAAGTCAGAAAAATCAGAGAACGACTGGGTTAATTCGAGATCGGCGACTTTGATGCTTCGCGACATATCAATAGCAGGTAACTAAACGTTTGTTGGTGATTTGCTCCCAGCGCTTTGTCTGAATGCGATCCCAGAGGCATTCGGCGGGGCGCTTGACCTGCGCCGTCTTGAGGATTTCATCGAAGGTCGGGCCCGGCGAAGGAGCGGATAAAGTGCTTCTCAGTTGCTTCCAGGCACGCGGATTCCGGGTGATGCTATACGCGCTCAGTCGCAGCAACCGCGTCATGAGACAGCGCGGCACCCACGGCACCGCAAGCACAGCAGCATCCTCGCGGATCGCGCGAAGTAACCAGTCGAATGACTTGCGAAGGTCGCCGCTGACGCTGCTCTTGTTCGTGAGATACAAATAGAAAATACCTTTCGACCAGCGGAAGAGTTCCTTTGAGATTTCCGGATGCCGCTCCCGCAAATCGCGCATCACCATGTCGTAAGAGCGCCCCATCGCTTCATGGTTGTAGGACATGCTCTCGCTGTAACACCGATAGCCGACGAGATAATCCGGCACGACGCAGAAGTCTGATTTTTCCGCTACCCGGAGGCAGAGTTCCCAATCTTCACACCCTTGAGCATTGTGGCGTCGCAGTTCTTCATTGTACCCGCCAACCCGTTCGAGAACCGATTTGCGGAACATTGGAATGCTGGCGTTGCCGACGAAATTGATGAACACAAGCGCCTGGTAAACCTCCCCTTCGAGATCCCACGCCGGGCCCGCGTCGAGCAGTTTTCCTTTTTCATCAATGGATACCGACAGGGTATAAACACAACCGGCCTGTGAAAATTGCTCCAGCCTTTCAACCTGCTTTTCAATCTTGGCCGGGTACCAGATGTCATCTGCATCAATGGGAGCGATGTAATCTCCGTTGGATTGAGAAATGGCAAAGTTACGCGCTGCTGCAACTCCTGAGTTTGGCTGCCGGAAAAGTTTTACCCGTGGATCCACAGAAGAAATCTCTTCGACGATTCTCGATGTAGCGTCGCGGGAACCGTCATCTACGACAATTACTTCAAGGTTCAAATACGTTTGGGAAAGGATTGAATCCAGCGTTTCTCGAATGAATGGTTCAGCGTTGTAAGCCGGTACAATCGCCGAAACGAGTGGTTGATATTTGATACCCATGGATTTTCGCCCCGCCTCAGATTCGCAAGGTTGATTCGAGCTTGGGACGTCTTTGCCAATTCGACGAAAACGTCCTGTCGCTCGTCATCTTTCCGAAAGAAACTCCGATTGGATGCCGCCAGCTTCAATCGGTAGATCAGCCGATTGTCACGGTAGGCGCGCTCACACCAGGGATTAGGAGTTTGCCCCTAAAGCGGAGTTGAAGCGTTAATCCGGGGCCAATCAGAAGGGTGTTGCAGGGAAGGCAGCCTGGCTTGAAAAGCTAACCACTTAGAGTGCTGAAGTTCTTGTCGTCTCGCGCACCGGTTCATTTGCGTTTTGTTATGCGTTTGAAGAATTTGCAGGGATGTTGCGTCGAATTGAAACCATGAAAACCGCAATCGGAGCAACGCTTCTCCTGCTTGGCACTCATCTGGCGTTTGCAGAGCATAACGTCCTGCCATATTATCAGCCAACTGCCACGGTCGTTTATCATCAACCGATCGTTTATCAAGCGCCGGTTGTTTACACCGCGCCAGTGATTTACAATGCGCCGGTCTCTTACCAGGTCGTTAATCCAGTTGTTACGCCAGTTTACCCGGTTGTTAACCTGGCTGTTAATCCCGTTTACCAGGCGGCCGATCCAGCCTATACGGGGGTGGTCTATGCGCCAACCTGCCCAACCCCCAACGTGATCATCGCAGGGCGCGGTGCTTACTATAGTTCCTGGGACAGTTCTCCTACGGTGATCCACATTGGCCGGGGACACGCTACTCGAGGCTCGCTTTCGCGGCGGTTCCGGTGATTAGAGTTTTCTTCGCTAACAGTCGCTAATGGAGAAGTGGTTATGCGAAACAAAGACTTCACCCAACACAATGCCCCGGAACTTAACTGAAAGGGAAGCGGGGAACGGCTAGGGCGAACCTCACATCAAAGCTACTGAAACAGAAAAAAACCGGGAAAAAGCGCGTTCCAAACGTCAAAACGGGAGAAAACGTGGGAATTGTTGGATTTTTGGCGTCGTTGTAAGACTTACCGAGACGCCTAAAATGTTTTTGGCCACCCATGTAAGACTTCCCGAGGCGTCAAAAATCGTTTAGCCCATCAATGTAACGCTTACATCGGCCACCAAAAATGTTTAGCCCATCGATGTAACTCATACAACGACCGCCCACGGAAGAAAATCCAGTTTTCGAAAGAGGTGAAAACGATTTTCGCTGAACCGGGGGATTTCATCGTGATGGACTGACCTTCCGCCGTTTACGGCATCGTTTGGAACTCGAAATCTATTATCATACCCCGTCCAACCTCCTGAGAAGTGGAAAGACACGCCTGCGTCCTCCAGAAGATGCAGGGGAATATGAAAGGGAAGGGGTTGTAGGTAATTACAATTGCAATATTGGGCTACTATCAAATGTCCCGCTGGACGGGGTAGTAAAGTATTTCTTCCGCGTGCAGCAGTGCGCGGTAACGAAATCAAATTCCAAGTCGCACCCGAATTTCTTCCAAATAGTCACGATTTGTTCCGGTTGCGGCAAGCTGATCAAGGACTGGCTGAATAATCTCCCCACGCACGTCTATTGCGCGGCCAAAAAAACGGGGCCAAAGTTTTTCCGTATTTTCCCACAACGCACTTTTCCGACCATTCTTCTGAATATAATAAATGTCGTACGAGGAGCGTAGTTCGTGAAGCAGCTCACTTTCCGTGGGGTGTCCGGTCTTTTCGCGAACAAGTTCAAAGGCGAAAATGTCTTTTTCTTCAAGTCGCCGAAGTTTGGCAAGCAGGATGTCGAGCGATGCGGGGAACAGGAACGGCACGTCATTTAACGTGATGATCTCGGCACGTTCCCGCCAGTTCGGGCCAGGTCTGAAAATGTATTCGGCTACGACCTCGATGTAGTAGGGGGCCTTTCCTTTGCTCAAGCCGATTTCGTCCACTACTTTTTCAAGTTCTTCGCTTTGGCCGGTTAGTGACACATCCACGTCTGCGCTCAGAAATGCAGGATCGATGCAGATTTGGAGTGGGGCCGAACCAAATACAATAATAGGCCGTTGAATCAACAGCCCTTTTTGCTTGATGGCTAGTGAAAGCTTGGCAAGCGCCTGACCTGCTGGTGTGTTCCAATCAGGCTGCAAGGTGGCGCTGATGGTTTTTCCCCTGGAGATGAGCAATCGCCTGCCCGATCAGGCGGTTGGTTACACTGGGATCATTAAGCAACGAAGCGGCCAAATGTTTATACCGATCGCGCTGCGTTAATTCCGGATGCAGGACAAAACGTGCGCAAATCCTCGCCTTCCTCCATGGGGCAGTATAGTACCCACGGGAGTTCTCGCGTGATGTCACGTGATGTTCCATAACGTTGAGGTACCCCATTTGAGGCTGCAAGTCAACGACGTGACAGGTCACGTTGCCTGATTTGCAGCAGGGAGGTAAGTCACGTAACTCGGGGATTACGTGCTATTTTATTTTAAAGCTTTAATTGCTCGAACAACAGCAACAGGTGGAGCTCCCGAAAGGCGACGTGGAATTGCACCTGAAGTTAACCAGCCTCGTGGAAGTGCATCCCTGGCTGATGACCTTCGAAGACGACGCCTAGTTGCGTGCAGCGGGTTATCTTCGCGATTAAGTCGCGGGAGAAACTGCCAGCAAAAGGGAAAAATTAGTTAACGAACCGCTTACGCGATTACGCAACCCCCCGGCTTTGGGATTGCCGAGAGACGTCACTAATCTAACAATCCCAACCACCGATGAACTGGAAAAAATGGCCCAAACTGCTGGAACACGAAAGCGAGTTCCTTGGCAACGATTACAAAAGTCTCCTGGGTTTGTTGAAACTCAAGGAACACCACCTGGATTGGGGCTGCCCGATTTGCGAGTTTGAAGAGGAATCTCAAGAAGAGGTCGAAGAGGCGATCCGTCAATTCGCCAAAAGCAAGACATGGCCGCTTCTCTCTCCAATTGGAGGTGCGATGCTGATGGAACGGCTCGACTTTGCGGAAAGCCTGATGACCGACCTGCAGTGGTATGCGAAACAATTGAAGATGGGCCCACCGGCGACCGACATGGACGATGAAGCAACCATTTGCTGGTTCCTGATCGACGCGTGGGACCAGTTCGGTTTTGAAAAGTTGATGAACGGTGTGCGCGGAATACCTGTCCGCGAAACGCACGCCTCGTTGGAATTGGGCGAGAAGCTGAAAAAAGATTTCTTCCGCCCGCAGGACAATTAGCCCGAGCGGAGCGCGAGTTTATAACTGGCAGCAACGTGAAGCCCAAACCCGTGGAAGAAGTATGTGTTTAGCGTGTGCTTTGGACGAAGAGGAACTTTCCGATTCGGTTCTATCGGGTTGTAACGACTTCACCAAAACCCTTTCAGATATGGCAGAGAGAATTTAGGTGAAACCGTCGGGTAACTGTTTACACTGCTCCACAAAATGACGATTCAAGTTGCGGTTTTATGTGATGCAGCGGCCGATTATAGCGGCAAGCTGAATTTGTTAGGAACATTCGATACCATTTATTCGGGGCAGTTTCCCGCAGTTCATCCGCATTGCGCGATTGCCCTGCGAGTCTCGTTCACGAAAATGGAAGAGGGACGCCACCAGTTCAGGCTCAATTTCGGCGATGAAGATGGGAAATCCATCATGCAGCCGATTGATATGCCGGTGGATGTGGTGGTGCCAGGCGACGCCACATTTGTCTCGCGCAACTTTGTCGTCAATATTCAGGGACTAAAAATCGAACAGCCCGGCCTCTACTCAATTGATCTCGCATTGGATGGCCAACATGAAACGAGTATTCCCCTGGCCGTAAAGCAAATGACAAAACAGGGGTGATGGACGGGGAGGTTGCATGGTTGAATTGTTACATAGTTGCATTGGTGCAACGCAAGGCAGCCCGACCCATGCAACGATGAAACGATTCAACCATGTAACTCTTTAATAAAGAAAATCCCGTGTCTTTCGTTCAATTTCCAGAACAACAACAGATCGTCCAGGTGCTTCAGCGCAGCCTGGAACGGAATCGGCTGGCGCATGGCTATTTATTTACCGGTAACGAATTGCGCGAACTGGAATCCATGGCGCTCACTCTCGCCAAAACCATCAATTGCCAGTCGCCGGTCCTCGGAGCCAACGGGGTGGCGATAGATTCGTGCGACCAGTGCGACTCCTGTCGGCGAATGGAAGATGAGAATCACCCGGACATGAACTGGGTGCGGCCTGAATCGAAATCTCGGGTCATCACGATTGATCAAATCCGCAGCCTGCTCCAAACGGTGAACCTGAAACCGACGATGTCGCCGTACAAAGTAGGGGTGCTGGTGTGTGCCGATCGTTTAAACATTCAGGCGGCCAATGCGTTTTTGAAAACATTGGAAGAGCCCCCGGCCAGTTCCATCCTCATTCTGCTCACGACCGAGCCGCAACGCCTTCTTGAGACGATCCTTTCACGTTGTTTGCGGTTGAATTTTTCTGGAGAACGCAAGATTTCCCCGGAAGAAAAAACATGGGTTGCTTCGTTTGCCCAGATGGCTGGCGAAGCCAAAGGCGGTTTGCTCGGGCGTTATCGCTTGTTGGGTGTTCTGCTCGGGAAACTTTCGGAGTCGAGGGAAACGATTGAGAAGACTTTGACGGCCCGCTCCCCGCTGTCGCGCTACGATGACATGGACCAAAAACTGCGGGATAAACTGGAATCGGAACTGACTGCCGCAGTGGAAGCGGAATACCGTCGGCAACGCGCGGATCTGCTCGTTTCGTTGCAACTCTGGCTTCGGGATGTCTGGCTGCAAACAGTCTCGCAAACCGACACCTGGCTGAGCTTTCCTGAACTTCAAGAGCTCAGCCAAAAAGTGGCGCAACGGATCCAGGCGCCGGAGGCGATCGAAAACCTGCAGATACTCGAACAGACTCAGCGGCGACTCGGAACAAACGTCCAGGAAGCCTTGGCGCTGGAAGTCGGCTTTCTGAAACTGAAATTGTAGGCATGGCAGAACAGCCCCCATCTTCTGCGCCATCCACCCCGATAACACATCATCTTTTTGCCGCGTTGGCCGGTGCTTTTATCAGCCTCGGCTTGCTCAAGTTCGGCACACCCGTTGTTCTTGATTCCAGGATAATTGCGCCAACCGATGTTCAGGAATTCATTCACCACACCTGGCCGGTGAATTGGGCTTACCCGATTCTCGCTTTATTTGCATTGGCAGCCCTCGGTTTCTTCAAATGGAGAAAACCGCAGCCAGCATGGCCGATGATCTTTCTACTCGTTTGGCTCGTTTGGCAGTTCATTTCCGGAACGCAGACGGTCAGCAACAGTTTAACGTCTTCCACGTTAAAGCATTTCAGCGCGGCGGCTATTTGCTTTGGAATCGGCTATTTTTCACTCGCGCGGGTGAAGGACCTTCGTTTGTTTTGGATCGTGCTGCTGCTCGGGTTCATCCTGGTGCTCAGGGTTGGATTGGAACAACACTTCGGCGGTTTTGAGCGGACGCGCCACTATTTTTACACCTACATTTTGCCGACTTTGGCAGAACCGCCACTCGATTATATACAGAAGATTTCCACAACCCGGATTTTTTCCACGCTCTTCTATCCAAACTCATTTGCCGGCGCCATTTTGCTTTTCCTGCCGATCTCTGCTTTTGCGGGTTGGCAGATTACCCGCCGATTCGGCCAACTCCCTCAACTGGTAATGGTTTCCATTATTTTACTTGCCGCAGGAGCCTGTTTGTACTGGTCCGGATCCAAGTCAGGCTGGCTCATTTTGTTGGCAATGGGATTGTTTTTTTTGCTTCATACGTCAATTGCGAAGAATGCAAAAATGGCGCTGGTTGCCGCCGTTTTCCTCATTGGGGTCAGTGGCTTTACGTTAAAGTATCTCGGATTCTTCCAAAAGGGGGCAACCAGTGTGACGGCCCGTTTCGACTACTGGAAAGCTGCGGGCCAGATCTTCAAAGAGAATCCTATTCTCGGGACTGGGCCGGGAACATTCTCCGTAGTTTACGCCAGGGTCAAATCAGCCGATTCTGAAATGGCTCGGCTCTGTCACAATGACTACCTGGAGCAAGCCAGTGATTCAGGATTGGTTGGTTTTATTGCGTTTGCAGTGTTTATTCTTGGATCTTTGGCTTACCTGTATCGATACCGTATCCAGAAAGGCATCAATCTCTATTTTATCGTCTGGCTTGGGCTGGCTGGTATTTGCGTCCAGGGCTTTTCAGAGTTCAATTTCTATATTCCGGGGTTGGCCTGGCCAATATTCCTGTTGATTGGATGGCTTTGGGCTGTCACAAATCGGTTGGACAACGCAGAAGCAGCCCATTACGCTCCGGAAAAATGAACGTTCATTTTCTGAATGGTCCCAACCTGAATCTTCTCGGTCAAAGAGAGCCGGAGATTTACGGTAAGGCGACATTGGCCGATATCGAAAAGCTTGTTCGCGAACACGCAACCAGGTGCGGTGCGTCGATCGAATTCAAGCAGTCTAACAGCGAAGGCGATCTGGTTAGCTGGATTCAACAGGCCAAAGGCGTGGCGGATGTGATTGTTATCAATGCAGCGGCTTACACTCATACCAGCGTTGCTTTGCGCGACGCAATTTCCGCAACCGGCGTTCCGGCCATCGAAATTCACCTTTCCAACATTCACGCGCGGGAAGAATTTCGTCACCACTCATTCATCGCAGCCGTTTGCCGTGGGCAGATTTGCGGCTTTGGTGTAAATTCCTACATTTTGGCATTGGACGCTGCTGTTAGCGTTAAAGGGGGAAATAAAGTTGTTTAGTTTTGTCAAAACAACACACTTATTGGTTTTGGGAGCGATAACTTTCGGTTCTAAAACTTTCCTATTGACGCTCTCACGTCACCTGATTAGTGTCTCGCCGCATTTAAAAATACAGTTTAAAGCAGGGTCATTTGTGACTACTGCTTTTTTGCTTAAGAGCATGTTAGAATTTAACCAGGAGCAGACGTGGACCTGAAAGATATCAAGGCAATCATCGATTTGATGAAAAAGAACTCACTTTCCGAGTTTGAATTGGAAAAACAGGAGTTTAAAATCAAACTGAAGCGCTCCCCCGGAGCTGCTGGCGGCGAAGATTTTCCTGTTACTTACACTCTGCCAAGTCAGATTGCATCGGTTGCAACTGCCCCTCCCGCCCTGGGAGCACCGGCCTTGCCGCCTTCTGCTGCTACCAGCGGAATCGAGATCAAATCTCCGATGATCGGCACGTTCTACCGCGCTCCCTCACCCGAATCTGGCAACTACGTGGAAGTTGGAACGGAAGTGAATCCGGAAACAGTGGTTTGCCTCATCGAAGCCATGAAGGTGATGAACGAAATCAAAGCAGAAGTTCGTGGCATCATCACAGAGATCCTTGTCGATAACGCCAAACCTGTGGAGTTTGGCCAGCCAATGTTCAAGATTAAGCCAGTGTAAGCCCCCTCCTCACCGCATGTTTGAAAAAATTCTCGTCGCAAATCGGGGTGAAATCGCTGTCCGAATTATTCGGACTTGCAAGGAATTAAATATTCGCACCGTTGCAGTCTATTCGGAGCCAGACGCCAATTCCATGCATGTTCAGCTTGCGGATGAAGCGATTTGCATAGGGAAAGCGGCTAGCTCGGAAAGTTACCTGCGCATTGACCGGATTATTTCGGCAGCGGAAATCGCCGACGTGGATGCCATTCATCCTGGATACGGTTTTCTCTCTGAGAACGCCCATTTCGCAGATGTGTGTGAAAGTTGCAACATCCGCTTTATCGGCCCGAGTTCCAGGGCAATGACCGCCCTTGAAGATAAAGCGGTCAGCCGCGCCCTCGCGAAAAAGGCGGGTGTTCCGTTACCTCCAGGTTCCGAGGGCACCGTTGATAACGAGCAGGAAGCGCTGACGGTTGCCAAACGCATTGGGTATCCAATCATGATTAAGGCGGTGGCGGGCGGCGGAGGGCGCGGCATGCGCGTTGCGCACAATGATATTTCGCTGGTGAAAGGGTATCACACAGCGCGTAATGAAGCGGAGAAGGCTTTCGGCAATTCCGGCGTTTACATCGAGAAATACATTGAGAATCCGCATCACATTGAATTCCAGATTCTCGGTGACAACAAGGGAAACATCATTCACCTGGGCGAACGCGATTGCTCCATCCAACGTCGAAACCAAAAGCTGGTGGAAGAGACGCCTTCACCGCTGATCGATAATAAATTTAAAGATCTTCGCAAAAAGATGGGCAAAGCTGCGGTGCGTATTGCTGAGGTAGCCCATTATACCAATGCCGGCACGGTTGAGTTCATCGTGGATGACAACGGGAACTTTTATTTCCTCGAAGTTAATAAGCGCATCCAGGTGGAGCATCCGATCACGGAAGAAGTTACCGGGATTGATTTGGTAAAGCAGCAGATCATGATCGCGATGGGTGAACCACTCAAAATTTCGCAGAGTGACGTTCAGTTCAAAGGTCACGCCATCGAATGCCGCATCAATGCGGAAGATCCTTTTGACGATTTCCGTCCCAGCCCCGGTCGCATTGAGATGTATTATTCCCCGGGAGGTCGCGGTGTTCGCGTGGACAGCCATGCTTACGCCGGTTACACCATTTCACCACATTACGATTCGATGATCGGCAAGCTGATCACCTATGGCAAAGATCGGCGAGAAGCGATGGATAAAATGAGCCGTGCATTGAGCGAATACATGATCACTGGAATCAAGACTACGATTTCGTTCGAACACGCAGTCCTGCAGGATCCGAACTTCCGGCGTGGCGTTTATTCCACAAACTTCGTCGAACAACTACTGACCGGCGCGCGCCGGGAGTTGATCGAGGAAAAAGCTTAACCGGATTGTGGGAGCGTTGGTGCGGAGCGAACCCATTTAACCCATAAATATGAAACCGCTGTCCGCCTGTCGCCTCTACACTTTTGTAGATACTGCGTACCTCGATGGGCGGTCCCCGGTGGAAATTGCAAAGCAACTTTGTGCGGGTGGGTCTGATGTCATTCAACTCCGGGCCAAAACCTCGTCGGAAGAAGAAGTTCAAAGGTTGGCGGAGCTAATTCTGCCAATCACGCGGGCGGCAAAAGTTTATTTGGTCATCAACGACTTCCTTGCTGTTGCCGAAAATGTGGGCGCAGAATTCTGTCATCTGGGTCAGGAAGATTTTTTCGATGCTGGGCACACCCACATTTCCCAAATCCGCCCTCCACAGTCCGCGTTGCGCATCGGCCTCAGCACGCATGCTCCGGAACAGGCGGCTCGCGCTGTGGCGGCTGGAGCAGATTACGTCGCGATCGGGCCAATCTACGCGACCGGCACCAAACCAACGGCGAAACCGGTAACGCTCGATTACGTTCGTTGGGCCGAAAAGAATATCAGCATTTCCTGGTTCGCCATTGGTGGGATCAACTTGGATACCATTGATGATGTGCTCGCTGCCGGTGCCCGTCGCGTTTGCATTGTCTCGGCAATTCTGAATTCCTCGAACATTGCCAAAACTTGCTCGGAATTCCGCCAGAGAGTAGATTCAGCCCCTTTCAAATAAGAAATGTCATGAGTGTATTAATTGTCGGTTCCACCGCGCTGGATTCCATCAAAACTCCGAAAGCCGAAAACCCCCGTCTGCTGGGCGGTTCAGCCAGCCATGCGGCGGTCGCGGCGAGTTTCTTTGCGCCAGTGAAGATGGTTGGAATTGTCGGTCGCGATTTTCCAAAGCGTTACATTGATCTTTATAAGAGCCGGGGGATTGACCTGGAAGGATTGCAGATCGCCGATGGCAAAACGTTCCATTGGTCTGGCGAATATGAAGTGAACATGAACAACCGCCAGACGCTTGAAACTGAACTTGGCGTGTTCGAAACCTTCAGCCCCAGCCTGCCGCAGTCCTATCGCGGGTCTGATTTCGTTCTCCTGGCAAATATCGCTCCTTCACTGCAGCACCACGTGCTGGATCAGATGACCCGTCCGAAGTTTGTTGTCGCCGATACCATGGATCTCTGGCTGAACATCGCTTTGCCGGATTTATTGAAGCTGTTGAAAACGGTGGATGGATTTGTCCTGAACGACAGTGAAGCGCATCAACTGACGAAGGAAACCAACATCCTTTCAGCCTTGAAGAAGATCCATAAGCTTGGCCCGAAATTCGTCATTATCAAAAGAGGCGAGCACGGCGCCATGCTTTCGACGAAAGAGGGACTCTTCGTCTCACCGGCCTATCCTTTGTCGAAGGTGGTTGATCCCACTGGAGCCGGTGATTCGTTTGTCGGAGCAATGATGGGCTATCTCTCCACTTCCCGCGGACCAGTGGAAAAGAATATCCGTAAAGCAATGATCTACGGCAGTGTGGTGGCATCCTATTGCTGCGAAGGATTTGGTTTGAAAGTAACCAGCCGTATCACCCGGCAAGCGATTGACGAACGTGTGAAACGCCTCCAATTGCTGACCAGATTCTAATCTGTTCCAATCAGAAAAAAACAAAACAGCGGCCCGGGGTGACCCAGGCCGCTGTTTGTTTTTATATCTTGGAATCTTACTTCCCGCCCATCGCGAGCAGGAATTCGATGTTGCTGCCGGTTTTCTTCAATTTGCCCAGTAGCAATTCCATTGCTTCCACCGGCGGCACGCCAGTGAGAGCACGACGCAACATAACAACGCGGCTGTATTCGTCCGGATGATAGAGCAGTTCTTCTTTGCGGGTGCCGGACAGCTCGACGTTGATCGAAGGGAATATGCGGCGATCCACCAGGTGGCGATCGAGATGCACTTCCATGTTGCCAGTCCCTTTGAACTCTTCGAAAATGACTTCGTCCATGCGGCTGCCGGTATCAACCAGGGCCGTTGCCATGATTGTCAGCGAACCACCTTCTTCGATATTACGAGCCGCACCAAAGAATCGTTTGGGTTTGTGCAACGCATTCGCATCCACACCACCGGAAAGAATCTTTCCAGAATGCGGTTGGATCGTGTTGTAGGCACGCGCCAGACGAGTGATGGAGTCGAGCAGGATGACCACGTCACGTTTGTGCTCAACCATGCGTTTGGCTTTTTCAATCACCATTTCGGCGACTTGCACGTGGCGTTCTGGCGGTTCATCAAACGTGGAGGAAATCACTTCGGCGCCTTTGCAACTGCGATCCATGTCCGTGACTTCTTCCGGGCGCTCGTCGATCAACAGAATGAAGAGATACGATTCCGGATTGTTCTTCAGAATCGCATTCGCAAGCTTCTGCATGAGAACCGTTTTACCGGTGCGCGGCGGGGCCACAATCAAACCGCGGGTGCCTTTGCCGATTGGGCAAACCAGATCCACAACCCGCGTGCTCAACTCCGCTGGATCGGTTTCCAGCAGGAAACGTTTTTCCGGGAAGAGCGGGGTCAGGTTATCAAAATGAGTTTTGTCCTTCGCCTTGTCCGGATCTTCCCCATCCACTGCTTCCACTTTCAGCAATGCGAAAAAGCGTTCCTTATCTTTCGGCGGACGGATCTGGCCGGCAATCAGATTGCCGGTCTGCAAATCAAAGCGGCGAATCTGTGAAGGAGAAACGTAAATGTCCTCCGGGCACGGCAGGTAATTGTAGCTGCGGGAACGCAGGAACCCGAAACCCTCTGGCAAAATTTCAAGAACGCCTTCGGAGAAGAGCACCCCGGAACGCTCCGCATTTTTTTGCAGAAGCTGAAAAATCAACTCGTGCTTGCGCATCGTGCCGAAATTTTCGATCCCCATTTCCCTGGCCATGGCATTCAACTCCGGCATCGCGGTTGCCTGCAGTTGCGCGATGTTCATGGTGGGAGCAGTCGTGTCGCGACCATCGCGACGGTTTCGAGCTCCCCCGCCTCCTCGGCGATCTTCGTAAGGTTGTTCTTCTTGATCACTCCGGCGGGAACGTTGCTCCGGCTTCAGCGGCGGTTCGGCCTCAACGAGCGGACCAGAAACAATGGCATCGGCAGAGATTGGTTCAGGCTGCGGTGCTGGCTTCGGTTCAGCGGGTGCGGCTGGCGCTTGTGCGGTTTGTTTAACCACATTCGGAGCTTCAACCGGCGCAGGAGCAGGCGCAGCTTCCGCAACGGGCACTGGTGCTGTCGCTACTTCAGGCGGCTGCGCTAACTCTAGATTCTGTTGTTGTTTTGGCGCCTTCTTTTTGGCGACCTTCTTTGTTGCTACACGGGGCATAGATTTATGTTACGTCGGGTTAAAAATTCCTCCTAAATCGGCAGTGACAGGGCTGGGGGCACTGGCAGGATACCAATTGGATGCTTTAAAATGAAAAATGTTCAATCAGGACAGCTAACCGGGGATCTTTCCTTACATCAATATGGCAAGGGAAATCTGGCAGTCAAATCGCGCACACGTTGGCGAACCTGATGTGCGGTGTCAACATTCTTGATGTCCATCAAAACCTCGGAAATCATATCTGCGATCGCGGCCATCTCAGCTTCTTTCATGCCACGCGTGGTAACAGCGGGTGTTCCGAGACGAACGCCGCTTCCCTGGAACGGTGAACGGGTTTCGAACGGGATTGTGTTCTTATTAACGGTGATTCCCGCTTCGTCCAAAGCTATCTGACAATCCTTGCCGGTCAGGTTGCGAGCACCCACATCCACCAACATCAAATGATTATCCGTGCCGCCACTGACCAGGCGAAAACCGTTTTGTTTCATTCCCTCAGCAAGCCCTTTGGCGTTATTCAGGATCTGCTGCTGATACGCTTTGAAACTCTCTTGCGCCGCTTCGTGGAAGCAAACCGCTTTCGCTGCAATCA
The DNA here is from genome assembly GCA_013820875.1 of Verrucomicrobiota bacterium. Taxonomy (GTDB): domain Bacteria; phylum Verrucomicrobiota; class Verrucomicrobiia; order Limisphaerales; family JACDHS01; genus JACDHS01. The sequence goes on along the minus strand of JACDHS010000057.1, from coordinate 3,015 downwards.
CATGCATCAATGGTCCGCCCTGGATTCCCGGGAATGTCTGTGAATCAATATCCTTCGCGTACTTCTCACCGCAAAGAATCAAACCGCCCCGAGGTCCGCGCAATGTTTTGTGCGTGGTCGTTGTGACGAAATCCGCGTGTCCCATGGGGCTTGGATGCACCCCTGCCGCAACCAACCCTGCAATGTGCGCGATGTCCGCCAGCAGGTAAGCCCCCACTTCACGGGCAATCTCGCCCATCCTCTGGAAATCAATGATGCGCGGGTAGGCGCTGGCACCCACCGTAATCATTTTCGGCTTGTGTTCCCGCGCCATCGTTGCGAGTTGATCGTAATCAATCAGCTCATCTTCCTTGCGCACGCCGTAATGAACGATTTCGTAAAATTTACCTGAGAAATTGGCTTTGTTGCCGTGGGTCAAATGACCGCCATGGCTCAAATCCATGGTTAACATCTTGTCGCCCGGCTTCAGGACGGAAAAATAAACCGCCATGTTGGCCTGGCTGCCCGAATGCGGTTGGACATTGGCATGTTCCGCGCCGAATAGCTTTTTCGCCCGCTCGATGGCGAGGCGTTCCACCGTGTCCACGTTCTCACAGCCACCGTACCAACGTTTGCCGGGATAGCCTTCGGCATATTTGTTCGTGAGAACAGACCCTTGCGCTTCCATAACGGCGCAACTGGTGAAATTTTCGCTGGCAATCAGCTCGATGTTTTCCTGCTGCCGTTGCGCTTCCAAAATGATCGCCTGGGAGATTTCAGGATCGACCTTTTTCAACTTCAAGTCTGCGGGGATCTGGTGTTGTTCCATTTTCTTAACACGTTTCTCATGACGTCCGCCTTCGAAATGGGCGGACAAAAATGCATCTACAATTTTTTTAGCTTCTTCTGTGGGAGTAAACCGCGATCCAAGGCATACCACGTTCGCATCGTTATGCTCCCGGGCGAGACGGCCCATCTCTTCGTTGAACACTAATGCCGCTCGAATACCGGGAACTTTGTTCGCCGTAATACTCATGCCGACGCCACTGCCACAAACCAGAATCCCCAACTCACTGCGCCCGTGCGACACAGATTCGGCAACCGTGTGAGCATAATCAGGATAATCGGTGGAGTCCTTGGAATGGGTTCCCACGTCCGTCACGGTCACGCCCTGCTGTTCAAGGTGCTGTTTGAGCATGGTTTTCTGCTCAAATCCCGCGTGGTCGCTGCCAATCACGACCGTTGTTTGCGGATGGGAATATTGATGGGCCATAGTTGGAGCGGCGGTTTGTTCAATAAAGGCGAGCATCGAGGCTATGCCTTGTTCGATCTGATCGCGGCAATAGCGATACACGTCCAGCGGGCCGCCGATCGGATCAGAGATATCCTTTTCGAATATATCCAGCGTTTCGTCAAATTCCCGGAGTAAAAAAGTTTTTTCGGCCGCTTGCGGATACAACAAAATGATCGAATCCACATGGTTATGGGTCATCCCAAAAATGTAGTCCGCCCGATTGACCAGGTCCGCCGTCAGCATGTGACTGCGTTGACGCGCAATATCCAGGTCCAACTCTTTCATGGCGACAACGGCGTTGGGACTGGGCGGTTGACCGTCAATGGCCCCGACGCCCGCCGATAAGACGCGATAATCTCCACGCCCTCGAACGGCATGTCGGAATAATCCTTCGGCCATTGGGCTGCGGCAAACGTTTCCAGTGCAGACGAACAGAATGGTCTTCATCCAAATTGTAGGGGCCCCAACTTGCGTGGAGACCTTAAAAAGGTCAACGGTGAAATGAAAAACTGATGCCCTGCGTAGCGTAGCCGTCCTCAGCTGCGAATTCAGCGGGCGTACCGCCCGGTGTTCAGGAATCGTGACGCCCCTGCAAGAAACTGAGATGCGTCCTGCCCTGCGCTAATCCATCCAACAGGTGCTTCTGGCCCGCGCTACAAACTGCCGCCAGCACATTATCCGGCAAACTCGACGAAGTTTTTCAGCAATTGCAGACCCACTTTCTGGCTCTTCTCCGGATGAAACTGAGTCGCGAAAACGTTGTCCTTCCAAACGGAAGACGCAAAGGTGTCGCCGTAAGTGGTTCGCGTGGCGATCGCGGAATCATCCTCCGGCACCGGGTAAAAGCTATGCACGAAGTAAACGTAACTCCCGCTCGGGATGTTTTTGTAGAGCGGACAATTCTCCCGGGTGATATCGATCTGGTTCCAGCCGATCTGCGGAATCTTGATGCCGGGTCGTTCGGTGAAGCGACGCACCTTTCCTCCGAGCAGGCAAAATCCAGGGGCGCAACTATTAAACTCGTCGCTCCCTTCAAACAAAGCCTGGTAACCAACACAAATGCCGAGGAACGGACGCCCTGTCTTAATGAACTCTTTCACTCCGGCGACCAATTCCTGTTTTTGCAAGGCATTGACGCAATCATCGAATGCACCAACCCCTGGCAACACCACCGCGCGCGCATTGTTAATCTCTTCAGGTCGAGTCACGACTTGAACGTCACCGCCGACCTTCTTCAAAGCCTTCTCGACACTGCGCAGGTTACCGGAACCGTAATCAATCAATGCAATCACGCCAGCGAGATTACCATTGCGAGACGCGGACGCAAGCAGGGCATACCCAGCCCGATGGCTCACTGCCATTTAGTTAGAGCCTGTCCGCAAAACGCATTGGTCAATGTGGGAGCGTGTTCGGTAAATGGAAAAAAGCAGACAAGATCCTCAAATGAAAGGGCTTTGGCTGAAATCGGTGAGTTATAACTTCCGCTGGCCTATCGCCGTTTGAGTTCAAGAATCAAAGCGCCGGTCGTATTTGCAGCGCGAGATTCGCGGTGCGAAGCACTCCCATTCGGTGGGGTTTTCCTGTGTGAAAACCCTGACTTCTGCCTTCTACAATCCTCTCGAAGTCTGGTGCGTGCGTGTTGCCATTTCAAAGCGGAACAAAGCCAACTTTGACCCGTCCGTAAATCTCTAAACAACAACACGCACGCACCAAACCTTACGACGAGTTGTGAAGGCAGAAGT
>JACDHS010000006.1 GCA_013820875.1 Verrucomicrobiota bacterium | reverse complement strand
CCGCGGGGATGCGAGGTCCAGCGCGCGTTTCGGGGGTGGTTGCAAGTCGCTGTGGATGAGTGGTTTGGGTGGGGTTGGAAGTGGTTTGTCGTTGTTTTTCGGTGGAATAGCATTCCCTGAATCATTCATTATGGGCGACCTTCTGGAAATTATTCACCAGTTTGAATCACACCCTTTCCGGTCTTGCCTTGACATTCAGAACTCCCAATTCAAGTTCGAGCCATGGAACCCGTTCCGACTGCGGCACCCGGAAATTCGTTTAATATCAAGCTTTCAGGTCACATCAATTTGATATTCAATGGTTGATCAAAGGCGCGTCAGCCAACAGCCGCATCGCTGCGCAGAATTGCATTTTTATGTTTTCTCAGGTTCTATTTTCCAGTCAGCCATCGCCGTCAGCGGCTGTGGCTGCGCTCGATCGTTATATGAAAGCATGAAAGCGTTTAAACTCATCTTGGGCGTTCTCGCCGCGTTGTTCGTCCTATTCCATTTAATTGAAATCCCCAGCAAGCTCGGAGTTGTCTCCGGGGATCTGGCGTTCAGTTGGTGGATGGGCAAGGTGGCCGCTATTCTTATTGGGTCTGCCATAGCAGTGACACTTTTTCGCAGCGCAATGAAGCGGCATGAGTAATCATATAACCAACCGGCTGCAGACAAGGCCGGGATCGCGTCTCGGTTGACAATTGGTCCGGCCTGCCTGAGTCGGAGCGTTCGCCAGCATGATGCTCTTCACAATAGTTGAACCTTTTTCCGCCTCCGATGGCGAGAAGTGGGAGATATACTGTGAATGGCGCGGCATGAAATTTGAGCGATTTGATTCCATTGATGGAATTCTCCGTCCAAATCTCCATCTACGAACCAAAGGCGAACCCCTATTAAAGCCCGCGCCGTCAATAGGCAAAAAAAATATTATTACAGAAAAGATCCACCGAAATAACGGCCCCTGTCATTGCTTGGCAATTCGGGAGGCGTTGAGGGGCCGCCATCGGTGAGTTGATCGTTAGCTAAATAACCAAGCCTCCAAAACGGAACGCTCAACCGACTTCGTGCGCTTCTCCATTTGCGTCACTCGCCACCTTCGAACTTGACCAAAATGAAAATCACGCTCAATGAATGACGAGCCGTCTGAAGTAGTCTTAATTAAATACCTATGAAAATTTTATTGCTCGCAGTCCTGATAGCCCTCTCTTCCAGCCTGACCCTCGTCGCCCAACCGAAAGCTCCCAAAAAAATGCTGGTCGTCTCGGTCACAAAAGGCTTTCGCCACAGTTCAATCCCCACTGCTGAAAAAGTTCTCGGCCAAATCGCCGAAAAAAGCGGCGATTTCACCGTGGATTACGTCCGCAACGACAAGGACATGGCTGAAAAGATGACGATGAAAAGCCTGGAACAATATGACGGCGTCATATTCGCCAATACCACCGGCGATTTGCCGTTGCCGGACAAGGAAGGCTTTCTGAATTGGATCAAAACCGGCAAAGCGTTCGTCGGCATGCATTCCGCCACCGACACCTTTCGTGGACACAAACCGCTCGATCCTTATGTCCTGATGATCGGTGGCGAGTTCAAGACGCATCCGCCGGGACTGCAACAGGTCTCCTGCAACGTCGAAAATCCGAACCATCCCGCCTGCAAACACCTGCCGCAGCCCTGGAAGATCGAGGACGAAATTTATATTCTAAACGGTTTTGAACGGAACAACGTCAATATGCTGCTCTCCCTGGATAAATATCCCGGCGGCAAAGATCCCGGCTTTTTCCCAGTCGCATGGGTGAAACAATACGGCAAGGGCAACATTTTCTACACCTCACTCGGTCACGCGGAAGCGGTCTGGGAAGATCCCGTTTACCAGCAACACATTCTCGGCGGCATCAAATGGGCGCTTGGCCTCGAAAAAAGCAAAATCCGCGAAATCAACGAGCGGTTGAAGAAGACGAATTAAGGTTTTTTGTCTGCGGAGCACGCGAAATACGCGAAAAACATGGAAAACCGGCTTTATCCATTTATTCAAAGCTGCAGAGAGGCATGGTTGGCCAATCAGAGTCCAAAAATAGAATGTAAGCCTCCAAATGACTGAACCGTATGGCGTGGGAAATTCAAACCGCTCTGTTTGCAAAAAATGTGAAGTAATTGACAATTAAGGCCGAGTTTTCCGCTTTTGGTTGATCCATTTTGTTTCGCATCTGATAACGCGGTGATATTGTCCTTAATGTGAATTCGAGCCCTTACACATTCTTATGCGTGTTTGCCCTTGTGGCGGCCGCTTTTTCGATCGCGCCGCTGGCGATGGCGTGGCTCTGGGCCAAAAAGTTTTCACCGCGAAAACAGGGTGCCAGCAAGAACGCCATCTATGAGTGCGGCCTGGAATCCAAAAGCACAGGATGGGTGCAGTTCAAATCCGAGTATTACCTCTACGCAATCGTCTTCCTTGTCTTCGACGTTGAGATCCTGTTCCTGCTGCCGTTCGCAGCGGCGTTCAAGGGACTGTCGCTCGGCACCTGCGTTGCCATGGCATTTTTCCTTCTTCTGTTGATTGAGAGCCTGGTCTGGGCCTGCGCCAAAGGAGTTTTGAAATGGAAATAACCCCCTCGGAAAACAACAGCGTAATGGATGAGGCACTTCGCAGTGAGTTGAGCAAGCAAGGGGTTTTCACAACCTCGTTGCAGGAGCTTTATAACTGGGGCCGCAAAAATTCGCTCTGGCCACTGCAATTTGGGCTGGCCTGTTGTGCGATCGAAATGATCGCAGCGTCCATGGCGCGTTTCGACATCTCGCGATTTGGCGCTGAAGTGTTTCGGCCATCGCCACGGCAGGCAGACCTGATGATCGTCGCCGGTACTGTCACCAAGAAAATGGCGCCCCAGGTGGTGCGGCTTTACAACCAGATGCCCGAGCCCAAGTACGTTATTGCCATGGGAGCGTGCGCGATTTCCGGAGGTCCGTTTAAACAGGGTTACAATGTGTTGAAAGGGATTGACCGGTTTCTGCCGGTGGATGTCCACATTCCGGGATGTCCGCCCCGGCCGGAAGCGTTGCTGGATGCGCTTATGGCGTTGCAGAAAAAGATTGAGCAACAGTCGCTCACTGGTGTCACGAGGCCGCGCCATCTTACCGAAGATGCGCGGAGCGAGTTTCCGATTCCGGAATTTGGAGAGCACGATCTCGTGCCGTCCAAGAACCCGGAGCTTTGGTTTCCGCCGACGCCGATGAAGAAACCCTGATGCAATCTCTCGAACAAATAAAAGTGCGGATCGAGCAGGCGGTTCCGGGCGCGTGCGTTGTCATCGTGGCGAACGATGCCCTGCCAACGCAGTCCTCTCTTCTGCTGGATCATCGGCATGCGGTGGATGTTGCCCGCTTCCTCCGGGACGATCCGGAATTGTGTTTTGATTACGCTTCAAATGTCACCGGGGTGGACAGGCCGGAGAGCATCATCAAGGAAAAAGTCCGGGTCAAAAAGATGGTGGATGGAGCGGAATGCCTGATCGAAGAAGTTTCGGAACGGAAGACGCGCGCCTATCTTGAGGCCGTCTATCATCTTTACTCCATGAAGCTGAAACATGGGCCGCTTATCATCCGGTTGCAGACGGAAAATCGCGAAGAGAAGACTCACCTCCCATCGCTCACACCGGTCTGGCGCAGTTGCGAATTTCAGGAGCGCGAAGCGTTCGACCTGTTTGGGATACTCTTCGACGGTCATCCTGATCTGCGCCGCATCCTGATGTGGGACGGCTTTAAAGATTTTCCGATGCGCAAAGATTACGTCGATCCTGACGATTACGAGTACGAGCCGACGCCGCACGATGAAGTTCTCGAAAGGGCGAAGCAGCATTACAAGCCAGAGGTGCAATCGTGATTGCGCCGCGTGAGGAATTTAAATCATGGCAAAGCGGTGTTGCGGGCAATGGCTCGGGTAATGGCTCGGGTAATGGCTCCAGCTATGGCGCGGTGCGGAGTAGTGAGGCGAAACTGGTGAAGAAGACGGACGACTCACTCGGAGGCGATCTGTTGGAGGTGGCCATGGGGCCGCATCATCCCTCCACACACGGCGTTTTTCGGATGGATGTGGTTCTCGATGGAGAAACCGTGGTGAAGCTCAAGCCGGTGTTTGGTTATCTCCATCGTAATCACGAAAAGATCGGAGAAACGAATTCGTATCTTGCCGCCATTCCTTACACCGATCGCCTGGATTACATCTGCTCGATGACGAACAACTGGGCGTATGTGCATACGGTCGAGAAACTCACCGGGCTTCAACCGCCCGAACGCGCTGAGTATATCCGGGTTATCGTTGCTGAGTTGACGCGCCTCGTGAATCACACCTGCCTGATTGGTTTCCTGGTGCAGGACATGGGAGCGCTCGGCACCCCGCTGATGTACGCCTTTCGCGAGCGGGAAAATATTATCGATTTATTCGAATCGCTCAGCGGTTCGCGGATGATGTTCAATTACATGCGGTTCGGTGGGTTGCGTTGTGATTTGCCGCCCGGTTGGATTGAGCAAGCCAAGAGAGTTGTCGCAAATTATTCACGCTTTCTCGATGACTACGAAGCGTTGCTCAGCGGAAACGAAATTCTTCTGGCCCGCTCACAGGGCGTCGGCGTTTTGAAGAAAGATCTCGCCATCAGCGCCGGTGTCACAGGCCCGATGCTGCGTGCCAGCGGAGTGAATTACGACCTCCGGAAGGTGGATCAATACGGCATCTACAATCGTTTTCAATTCCGTATTCCGCTCGGAGAACATGGCGATGTGTTCGATCGTTATATGATTCGCGTGCTGGAAATGCGCGAGGCAGTGAAGATCCTTGATCAGGCGCTGGCGCAGATCCCCGAGGGGCCGATCAACGATCCGAAAGCCAAACTTCGTGGGCTGCGACCCAAACCGGGCGAAGTTTACGGGCGCATCGAATCGCCAAAAGGTGAACTCGGCTTTTACTTGATCACCGATGGCAGTCCGAACCCTTACCGTTTTCGCATTCGGCCTCCGAGCCTCATCAATCTGACCATTCTGGAAGACATGTGCCTCGGGCAGAGCGTTGCGGATGCAGTCATCATTCTCGGCAGCGTGGATATCGTGCTGGGGGAGGTAGATCGCTAATGCTAGGCTCAGGACTCATCAAAGGTTTGGCGCAAACGGCCAAAAACTTCTTCGGCAGCTATCATGATCCAGCACGCATGGTGACCGTTGAATACCCGGAGCAGAAACGAGTGGTGCCGGAGGCGTCGCGAACGATTCCGTTCCTGGTCTATGATGGAGAGGATCCCGAACTGGGGCTCCGTTGCACGGCCTGCAAAATTTGTGAGGTGGAGTGCCCGACGCAATGTATTTACATCGTCAAGAACACCAGCAAAAAGCCGGATCACGTTGGTAAAATGCAATTCCATCCGGCGACCTTTGATATAGATATTTCTGTTTGCATGGGCTGCGGGATCTGCGCGGAAGTCTGCCCCTTCGATTCCATCAAAATGGACCAGGTGTTTGAATTGAGCACGGCAGACCGCTTTGAAAGTTTGCTGTTGCACAAGCAGCAGCTTGCGAAACCGAATTCCTATTTCGGCAAGATTCATCCAACTGAAGCAGGAGAAATTGACATCCGGCGCGAGCAGGACAAACGCAAGGCCGAAGCAAAGGCGAAAGCGGATGCTGAAGCGAAGGCCAGGGCGGCCGCAGAAGTTCAAAATGCCGCGGCAAATTCAGCCGCGCCGCCGCCGTCACCACAGACCGTCACCCCTGCATGACCAAGCTCGACCAAATTTTTGTCTCGACCAAGCACTGGCTGGTCGGTCTCGCGCCCGAGATGCTTCAGTCTCTTGCGTCCATCCTGTTGAGCATCATTCCCATCATGGCGGTGTTTGGTGGATGCTTTGCGGTGACAACGATCCTTGAGCGCAAAGGTCTTGGCCGAATTCAAAATCGCTTCGGGCCAAACCGGGTAGGGCCGTTTGGATTTCTGCAGCCGATGGCGGATGGCATCAAAATGCTGACCAAAGAGGACATCGTTCCTTTTCAATCGGACAAGGTGATGCATTTTCTTGCGCCGATTGTGTTGACGGTTCCCATCTGGCTTGCGTTTTCAGTGCTGCCATTTGGGCGGAACATGGTAGCCGTTGATTTCAATGCGGGCATATTATTTTTCTTCGCAGCGGGAGCGGCATCGGAACTTGCAGTGTTCATGGCGGGTTGGGCGAGCCAGAACAAATATTCGCTGATGGGCGCGATGCGTGCGATGGCGCAGATGATCAGCTACGAAGTGCCGCTGGTGCTCTCTGCAATTCCCGTCATCATGATCGCCGGTTCGCTTTCATTGCCGCAGATTGTGGAGGCGCAGGCCGGCTACGGGGCAGGGTGGTTCCCGCAATGGCATGTGTTCACCCCGTGGGGCCTTGCCGGGTTTGGCTTGTTTCTCGTGGCGGCGACTGCGGAATCCAATCGGTCACCATTCGATCTGCCGGAAGGTGAGTCGGAACTCATCGCTGGTTTTCTCACGGAATATTCCGGGTTCAAATACGCGCTGTTTTTCCTGGGCGAATACCTCGGGCTGTTTGCGATCAGTGGTTTGGCGGTGACACTGTTCCTTGGCGGGTGGCACGCCCCGTTGCCAATTTTGGAATGGCTGCCTTCATGGTTCTGGTTTTTTGTGAAGTTTGCTTCACTGATCGCGGCGTTCATCTGGGTGCGCGGCACCATGCCGCGTCTGCGCATGGATCAACTACTGAATCTCTCCTGGAAATTTTTGGTTCCCTTAGCCGTGCTCAACCTGTTCGTCACGGCGGTATGGCACTTCAGCAGCAACTGGCAATCCTTTGGCGGACTCGCTGCTCGATGGCTGATGTGTGGCGGATTGCTCGCGGCAGCTTATGTCCTGCTTGGCCGCAGCTTGAGTCGTGGTCAGGGCACCCCAAGAAAATACACCTATGCCGAGTGAGATTGCATTTTTCACCTTTGCGGGGCTGACGCTCATCAGCGCCATTGCCGCCATGACAATGCGGAACCTTGTCTATTGCGGTCTGTGCTCCGCGGCGGCTTTTGCAGGGATTGCAGCAATTTATTTGCAGCTTAGCGCAGAGTTTGTTGGTTTTGCGCAGTTTCTCGTTTACGTCGGCGCGATCGCGATTTTGATTGTGTTCACCGTCCTGCTCACACGCGGTACCGACATCAAACCAACAGTGGCGATTGTGTCGCGAGGCTGGATTGCAGGCGTGGTGATTGCCGGACTTGTTTTCGCAAGCATCAGCGTCCCGGTTTTCATGAGCGCGACTCTCTGGAGAACCGCTCCGCCCGAAGTCGCTGCGCCTGTGGAGATGATCGGCCTGGAGTTGATGACCCGCTACATCCTGCCCTTGGAAGCAATTGGGCTTCTGCTGACGGTGGCGCTGATCGGAGCGGTGGTGATCGCGATGCGCGAAAAGCCGGCGGAAAGCATTGAGCCGGAGGTGACGGATCTGGAGGAAAATTCAACCCCGGCGCCGCGCTTTGATGTTTCGTCTTTGGAGGTGAAGTCATGACGCCCCTCTCTTATTACCTCATCTTTTCAGCCCTGCTGTTCAGCATCGGTTTTGCCGGAGCCGTCACACGTCGCAACGCCATTGTCGTCCTCATTGGCATCGAACTGATGCTTAATGCAGCCAATATAAACTTCATCGCATTCTGGCGTTTCGGGCCAAACGCCGAGGCGATGACTGGCATTATGTTTGTCATTTTTTCCATCGCTATTGCCGCGGCGGAAGCGGCCGTCGGATTGGCGTTGATCATTGCGATCTATCGTCACTGCAAAACGGCCAATGTGGACAAGTTGGACACACTCCAAGGCTGATATGTCATTTAATCCCCAATACCTTTTTCTGATTCCGCTACTTCCGCTGGTAGCAGCAGGGGTGAGCGCACTCATCGGAAGGCATCAGCGCAAGCTCGCAGCCACGCTGGCCATTGGTTCCATGGCATTGGCGTTCTTGATTTCATGCGCCGCATTTGCGGCGAGCCTCAACGCTCCCGCTCAAGGAGAAGTTTTTCGGCAGGTGTTCAATTTTAACTGGTTTCAACTTGGGGAAGGATCGCTTCGCCTTGGTTTCATTCTCGATCCCCTGACTGCCGTGATGCTGGTGATGGTCACATTCGTGGGGTTGCTGATCTTCATCTACAGCGCGGGTTACATGGCACACGATGAGAACTTCAAACAGTTCTTTTGTTTTCTCTCGCTGTTTGCGGCGGCGATGCTCGGCCTGCTCATCAGTAACAGTTTGCTCCTGCTCTTTATCTGCTGGGAACTCGTCGGATTAGCTTCCTACCTGTTGATTGGTTTTTGGTTCCAAAAGCCGAGCGCGGCGGCGGCGGCGAAGAAAGCGTTCATTACCACTCGTATCGGGGACATCGGCCTGTTCCTCGGAATGCTGTGGCTCTATGGGAAGACTGGAACGCTGTTGTTCTATGATGGCGGCAATGGCTGCCTCGAAAGTTCCGCCCTCACGCAACTGGTGGCGCAGACAGCTTTCGCGGGAATGGCGCTCTCCACGGTGATTGCACTTTTGATCTTCTGCGGCGCAGTCGGTAAATCCGGCCAGGTGCCATTGCATGTCTGGCTGCCGGATGCGATGGAAGGCCCCACGCCTGTCAGTGCCCTCATCCACGCTGCGACGATGGTTGCTGCGGGTGTCTTTTTGATGGCGCGAGTTTATCCACTCGTTACCGCGCAGGCTGGCGACCTCAGTTTGCCAACAACCGCAGCGCAGGTCATAACGTTCGTCGGAGCGATCACGGCGGTATTTGCCGCGCTCATCGCCGTGGGGCAAAACGATTTAAAGCGCATTCTCGCCTATTCCACCGTTTCACAACTCGGGTTCATGATGATCGGCCTTGGGGTTGGCGGTGTAGCAGTCGCCATGTTTCACTTGATCACGCATGCCTTTTTCAAAGCGCTGCTCTTCCTCGGTGCCGGATCGGTCATTCACGGTTGCCACGAAGAGCAGGACATCAGAAAGATGGGTGGCCTCAGGAAGTTCATGCCGGTAACATTCGCGACTTACGCCATTGGGATGTTGGCGCTCTGCGGTGTGCCGTTCTTCGCGGGGTTCTGGAGTAAGGACGAAATACTTCACGCTGCTCATGCCTGGCCTGGTTCTCACATTCCGTTTTACCTCGCAATCATTGGCGCATTTCTCACCGCCTTCTATATGACGCGCCAGGTTTGTTACGTCTTCTTCGGCATGCACCGCGGCGATAAACATCATGCGCCGCATGAAAGTCCGCGGACGATGACGGTACCGCTCACGATCCTGGCGGTGTTTGCGGTGATCCTGGGATTTCTCGGCACTCCGGCGTGGCCATGGTTCAGTGGCTGGCTGACCGGTCATCCAGTCGAGTTCAATTTTGGAAAACTCCTTGCAGGCGGCGCGCTTGGAATGATGGTTCTTTCTGCATTGATTGCCTGTGGTGGTATTGGACTCGGTTGGTGGGTGTATGCCAAAGCTGCCGCAAAGCCTTCCATCGAACTGGATCCGCTGGAGAAACTTTCGCCCGTCGTTTTCGGATGGCTCCGTGGAAGGCTTTTTATTGATGAACTTTATGCGGCAACGGTGATTCGATTGACCACCTTGCTTGCCGTCACTTCAGACTGGCTCGACCGGGTCTTATGGGGTGGCATGGTTCAATTGGTCGGCGGATGCACTAACTTGTTTTCACGTCTCAATCTCACGATCGATAACACGGTTGTAAACGGCGGTTTTGACCAGGGCTGCGAAGGCTTGCGCGAATCCGCCGGATGGCTGTCCCGGCTTCGAAACGGGCAGTTGCAAAATTATCTGCGAACCATTGGCGCAGCGCTCTTCGTGCTGCTCCTGTTTCTGATTTGGGGACGACAATGAACTCATTTCCCTTTCTAACAACGCTGACACTCATTCCGCTGATCGGCGGGGTCATCGTCGCTTGTCTCAATCCTGAACGGAAACAATTTGCCCGCAGGCTCGCCATTGTATTCAGTCTCGCGGCGCTGGCATTTGCTGTGGCCCTATGGTTCTCCTTCAAGGCCGATGGCGGGTTGCAGTTTGTCGAGCGCGCTGCGTGGATTCCTTCCCTTGGGATTGAGTATTTCCTGGCAGCCGACGGATTGTCTCTGCTGATGGTGTTGTTGGCGGCGATCATCATTCCGTTTGCGATGCTGTCTTCGGCAAAAATTGACAAGAACCCGAAGCTCTACTTTTCGCTCTTCCTGTTCCTGGAAGCCGGGTTGTTCGGCACGTTCACGGCTCTCAACTTCTTCCATTGGTTTCTATTCTGGGAATTGAGTCTGATCCCCGCGTTTTTCCTGATTAAAGTCTGGGGCGGAAAAGAGCGGACACGCGCCGCCTACCAGTTTTTCATTTACACGATGGTCGGCAGCGTTGCGATGTTGCTGTCGTTCCTGGCGATCCACGCGGCGACCGGAACCTGGGACTTTATCGCCCTGGCGGAGATTGCGGGCAAAGGCGAACTGAAATCTGCACTGTTTGCAAAGCTAGGCGGCACCTTTTTCGAAAGCGAACAGACTCTCGCCATGTTTATCTTCGTCGGCGTGTTTCTCGGTTTCGCTGTCAAAGTGCCGCTCATTCCATTTCACACATGGCTGCCTGCGGCGTATGCAGAAGCGCCCACCGGCACTTCCATGGTACTCACTGGTGCGATGTCAAAAATGGGCGTTTACGGCTTTATCCGAATTCTGCTGCCGATCTTTCCGGAACAGATGCGTGAAGTGCTGACGCCGCTTCTCATCCTGGCTGTCGCAACAATCGTGTTTTCCGCCTTCGCGGCATTGGCCCAAAAAGATCTCAAACGGATGGCCGCCTATTCCTCCATTAATCATCTCGGTTACTGTCTGCTCGGAATTTTTGCCGCAGCGCAAATCACCGGTGTCGGAACAGACTCAGCGACCGAGAAATCGGCAGCGCTGAGCGGCGTGATGCTGCAAATGTTCAATCACGGGCTTACTGCGTCGGCGCTGTTCTGCTTTATTGGTCTGATCGAGCAACGCAGTGGCGGATTGCGCGGCATTGACGACTTTGGCGGATTGCGCAAAGTCGCGCCGGCATTCTGTGGATTGTTGGGCATCACTCTTTTTGCGTCGCTTGGATTGCCTGGTTTGAACGGTTTCATCGGCGAATTCTTAATTTTCAAAGGAACATTCCCGCTCGTGCCGTGGGCGGCGGCGATTTCAACAGTGGGTCTCCTCGTAACGGCGGTTTTGCTCCTCACGATTTTGCAACGGGTCTTCACAGGCCCGTTGCGCAAGGAATGGAGCGGTTGGACCGATTTGACCTCACGAGAACGCCTCACGATTGCGCCCGTGATCGCATTGATGTTCATCCTTGGAATTTTCCCGCAGATCGTGATCGGCGTCATCAACCCCACTGTTCTGAACCTTATCAAACAACTGAGTCTCTAGTATGCTCGCCTGGACCATTTACATTTCATTTCTCGGCGCGGCGGCACTGGTGTTTCTGCCCCGGGAAAATGCGCGTCTGATTCGTTGGGTTTCGCTGGTGATAGCGCTCGCCGGGTTGCTCTGCGGAGTCGCCGCAATTTGTCAGTATCAAACCAACGGCTCTTCAGGAGTCGTCGAGATACTAAACATCCCCTGGATCAAGGATCTGGGAATTAGTTTTTACCTGGCGGCCGACGGAATTAGTCTTACGCTTGTTCTCCTCACCGGGATCGCGGCGGTGTGCGGCGTTCTGTTTTCCTGGAATATCGAACATCGCGTGAAGGAGTTCTTCGCCTTTTATTTCGCTCTGATCGGCGGCGTTTATGGTGTGTTCCTCAGCTTCGACCTCTTCCTGTTGTTCGTCTTTTATGAGATCGCGATTGTTCCGAAATACTTTTTAATCGCGATCTGGGGTTCGAAACGCCGGGAGTATGGCGCCATGAAGCTGGCGATCTATTCGTTTGTCGGGAGCGCCATGGTGCTGATTGGAATTATCGCGGCTTACATTGTCTCCGGCTCAAGCAGCTTCAATTTGCTGGAACTCGCGAGTTACCCCTTCTCGGAGACCTTCCAGGCCTGGGCCTTTCCTTTGGTATTTATCGGTTTCGCCATCCTTGCTGGCCTGTGGCCGTTTCATACCTGGGCACCCATGGGCCATTCCGCTGCGCCAACAGCCGCTTCAATGTTGCTCGCCGGGGTGGTGATGAAACTTGGCGCATACGGAGCGCTTCGAGTGGCGATGACTCTTTTCCCGCTCGGATTAGAAAGGTGGCACAACGAAATTGCGTTGCTGGCGGTGATCGGGATTGTTTACGGCGCAACGGTGGCTCTGATCCAACGAGACTTCAAATTTGTCATCGGCTATTCGAGCGTCAGTCATATGGGATTTGTTTTGCTCGGGTTAATGACTCTGACCCAGATTGGTTTGAGCGGCGCTGTGTTGCAGATGTTCTCTCACGGGATCATTGCCGGGCTTCTGTTCGGTGTTGTTGGTCGCATGGTTTACGAACGCGCACATACCCGCGACCTTGACGAACTCCAACCGATGAACCTGAGCAAAGCTCTCCCGTTTGCCGCGGTCACCTTCGTGATCGCCAGTGCGGCTTCGATGGGTCTTCCGGGTTTCAGCGGGTTTGTTGCTGAGCTGCAGGTGCTCATTGGCGCATGGCAGACTTTCCCTGGTCTTACCATCATAGCCGCAGCGGGAATTGTGATTGGTGCGGCCTTCATGCTACGAGCGTTGATCAAGGCTTTCTTTGCCGAGAACGAACCTGGAAAGACACAACCGGCAGGCGGACTGCACTTTGAAGCCATCTCCATTCCGGAACGAGTCGGCGCGGTGGTTCTGCTGACCACTACAGTCGCCATTGGACTCTGGCCGAAATTGTTGCTCGACCTGATCAATCCCGCACTGAATTCGCCGCTCATGCAGCCCTTGTGGAAGGGAGCCGCACTATGAATTTGTTTGAGTTATTAAAAGCTGTTGCACCGGAACTGATTGTTACCGCTGGAGCGTTTCTCGTGCTGCTGGTCGATCTGGCGTTCATGCGCGGACACGAGATAAAGCGCCGTTTGGCTGTATCAGGAGGGGTTGCCTGTCTCGCGTGTCTGGCGGCGATCGTCTGGATCAGCCAGTCGTCGGGGACCGCAAACTTGCCGATGCTTTCGCTTACCCCTCTGACACAACTGATCAAGCAGGTGCTGATCGGGCTCACCATCTTCACGATTATCGTTTCTCTCAATGCGAAATTCACCACGCACGTGGGTGAATATTTTGCGATTCTGCTCCTTGCTGCAGTGGGGCTGATGTTGTTGGTGAGTTCGGAAAATCTGCTGATGATCTTCGTCGCCCTTGAACTCGTCAGCCTTTCGCTTTACGCGTTGTCCGCTTTCAACAAGGCAAGCCTCGCGTCAGCGGAAGCGGCGTTGAAATATTTTTTCTTCGGCGGCATGTCGGCGGCCTTCACACTGTTTGGCATCAGCTTGATTTACGGTCTCACAGGGCATACGGAACTTGGCGCCATCGCTGCAGCCATGAAGGCGCAATCCGTGGAACCTGTGTTCTATGTCGCGCTCGTGATGACGCTCATCGGATTCGCTTTCAAAATCGCCGCCGCGCCGCTTCATCTCTGGGTTCCCGATACCTATTATGCGGCGCCAACTCCCATTGCTGCGTTCATCGCGTCCGGTTCGAAGGTGGGCTGCTTCTTTGTCCTCGCGAGAATTCTTATCCAGGGCTTTGAATCGAACCACGGCAGCGCGGCCTGGCAACAATTTGTTTCAGGCTGGATGCCGGTCATTGCAGTGCTGGCACTTGCATCGATGTTGCTTGGGAACATAGCGGCCATTGCCCAGACGAGTGTGAAACGCATCCTGGCCTATTCTGCCATTGCCCAGGCAGGTTACGCATTGCTGGCGTTGTTTGCGCACGAGCAACGCGCGATGGCCTCTCTCCTCTATTTCGTGATCACGTATGCGATCACCGTCCTCGGCAGTCTTGCGGTGGTTTCGATCGTTGAAAACAGCGGTAGCCGCGACAGGCTTACTGACTTCGCGGGTCTCAGCCGCCGCGCTCCCGTCTTGTCGGGGTGCATGCTTATTTTCATTCTTTCGCTCGCCGGGATTCCTCCGCTAGCCGGCTTCTTTGGGAAATTCTACGTGTTTACCTCGGCGGCAGGTGCAGCAAAGGATCTCGGCATGTTATGGCTCGTCATTGCCGCTGTCGGCGCCAGTGCCATCTCACTCTATTACTACCTGCAAATCCTCAAGCAGATATATGTCGCTGACGCGCCTGTTTCTCCGACGGCAATCCAAACACCCGTTTTTGCAGGAATCGGGATTGTCGTTCTCGCGGCGGCAGTCGTGGTGCTGGGTTGCGCCCCGGACTTGCTCCTGGATAAAATCCTCGCGGCCATCAACTCAGTGGGCTGAACGGGACAGTAACTGGCAACACTTTAGAAAAAAGGCCAACCGCCTCACGCGGTTGGCCACAGCTTTACACGTCCAGGCGACTATGCCCTGACGTCACTAAATCTTTCCGTAAACTTCTTCGATCACCGTTTTAAAGTTGTTCTCTGCCACTTTGACAATCTCGATTTCGCGCACTGCATTCTCTTCAGCATCACTTGCGTGGGCGGCATTCACCATGATCGTCTGACCGAACTCACGGCGAATCGATCCCGGAGGCGCTTTGGAAGGATCCGTCGGCCCGAGGACATCGCGGATTTTGCTGACGGCATTGACCCCTTCATATACCAGCGCGATACATTTTTCCGTGCCAGGCTCGTTCCATTTATCCTGAGGAACTTCACTGGGCGCATGGCCGGACATAAACTTCACAATGTTCTCAAACTGGTTATCGCCATAGACAGGCCCGAGGATGTCGCCCAGTTGCTTCACTTCAGCATCCGGGATCTGCATGTGAAATTCCTTTTCCAGCGCGCCTTTCGCTTTTCCGGCGACCATATCCTTCAGCTTGTTGCGAAGCACATCACGAACAGGACCATAAAATTCATTCGCCTGCGCGATACTCATCTGCAGCAGTTTGATGCCGACGATGTAAAGACCTGTGCGCGAAAAGAAATCAATCACGTTGCCAGGGCGACCCGTTGGAAAACGGAAATTGTCCGGCTTGATCAGGACGAGCGTGCGTTGCGGCGTTTCGTCATCCTGATACGCAATGGTATCCTGCAGGATGCCCCCGTCAGTATCCGAATATTTGCCCCAGAGCTTCAGTTTCGCTTCCGCTTCCTGCTGGTTCGGAGCAGCCAATATAGCAGGCTCAAAATAAACGACTTTGCCGCTGTCATCCAAGACGAGGTCGCCAAAGGTGTCCCGGATGGTTTCACCGCCACGACGATCCGCGCTGATGTTGCCAGCCACCGACCGGATTTTCCGGACGGCATCGTCTCCCTTGAACAGCAGCATCATGACGCGGCGACGACGGCCGCTCTTCGCGTCTGGAGAAAAATTCTTCAGGATGTAATCGCGAATCAACTCCTGGACCTGCCCATCCTGGGAGTCAGCCGGTGAAATGATCGCTTCTGAGTAAGCCTTCGCCAGCTCTGCACTGGGGGCAAACATGCGGGCGCCGACCAAATCCAGACCTGTGCGAGTAATTAACCGAGCAAAAATACCGCCGGTGCGGCTTTTGTGCAGGGAATAAGGGGTAATAATGACGTATGCGAGTTCCTGGGACATAATTTAAGAGTTCGACTGAGCCGATCCGGGTTTTTCCGGGGTATCCGAGTTAACGGCTGTGGGAGAGGTTGTTTTGCCGCCAAGGATTTTGAACATGACCGTCCCACAAGTGGGGCAGCGTCCTTTGATTGCTTTGCGACCGTTCTTCATTACTTCTTCGACCGCGTCCACAATCTCCTGTTTGGCCTTACACTTTACACAATATCCTTCAGCCATAAGCTTTTTTGCCCAAAACACATCATGTGCTTACGAGGCATGCGGATACCTTATGAAGCGTTCACCGAGAGCGTCAACAGGTAAAACCGCTGATGGGTTCCTCTATTTGGCCCAATCTACAGCAAAAACGGGAAAAAACCAAATGGAAGGCCGAATCGCCTCCTTTCTTAACCATAATCCTTATATCGGAATGCCATACGAAGAAACAACTTGTGTATTTCCTTGTAAAATCCATCCCAACAACCGGCCCCCCGACTCTTTACGCCGAAAAGGTGGTGGTAATCTCATCCCTCCCAGGTGACGCAGAACATAATGTCTGTTTACGTCCACCCAGGCGTGCGCGTGGTGGGGCGTTGCTGCGCCGACGTCTGACAAGGATCCCTTTCGGCTCACAACAACAACACGCACGCAAGCTGCATTAAGCTGAATTGCGGAAGGCAGAAATCAGGGAATCGGCGCAGCAACGCCCCACCGGACGATGCATTCCGTCCACAAGTCGCTCGACAGACGATTGCTCTCACACGGCCACTCCCCGCCAAAAACTTGTCAGCGCCTCCGTTCCTTTGTTAGCGTCGCGGCTTCAATGAGTTCAGCCACACCGAAAACCAGCGCGCTCTTTGCTTTGCGATTGCAGGAGGGAGGACTGTTAGTGGTGATCGTTCTACTCGGGCTGCTGCTCACGATCTTCGGTGGTTCGGTCCGGGTGCCGCAGTTTGAGACGAATGCGGAAGGTGAACGGGTTCGGGTTTTCACGACGAATGCGGAGGGAGAAAAGGAATTGGTGTTTGTGGAGAAGAATAAATTCTTCAACGCCCAAAACCTCGCGCAACTCGCCAAGGATACCAGTTTCATTGCGATCATGGCAGTGGGGGCGACGTTCGTGATTATTGCGGGCGGAATTGATCTTTCGGTGGGTGCCATCTATGCGCTGGCTTCGGTGCTGGCGGCGATGTTTTTAAATAAGTTCGGCCCGGAAGGATCGGCGGCGGCCGGGTTTCTGCCGGTGGCTCTCGGGATACTGGTTTGCGTAGGGGTGGGAACGGTGTGTGGGTTGGCCAACGGCGCGATGATTACCGCGCTCAAGGTGCATCCTTTTATTATCACGCTGGGCACGATGGCGATTTTCCGCGGAATCGCGTTCGTCGCCACCAAGGGACAATCGATTGGCGGTTTTCCACAATCGTTTCGTGATTTAATCCGATGGGAAACCGAGGGCGGTTTGAGTTTGGTTCCGTTGGCGGTCATGATCCTTGTTGCGATCGTGGGAGGAATTTATTTGTCGCGCCTGGCAGCCGGTCGGCGGGTTTATGCGGTCGGAGGAAATGAATTGGCGAGTCGGTTCAGCGGCATTCGCGTGACGCGGGTGAAGCTTAGCGTCTTTATAATTTCGGGTCTTACGGCGGGGATCGCTGCGATGCTTTCTCTCGGTTACTATGGCGCGGCCACTTCGGGCGATGGTTCCGGCTATGAACTGAACGTGATTGCGGCGGCAGTGGTCGGGGGAGCGAGTTTGTCGGGTGGAAAAGGTTCTGCCTTTGGTGCGATTCTCGGGGCGTTGCTAATACAAATGATTTCCAGTGGGATTGTTATTCTGGGCATTGATCAGAACTACAGCCAGATCATCATCGGGGCGGTGGTGATTGTTGCCGTGGTGCTGGATCAATTGAACAACTGGATCGCGAAACGTCGCCTTCTCAAGAGTTGAACGTAAGGTGGGTTTTGCGGTATCAATCCGCACACACACTTTATGAAAACCTTCTTTGGAATTCTTTTATCAATTGGACTGGCTGGAACTGCCCTTGCACAAACCAAGAGTTACACCATCGGCCTGGTGGCAAAATCGCAAGGCAACCCGGTCTTTCAAGCGGCTCGTGTCGGGGCTGAAGCTGCTGCAAAAGAGCTTTCGGAGAAACACGGAGTAAAGATCAAAATAGATTGGCGCACGCCTAACGAAGAAGACGCGCAGAAACAAGCGGAAGCCATCGAACAACTCGTGCTCGCCGGGGCGGATGGAATCGCCGTCAGTTGTTCCGATGCCAACAAACTTACCGATGCAATCAATTCCGCCGTGAAGAATGGTGTGCCGGTTGCGACCTTCGATTCCGATGCGCCGAACAGTCGCCGTTTCGTCACTTACGGCGTGGACGACATTAAATGCGGCGAACAGGTCATGGAAGAACTCGCCAAAATCATGAAGGGCCGCGGAACGATCGCCATTCTCGCCGGCAACCAGAATGCGCCCAATCTGCAGAAGCGCGCGCAAGGGGTCCGAAATGCGGCGAAGAAATATCCAGGCATCAAGATCGCCGATACCTATTATCACAAAGAAACGCCGCAGGACGCCGCCGCCCGTGTGGAACAGGTGATGCAATCCAACCCGGAGATCACTGGCTGGGCAATGATCGGTGGCTGGCCATTGTTCACCGACAATGCGCTGAAATGGGAACCGGGCACGGTGAAATGTGTTTCAGTGGATGCCTTACCACCGCAACTCGCCTACCTGCGGAGCGGCCACGTCCAGATGCTTCTCGCCCAGCA
Organism: Verrucomicrobiota bacterium; assembly: GCA_013820875.1. Taxonomy (GTDB): domain Bacteria; phylum Verrucomicrobiota; class Verrucomicrobiia; order Limisphaerales; family JACDHS01; genus JACDHS01. The sequence continues at coordinate 71,365 of JACDHS010000006.1, read as the reverse complement.
ATGCTACGAATGGGGTTTTCGTTCCGTCGAACATTTGATTAACAAGGTTCATCTTAAAAAAGATCCGGAGACCGTCCGGGATGTCAGCCCGTTGATGCCAGTTACCAAAGAGAACGTGGATGAGTTCGCCAAAAACTGGGAGAAATGGCTGCCAAAGTGAATTGGCCCACGGAGCACACAGAATAACACGGAAATAAGGACGAAACCACGAATGAACACTAATAGACACGAATGGGACCAACTTGGAGTAGTCGTTAACTGTCTTCATTAGTGTTTATTCGTGTCCATTCGTGGTTAAATTCTTTTTTTGTCGCTAAAATTTCTGGCTGTTGCGTGCCTGACGCACTAGGTTGATTCGCAAATGAAGAATCCGTTGCGCGTCTTTTCCCAACTTTCCGTGGCACTACTTTTCTCGTGTATGACTCTATCCGTTTCGGCCGTTGAAATCATTGCTCATCGCGGCGCTTCTTACGATGCGCCGGAAAATAACCTCTCCGCCATCAAACTCGGTTGGAAACAAAAAGCGGATGCCGTGGAATTCGACATTCATCTTTCGAAAGACGGCAAACTCGTTTCGATGCACGACTACGACACCAAGCGCATTGGTGGCGTAAATAAGAAGATTGTGGATCAAACCTGGGACGAATTGCAGAAGCTCGATGTGGGTTCCTGGAAAGGGCCCAAATTTGCGGGTGAACGGATCCCAACGACGGAATCGATCCTGGCCACCGTTCCAAAAGGCAAAGCGATGTTCATCGAAATCAAAGTCGGCCCGGAAATCCTGCCGGAACTAGGACGCGTCATGGCGGCTTCAGGTAAAAAACCAGAGCAACTGACGATGATCACCTTCAATTATAACACCGCCCAGGCTGCGAAGGCTCAATTTCCGAAACATGAGGTTTACTATTTGCACGGATGGAAGAAGGACAAGGATACCGGCAAATATCCAGAGATCGAGGATCTGATCAAGAAAGCCAAAGACGCAAATCTTGATGGCTTGAATCTCAATTACAATTTCCCGATTGATAAAGCATTCGTGCAAAAAGTCCACGCGGCCGGTCTCAAACTTTACACCTGGACGGTGAATGATCCGGCAGTCGCCAAGGCGCTCGTCGCAGCCGGTGTAGATGGAATCACGACTGATCGACCGGAATATCTGCGCAAAGCGCTTAAGCAGAAGTGATCTGGATGATCTCTGCAAGCGGTGTCTGAGGGGTAAAGCCGGTCACCCGTTTCAATTTCTGTGTGGAAGGTTTGCGCCGGAGCATATCCTGGAACCCGGGAGGGTAAGCTGCCGAGTATGGGATGGACTCTATTTGTGATGCTGAATTCGTCGCTTTAATCACCGCCTCGGCAAGGGATCGGATTGATATCTCTTCAGAACTGCCGACATTGAAGATCTGACCGCGCGCTTCGCTCGAATTGGCTAAGCGCATCAAAGCTTCCACAGTATCCTGAACATAACAGAAACAGCGGGTTTGATTGCCATCGCCAAACACTTTTAGCGATTCACCGTTTTTGGCTGCGGTGATGAACCGTGGTAAAACCATCCCATACTTGCCGGTTTGCCGGGGACCGACTGTGTTGAACAATCGGGCAATGATCACCGGAAGCTTTTGTTCTTGCGCGTAGGCCAGGGCGAGAAACTCATCCATCAATTTGGAACAAGCATAACTCCAGCGACTCAGGTAAGGCGGTCCAATGATCAAATCATCCTCCTCGGAGAAAGAGTCCTTTTGACTTTTGCCGTAAACTTCCGAGGTGGAGGCCAGCAGCACGGGAGTTCCAAATTCACTGGCGCTCGCAAAAATAATTTCCGTCTCGTGCAGGTTGGTGTGAATCGTTTGCACCTGCGATTGCAGAATCAGTTCCACTCCCACCGCAGCAGCGAGGTGGAAGATGAATTCCGCATTGGAGACCAGTTCCCGGAGGCTGGGACATTCGGAAAGTTTGGATTGAACAACGGTGAGTCGTGGACCGGCCTGCAAGTGGCACAAATTTTCGATTCGTCCCGTGGATAGATCATCGATGACCACGACGGATTTCCCGTCCGCGATCAATCGTTCTACGAGGTGTGAACCGATGAAACCGGCGCCACCGGTGACAATCACATGCCGTTCTGCCATGCGCGAAGCTTCCAACACCTTTACGGGATTGAACAGCGCTTTTGTTCCTTTGCGATTGCGCCCGTTTCCCTTTGCGGGGGATGCAAATTTGCGCGAGTTTAACCGGGCACACATGAAAACACGCACTTTCAACGGACCACCTTCGCCGGAAGATTTTCAGAAGCAATTGCAGGACTTCATGAAACAAAATTTTCCGAACAACCCGATGTTCTTCACCAAACCGGAAGAAGGGCAGGGGGCACCGCCTCCGGAAACAACGGAGATTGAGAAAGACACGCCGCTGTTTGCCTTCGACAAGAAACCGCGTGACGTCAAAACGTATCTCGATCGTTTTGTCATCAAACAAGAAGAAGCGAAGAAGGTGTTGAGTGTGGCTTTGTGCGATCATTACCACCACGTGCGCCTCGCGATAGAAGGCAAGGACCAGCCGAACTACGCCAAACAAAACATTATTTTAGTCGGGCCGACGGGTGTTGGTAAAACCTACCTGATCCGTTGCGCGGCAGATTTGATCGGAGTGCCTTTCGTGAAGGCGGATGCCACCAAGTTTTCTGAAACCGGCTACGTCGGCGGCGATGTCGAAGATCTCGTCCGCGAACTCGTCCGGGTGGCTGACGGAGATGTGGAGCGCGCGAAATATGGCATCATCTACATTGATGAAATCGACAAGATCGCTGCTGCGGACAATTCGCACGGCGGACGCGACGTCAGCGGGCGCGGTGTGCAGACGAATCTGCTGAAGCTAATGGAAGAGACCGAAGTCCCGGCACGCTCCCAGCAGGACATCGCCGGCCAGATCCAGGCGATGATGGATATTACTCAGCGTGGAAAAAAAGGTCCGAACACCATCAACACGAAACATATTCTGTTTATCGTGAGCGGCGCGTTTGCCGGTTTGCAGAAACTGGTGCAGAAACGGTTGCGCGAAGCAACTGTTGGATTTGCTGCGGGACTCCAGCAGAATTTGCTCGTTGGCGAAGCGGCGCTCGACCAGGTGCAAACGCGCGATTTCGTGGACTTCGGTTTTGAGCCGGAATTCATCGGACGCCTCCCGGTGCGTGTGGTGTGTCATCCACTCAGTGCCGATGATATCTTCCAGATTTTAAAAACCAGCGAAGGCAGCATCATCCGGCAATACGAGCAGACCTTTGCCGCTTATGGCATCGAAGTGTTGTTCAAAGATGATGGGTTGCGTCGCATCGCGGAACTGGCGACGGAAGAACAGACTGGCGCGCGCGGGTTGATGACTGTTTGCGAGCGGATCTTCCGCAATTTCAAATTCGAACTACCATCCACGAACGTAAAGCGTTTTGTCGTCACCCGCGAACTGGTGGAGGATTCTGCGAGCGAATTGCAAAAACTTCTCGCGGAACATCAGAAGGAAGAGCGGACGGTGGTGCGTCAATTGGTCTATGACTTCGCGGATCGCTTCGAACAGGAGCACAAGATCAAGGTGAAATTCACGGAGGCAGCCGCTGATTTGTTGGTGCAGCTTTCGGTGGATCAGAAGGTTCCCGTGCGTGATTTGTGCGCGATGAAGTTCAAGGATTTCCAATTCGGCTTGAAACTGATCGGGCAAAATACAGGGCAACAGGAATTCATGATTGATCAAGATGCGGTTGAAGCGCCGGACAAAGTCTTAAGCGACTGGGTGGTGGCGAGCTATCGGCAGGAGCGAGTAGCGCCCAAGGCGTCTGCCTGATTCCCGAGTTCCAGGGAGCAGACGGTGCCTAAAACACTTCTGCCTTCAACCCGGCTATCAGTTTCACTTTTTGGGCAATCCCATGGAGCGTTCGCAACGGGAGATGTCCGCATTCGGAATGTGACATTGGTCTTGTAGCGGAATAAATCTGCACGAGAGGAATCTGAGCGCCAGCCTCTTTCAATTCTTTTAAGCGCCAGACGTATTGATCGATTTCCATGTAAGTCGGTTCTTTTCCATTAATGGATGGAAACAAACTTTGAATGATCACCGGACGTTCTTTGGACACGAGGAGAATGTTCGTGAGCACTTTCTCAAGTGACACAGTCGAACCACTGATACGATTCATGTATTCCTGTGTCCCGGCTTCCAGCTTTGCCCAGACCTCGTCGTAACGCGTGAACGAACGCAGGCCGGATTGGACGTCGGGAAGATCTAGCCCGGTCGAATTTGAGATAAGAACCACTTTGAAGAACGAATCGCCACTGCACGCGCGGACGTGCATGACGCCCTGCACGGCATCTGTAAAATTCGGAGCAAGAGTCGGTTCACCATCGCCGCTCAGCGCTACGTGTTTCAACTGCAGCAACTCGTCAGGCAACGCGCCGAACAATGAATGTTCCCGGATTCTTCCAGTGCGAACCAGCCCTAGCGTCCTCTGTAACTCGGCTGCCATTACATCCACATCCAGAAGGCTATCCGTGGGTGTCAGCCGGTTTACTTCGCAATAGCTGCAATCAAAGTTGCACATCTTGTCGGGGTTCATGTTCACGCCTATGGACAGCCCTTTGGCTCGTGGCGAAACCACCACATAAACGAAACGATTGTCCATAAAATCCCTGGCACAGCCAAACGCTGTGCCGGCAGAAACTTTGACGGGTTTCTGCGCAGAGGACGGTTGGATGATGCATTCTTTGTACGACATATAATTTTCCTGAAAATCAGGCCCTTTGCTTCAGGTTCGGCAATAATCTATGAGAAGGATTTGCGGGCAACTACACGGTCGTTGGCGAGGAATCACCCTATTTTGCAACCCGCCTCTTGATCTGAATCAACTTTTTGATGCTTTGCCCCTGTTTTGCAGAGAAACAATTCGTCAATAGGTGCGAACGTTTGCACAGTTTCTTGCAGAGCTTGCGGGTGCCAATACCTGCCCGCTAAATTATAATCGCCGTGAGATGTTTGTTGAATAATATGAGGAGGCCTTCGATGGAGAGCACCTGGACCAAAACTCTTGCACTCCTTGGCAGTTGCCTCCTCTTTAGCTTCATCCCGGCCAATGGACAGGCCGATTTCCAGGGCGCGACCCACATGATGCCTTTTGAGGAAGACACCATCGGCTACAACAAAGCGAAGACCTCCGATCCCATCAGCCAGTTGCAGTCGAAGATGGACAAAGGTGAATTCGAATTGAAACACGAAGGCGACTCTGGCTTTCTCGATGCATTGCTCCTGGAACTCGGAATTCCAAAATCTTCCCAGGTGCTGGTCTTTTCGAAAACATCGCTGCAACGGGAGCGGATCAGTCCCCGGACACCGCGCGCACTTTATTTCAATGACGACGTTTATATCGGTTACATTCCCGGTTCACCGATCGTGGAGGTTTCCGCCGTCGATCCAAAACTGGGTGGCGTCTTCTACACGCTCGACCAGCATCAATTAAAGAATCCGAAATTTGTTCGCACCGATCAATGCCTTGAGTGTCATGCCTCCAGCAAAAGCATGGGGGTGCCCGGTCATCTCGTAAGATCCTTTGAGACCGACGAAAGCGGGGTTGTCGAACTGAGCACCGGCATTTCCATTGTGAATCATCGCACTCCTTTCGAGGATCGTTGGGGCGGATGGTATGTCACCGGCAAACATGGCGAACAAACGCATCGCGGGAATCTGATGGGCAAGGCAGCATTGGATAAACAGGAGAAAAAGCCGAACCACGCCGGAAACCTGACCGACCTGAGCGGGTTCTTCAATGCATCCCGCTATCCCGAAAAGGGCAGCGACATAGTTGCTTTGATGGTGCTTGAGCATCAGACCCACATGCACAATTTCATCACTCGTCTGAATTACGAATCCAACATTCAACTGGCCCGCTACGGTCACATGAATTACATCTCCAATATTGTGGAGTCGTTTCTAAAATACCTGCTCTTCACGGAGGAAGCGACGATCAAGGATGGCTTGGAAGGGAGTTCCACTTTCACAAAAGACTTCGAAAGCTTCGGTCCGACCGACAGCAAAGGACGTTCACTCCGGCAGTTCGACCTGAAGAAGCGGGTGTTCAAGTATCCGTGCAGTTTCCTGATCTATTCCAAAGCCTTCAATGAACTGCCGGCGCAAACCAAGAACCACGTTTATAAACGCCTCTGGGAAATTCTGACGGAAAAGGATACCTCTGGAGATTTTGCCGCCATTGCATCCGGGACAAGGCGCGCCATTCTCGAGATCCTGGTCGAGACGAAATCAGATCTGCCGGATTATTGGAAAACGGTTGCCTCCTCGGAAAGCGGAAATTAAGAACGCTCTTGGCAAGACATCTGCCCCAGCTACTGTGGGGTATGCGGCGGAAATTAATTGTGGCACGATCTCATCGACGGCACAACTCGAACCCTGGTCGAGGACGAGGGTGCAAAGCGTATGAGCATTCCACGTTGGTATAAGGACAACGTGATCTACATCCGCAGCAACATGCTCTGGCAAACCAGCCTCACGAGCACGAACCCGACTCGCTTGTTCCCGCCGCCTGGGAACTAAATGTGGTGTTCGAGCTGTAAGCCCCCAACCTTAAACTGCAAACGGGCGCATCTAACTTTCTTGCGCGGCATCTCAATTCCTGAACAACCGGCGGGGACGCCCGTTGAACTCGCAGCCGAGGACGGCTACGCTACGTATCGCAGGCGTCCTCGCCTGCGAGTTATGGCACCGTCCCGGTGCCAGTTCATCTCACCTGACCCTTGCAAGAAATGAGATGCGCAAACTTGAAACCTCAAACTCCCTTTACTTCCCGGGGTGTTCCGCGCAAATTCGCATCGTCTAGAAATGAGTAAAAGTTCTCCTACCTCACGCAGTGGACGTTTTGCCTCCGGCCCAGCCGCGGACGTTGCAAAATTCACCGAATCCATTTCCTTCGATTGGCGTCTATGGCGCCATGACATCATGGGGTCCATCGCTCACGCCGCCATGCTGCACAAAATCGGCGTGCTGACGAAGGGTGAACTGGCACAGATCAGCAAAGGGTTGGAAGACATTGGCCAGGAGATCGCAGATGGGAATTTCGAGTGGAAAGAGGAACTCGAAGATGTCCACATGAACATCGAGTCGGAACTGACGAAACGCGTTCCGGCTGGCGCGAAACTTCATACCGGCCGCTCCCGCAATGACCAGGTGGCGCTCGATGTCCGCATGTGGCTGCGGAATGAGATCCTCGAATTGTCCGGGGAACTGCGCGATCTCCAAATGGCGATGGTCGAACTCGGCGCGAAGAACGTGGATGTCATCATCCCCGGCTACACCCATTTACAACGCGCCCAACCGGTTTACTTCGCCCACCATTTGCTGGCGTATGTGGAAATGTTCGACCGCGATCACGCGCGGCTAATCGATTGTTTCCAACGCGTGAATGTCTGCCCGCTCGGCAGTGGCGCCATTGCCGGTTCGACGTTGCCGCTCAATCGCGAGTTCGTTGCCAAACAACTCGGCTTTGTGGATCACAATGACAAGCCGCTCGTCACCCAAAATTCCATGGACGCCGTGAGCGATCGCGATTTCGCCCTCGAATTTTGCAGCGTCGCCGCCATCACCGCGATGCACCTGTCCCGTCTCGCCGAGGATGTCATCCTCTGGGCCAGCAGCGAGTTCCATTTCATCAAGATTGCCGATGCCTACACGACCGGTTCGTCCTTGATGCCGCAGAAGAAAAACCCGGACATCGCGGAACTCACCCGCGGCAAGACCGGACGCGTTTACGGCAACCTCGTCGCGCTGCTCACGTTGTTGAAGGGGTTGCCCATGACCTACAACCGCGATTTGCAGGAAGACAAAGAACGTTTATTCGATACCACCGACACAATTCGCACCACGGTCCGGATCGTCGGCGCAATGTTGGAGAATACTTCCGTCAACAAAACAGCGTGCGCTACGGCGGCGAGCGATCCTGCGCTGCTTGCGACCGATCTGGCTGATTATCTTGTGCGCAAGGGAATGGCATTTCGCCAGGCGCATCATGCCGTCGGCGCCGTTGTCGCATTGGCGGAAAAAGAAAACAAACCGCTCAACCAACTTTCATTGAAAGAGCTTCAATCGGTGGATAAAATCTTTGGCAAAGATGCCCTGGATGTTTTCAATCTGCAGAAAGCCATGGCACAACGAAACCTGGTTGGCGCGCCCGGGACGAATGAAGTGAAACGACAATTGGCTCGCTGGAAAAAACTACTTAAATAAATGGCAACCTCCCCCCTGCTTACAGACCTGCTCGAACAGGTTTCACGTTCGTTCTACAAAACAATGCGGATACTGCCGCCGGCGATTCGTCCACAGATCAGCCTCGCCTACTTGCTGGCCCGCACGACGGATACCATCGCTGACACGCAGATTGTCCCGGTGGATAAACGCTTGCAGGCGCTACGGGCCTTTCGAGAACGGTTGTCTGGGAAGAATTCCCAACCATTGAACTTCGGTGAACTGGCGAAGAACCAGGGATCACCGGGTGAACGCGTGTTACTGGAACGGAATGAAGAAGCCCTGGCGCTGCTCAACGAATTTTCACCTGAAGATCAACAACGCATTCGCGAAGTCCTGAGCACCATTCTCAGCGGGCAGGAACTCGACTTGATTCGTTTCTCGCATGCCGCGGAGTCGCGCATCCTGACGCTGCAAACGGAAGGGGAACTGGATGGTTACACCTATCGTGTCGCCGGTTGTGTGGGCGAGTTTTGGACCAAGATGTGCCGAACCCATTTGTTTCCGACGGCGCCGCTTAATGACAATCTCCTGATCCAGAACAGCGTTCGTTTTGGGAAGGGGCTGCAGCTCGTCAATATCCTGCGCGACCTGCCGAGTGATTTGCGCCAGGGACGCTGCTATATCCCGCGCGAAAAACTGGTGGCAGCGAGCTTGAAGCCAGAAGACCTGTTGGATCCCGCGAACATCTCGCGGTTCCGTCCCGTTTACGATGCTCTGCTCAACCAGGCACATTCGAACCTGCGCGCCGGTTGGGATTATACCAACGCGCTTCCGCAAAAGCAGATGCGCGTGCGAATTGCCTGTGCATTGCCGATTCTGATTGGGGTAAGAACGCTTCAACAACTCCGGAAGGAAAATGTCCTGGAGCCATCCCGTCGAATCAAAATAGGCCGGGGAGAAGTGCGTTCCATTTTCTTCGGGTTATTTTGGAAACATTATTTTCCCGCGCGCTGGAATGCGCAATTTCCACACTCCTGATTTCACTACCGTCTTTGTCTGATGGAATACCTGATAGCTGAAAAATGGATGGCCTGATTGTAGTATTTTGTATCACTGCTAAAGTGACTCCGTTGTTTGGGGGGATAAGAGCCGGTTCTGAGTGATTGGTTGCACTCGGGGCCGGCTCACTCCTTTTAAAAGGAGGCAGTTTCAACTCACCTGCGCGAGCAGCAGAATCCAGTATCCAGTCTTAGTAACTAAAGAATCAACGCCGCTGGTTCCGGAGTGTAGCCCGGGCTTGGCTGCCGGTTTTGGGTGTAAAGATTCAGCAAGGCCGATGCGGTCATCAGCAGAGTGGCATTTACCTCCATCAATTCTTCGTTGAACAAATCTTTGCGTCCGAGCAGCGATTTATCGATCAGCGCGGATGTTATCCAAAAAGCTCCCGCTGCAAACATCAGCACTGCGGCTGGGGTGCGCAGCCATGAAAGAAAGGCATTCAGAACCGGCTTGGCATTGCGCACGAAAAAAATGATTCCCACAAGCCACAGTGTTCCGAGCCAGAGATCGCGAATCTTTCCATTTATGATCGCATTCAGAAGCGGAGCATTCATTTGGCGGAAATCCACCTCAAGGATGAGAATGGTTCCGCTGAATAACGCCAGGCCCGCAAAAAGGATTTTGTCAGCGCGGAACCTGGAGCGTCGAAGAGCCCATATCCAGAGAGCGATGCCAAGGAAGAGGTTGATGACCTGATAATTCTCCATCACACCGTTCTCCTGCTCGATTTTCTGAATGACGCCTTTGAGCGATAGCCAAAGAAAGGAGTGCAGTAGAAGAATCAGAGCAACTGCAAACACCGCTTTCGCCTTTTTCATGGAAACACGAAGATGATGGAATGCCCCTTTCTTAACAAGCCAAGTTTCTTTAGGGGAGAAGCTGAGGGTGCGGTTTTAACGGGTGAGATGGGCGTGGAAGCGGAGCGCCCCTTCTGTCTCACCCACTCTTAATCACGCCGCAGGTCCACGTTCTAAAACTTCCGCCTTTCCTGTTCTGGATTTGTCTTACAGTTTAACCTGTGCGATTTGGCAAAACACTCCATTGGCTGTTTCTCCTGTTGGGCGTGGCTGTGTTTACGGTTTCCTGCGTTACCACTGATACGCCGGTTCGCCGGTTTGAATTCCAACAACCGCAAATGGGAGTGCCTTTTCGAATCGTTCTCTATGCTCCAGATGAGGTTCCGGCCAGGCGCGCAGCGGACGCTGCCTTTGCGCGAATCGCTGCGTTGAATTCGGTCTTGAGTGATTACGACTACGACAGTGAGTTGAGCCAGCTTTCGCGCACATCCGGCTCCGGGCAAATGATTAAAGTCAGCGATGATCTTTGGCACGTGCTGAAGCGATCACAAGATTTTGCGGAACAGAGCGGGGGAGCCTTTGATGTGACGGTCGGACCGGCGGTAAATCTTTGGCGCAAAGCACGACGTGAAAAAAAGTTTCCCGATGAGTCCCGTCTAGCCGCAGCGCGGCTCGCGGTTGGGTATGAAAAGATGAAACTCGAACCGAACAGTCGTACCGTCGAACTGGTTGCGCCCAATATGCGCCTTGACCTCGGCGGGATTGGCAAAGGCTATGCCGTGGATGAAGCAATGAAAGTTTTGAAGCAGCACGGGATATTGCGAGCGCTTGTTTCCGGTGGTGGCGATCTCGTCGTCAGCCAACCTCCGCCGGGAACAAAAACGTGGAGAATCGAACTCCCGCCCTTGGAAGAGAATTCCGCTCCCTCCGACTTTCTTTACTTGAAAAACAAAGCCATGGCGACTTCCGGCGATTTATTCCAATACGTCCAGTTGGATGGGAATCGTTACTCGCACATTGTTGATCCCCGCACTGGTATTGGCCTCGTGGATCACAGCCGTGTGGTGGTCGTGGCGGATGATGCTGCTACTGCGGATGCGCTTTCGACAGCCGTCAGCGTTCTCGGGATTGATGCCGGGTTGCAGTTGATGGAAAAAAGGCCTGAAGCTGCGACTCGCATTTCGCGCAAGCGCATGGAGAACATCAAGACATCGGAAACGCCCAATTTCCGCACGTGGCTGGTGGAACCTTGATCCTAAAAACGGCAGTTAACGCAGAGTTCCAAGTCTTCCGGGCACTCACCTTTTAGATGAGGTGTTTTTAATGAGGTAAAAAGCATAAATCCTCTGCGCCTCTGCCTCTTTGCGCCTCTGCGTTGAAATCCAACTGCCCGATCTAGCCTAACAGTTTGATGGCTCCCGACGATGATTACCGAGACCCGATCCGGGCGGATTGCCTCTCGGTTACGCTAACCGAGGCCCGATCCGAACGGATTGCCTCTCGGTTACGCTAACCGAGACCCGATCCGAACGGATTGCCCCTCGGTTACGCTAACCGAGTCCCGATCCGAACGGATTGCCTCTCGGTTACGCTAACCGAGGCCCGATCCGGACGGATTGCCTCTCGGTTACGCTAACCGAGACCCGATCCGAACGGATTGCCTCTCGGTTACGCTAACCGAGACCCGATCCGGGCGGATTGCCTCTCGGTTACGTGGGGAAAACGGTGATTTTTCCGGTTTCGGTCTTTGTAAACGTAAGAAAGAGAGGGATTAAAGGTTTCAGGCAGGGTTAAACTGCGGTTTTTAGGTTGATGAAGCAGGAGGGTTCTGCTGTTGCAAGAATCTGAAATAAATGAACCGGCCACGCAACAGATGAACTGAAGCGTGGCCGGTTTAGTGTTGGATTAAGTTTAAACCGCGACAGTTTTTCCTGGCACAGCGAACGGATACAATCCATCCGCGCCCGGCAGGACGAGCGGTTGCGCATCCCACGCCAAAGTCTTTGGAACAAGCTCCAGCGTCGAATTGAGCGCCTGTTCCCATTCGATGACTTTGCCCGAATAGGTCGCCATGCGACCCATGATAGCCGTTAACGTGCTCTTCGCTCCATTTTCCGCTTCGTTGTATGGCTTGTCATTGCGAATGGCATCAAACAACGTGTAATGCTCCAATTGCCAGCCGTCATTGGATTGGCCTTCTTTTTTGTAGCGCCACGCCGTTTCTCCACCAAAAATCTTGTGACCGTTGACGTCTGCATGCCCCCTGGTCCCGATGACATGTTCGGAGACGTTGTTTTCGCAGTTTGGGATCTGACGGCATTGACTGAACATCCGGGTGCCATCGGCATACTCATATTCCGCGGCGTGATGATCGAAAATTTCTCCGCTGTCCGGGCCTTGTTGGAAAGCGCGACCGCCCATCCCTTGCACGCGCACCGGGTAGCTGCCCTTGATCCAATTGATCACGTCGAGGTTATGAATGTGTTGTTCGACAATGTGATCGCCGCAGAGCCAATTGAACATGTACCAATTGCGCATCTGAAATTCCATTTCAGTGGGTTGGCGACCTACGATTTCGGCGACTTGCGCGCGCCTGTATTTTGGTCCCACTGGGCCGCCATTCCAATAAACTCGGGCCGCGACAATGTTGCCAATTGCGCCGTCCTGCAGGCGTTTGATGGTTTCATTGTAATTAGGTTGGTGATGGCGTTGCAGGCCGACGCCCACTTTTAAATTTTTCTTTTTCGCTTCTGCAGCAGCCGCGAGCACCCGGCGAACGCCAGGGGCGTCTACAGCAACCGGTTTTTCCATGAACACATGTTTACCCTGGCGGACGGCTTCTTCGAAGTGCATCGGCCGAAATCCGGGAGGGGTCGCCAGGATAACGACATCAGCCAGCGCGATGGCTTCTTTATAACCGTCGAATCCGACGAACTTGTTTTCTTCCGGAACAGCAACGCGATCTCCGTGTTTATTTTTGATTTGTTCAAGCCCCTTGTCCAATCGATCCTGAAAAGCGTCAACCATCGCGACCAGTTTGCAATTCGGATCGGCCGTAAGAGCATGGGCAGCAGCGCCGGAACCGCGTCCTCCACAGCCGATAAGAGCGATTTTTAGTGTGTCATTGTTCGCTGCGGCATGCGCGCTGCGTTCAAGTGAAAGGGTTCCGAGCAGTGCGCCCCCGGCTGCGACTGTCGAACTCTTCAAGAAGTCCCGGCGAGTGAAGGTTTCAAAGTTCATAAATGTTTTTGCGGTCCACCTTTATAAACGCCCACAAACCTTTCCGGCTAGTTAAAATTTTAGACTCGTCGCCTCAATAAATATCCGGATCCAACTTGGAAGGTCACTCGGTCGGAGCCGCAGACACACCATTTAACGTTGGAAGGTCACTCGGTCGGAGCCACAGACATGCCTGAGCAGGGGTGTTGTGAGCCGCAGGATGCATTGTAAGCGCGCCTGATTTGTAGGGGCTTTGCCTGGGGCCGAGGGTTCCTCGCTGTTTTCAGTGGAATAGCCATGCGCCTTTCGAATGGCACCAGCCCAGATCGTGGTTTGGATCAATAATGAACCACACCCAATGCTGAAACATTGGGCTATTGTCAGAGGCCCCCTCCGGGGCAAGGACGTCAGGAGTCGGGCAAACAACGATTCTTATTCCACCGAAAACAGCATTTTGGAGGAATATATTGAGCAAACAGATGTTTGAAGAGACGCCAAATAGCTATATAGTATCGCCGAGTGCGTTGTTCAATGGGGTGAAGCACCAATGTTTTACGGTTCTTCTGCGAAATTGGGAGATTTCTGTAATTACCTGTTGCAAGCGAAAATCGCTTTGTTATATTCCGCGCTCCCGCTTCCCAGTGAAGCGACCTAAATGCTTTAAATACAAATGCCGACAATTAACCAGCTCGTCCGGAAGGGACGTTCAAAACTGAAAGTGAAATCCAAGGCTCCTGCTTTGGACCGTTCGCCGTTTCGTCGTGGGGTGTGTCTTCAAGTGATGACTCGTACTCCGAAAAAGCCTAACTCTGCGATGCGTAAAGTGGCCAAGATCCGCTTGACGAATGGTTTTGAAGTGATTGCTTATATTCCAGACGAAGGTCACAACCTCCAGGAACATTCTATTGTACTGGTGCGTGGCGGTCGTGTGAAGGATTTGCCCGGTGTGCGTTATCACATTGTTCGCGGTACATTGGATGCCTCCGGTGTTGAAAAGCGCCGCGTCAGCCGTTCCAAGTACGGAGTAAAGCGTCCAAAGGCAACAGCAGCAGGTGCGGCTAAGAAGAAGTAAATAAAAGATTTTTATGGCACGTCGTCGTCAAGCAGAGAAAAGAATAATGGTGGAAGATGGTAAGTATCACAGCGCACTCGTAACGCGTCTCGTGAACACCGTCATGATCAGCGGCAAGAAATCAGTCGCTCAACGTATCGTTTATGGTGCGTTCGACCAGATTGTGGAAAAGAATCCGCAATCCAACCCGTTGGAAATTTTGCAGCGCGCAGTGGATAACGCAAAACCCCGTCTGGAAGTGAAGCCTCGCCGAGTGGGTGGCGCAACTTACCAGGTGCCGGTTGAAGTTCCCTCAGATCGTCAGGCTGCCCTGGCTCTCCGTTGGATCGTTGATTTCGCTGATGCGCGTAAGGGGCAACCAATGAGAGAATCGTTGGCTGCGGAAATCCTGGAAGCCTACCAGGCGCAGGGTAACGCTATCCGTAAGCGTGATGAAGTGCATAAAATGGCACAGGCCAATAAAGCTTTCGCGCATTTCCGCTGGTAGAATTAAGATTTGAACTGCGCCCCGATGAAATTCGGGGCGTTTTTATTCGTTAGATTTTTAAAATGAGTGCAGTAGAAAACAAAGGGGTCAATTCTCCGAACCGGCAGTACACGCTGGAGCGGACTCGCAATATTGGTATCGCCGCCCACATTGACGCCGGCAAGACCACGACGACCGAGCGTATTCTCTTTTATACCGGTTTGATTCACCGAATTGGTGATGTCGATGACGGCAATACCGTGACCGACTGGATGGAGCAGGAAAAGGAGCGTGGCATTACCATTACTTCTGCTGCAGTCACGACCTTCTGGAAACAGAAGAACGAAGAACTTCTTAACAAGCTCTTCACGGAAATTCCGCACCGGGTCAATATCATTGATACCCCGGGCCATGTGGATTTTACCGCTGAAGTTGAGCGTTCGATGCGTGTGCTCGATGGTGCAGTAGCTGTGTTTTGTGGTGTGGCTGGTGTGCAGCCGCAATCTGAAACGGTGTGGCGCCAGGCTACGAAGTACAAAGTTCCCCGTATCGCATTCGTCAATAAGATGGATCGGACTGGTGCCAACTTTGAAAATGCACTGAATGACATGCGCACAAAATTGCGCGCATACGCTTTCCCGATCTTTCTGCCGATCGGTGCCGAGGAAAACTTTGAAGGTGTCATTGACGTCGTAAACCAGAAGGCAATTATCTGGGGTGCAGGCGACATCTTAAATGAAGGTCTTAAGTATGAGATCACGGAGATTCCTGATATTCACAAGGAGCGCGCAAAAGCCGCTTTGAAGGAATTGATCGAAGCTGTATCGAACAAAGACGATTCTCTCGCTGAACTGGTATTGGAAGAAAAGCCGATCGAACCTTTGATCCTGAAAGCTGCGATTCGCCGGTTAACCTGCAAAATTGAACTGGTCCCGGTTCTTTGCGGTTCTGCTTTCAAGAAAAAAGGCGTTCAAGTTCTGATTGATGCTGTTATTGATTATCTTCCAAGCCCGCTGGACATTCCGTCGGCACAAGGTTTGGTTCCAGGAACTGAAGATATCGTCAAAGTGGATACGGATGACAACGCCAAATTCTGTTCGCTCGCATTCAAACTTTGGACTGATCCTTACGCCGGTAAGTTGGTGTTCTTCCGTGTGTATTCCGGCATCTTGAAGAAGGGTGACACGATTTATAATCCGCGCACACGCAGACGTGAACGGGTTAGCCGCTTGATGGTCATTCAAGGTGGCGAACGCAAAGATATCGATGCGGCTTATGCTGGCGACATCGCCGCTCTAGTTGGTCTCCGCAACATCACCACTGGTGACACAGTTTGCGACGAAGATTTCGACGTGACCCTGGAACCGCCAACCTTTCCTGAGCCTGTTATAAGCATGGCTGTGGAACCGAAGACCAAGGCAGACCGCGACAAGATGTCCGAAGGTTTGCAGCGTTTGGCGGAAGAAGATCCGACGTTCCGTTGCTTCACCAATGAAGAAACCAGCCAGCTCATCATCGCCGGGATGGGTGAGTTGCACCTGGAAATTATCATTGATCGTTTGAAGCGTGAATTTAAGGTTGAAGCCAACGTTGGCGCGCCTCAGATCGCTTACCGTGAAACTGTGACTCAACCCGCAGAAGGCGAAGGCAAGTTCATTCGTCAATCGGGTGGTCGTGGTCAATACGGTCACGCCGTCGTCAAGCTTGAGCCGAATGAAAAGGGAAAAGGCATCGAAATTAATAACAAGATTGTTGGTGGTGCGATTCCGAAGGAATACATTCCGGCAGTTATTAATGGTATCGAGGAAGCCATCCGCAGCGGTGTTTATGCCGGCTATCAAGTCATTGATATCAAAGTGGATGTGGTTGACGGATCGTTCCATGAAGTTGATTCCAACGAGTTGGCCTTCAAAATGGCTGGTATCTTCGCTCTGAAAGACGCTTTCAAAAAAGCGGGTCCAGTGTTGCTCGAGCCAATCATGAAGGTTGAAGTCACCACACCGGACGAATATCAAGGTGATCTGCTCGGTGATGTGAATCGCCGCCGCGGTGTGATCAACGGGATTGACGCAAAGGCAGGACAGACTATTTTAAACGCTCAGGTGCCTCTGGCCGAAATGTTCGGTTACGCCACTGCCATCCGTTCTCTTTCGAAAGGCCGTGCTTCCTATTCAATGGAGCCGCTGACTTTCGAACAGGTTCCAAACAGTGTTTTGAGTACCATTATGGATTCGGCGAAAGCCCGTCCAGCAGCACGCAGCTAGAAAAAATAAACTATTAACCACGCTCTTTGAATTATGGCTGGACAACGCATCCGCATCAGACTGAAAGCATACGATCATCGTGTCATTGACCAATCGGCCTCTGACATTGTTGAAACTGTTAAACGCACCGGCGCACGAGTCGCTGGTCCAATTCCACTTCCGACTCGGGTCGAGCGCTTTACCGTTTTGCGCTCGCCACATGCCGACAAGAAGTCGCAAGAAACCTTTGAACAACGCACCCATAAGCGCCTGCTCGATATTATCGAGCCGACTGCGAAGACCGTGGATGAATTGAAGAAACTCAATCTTCCGGCTGGCGTGGACATCACCATCAAAATTTAACTCTGCTTTTTTATGCCAATCGGATTGTTAGGAAAAAAACTTGGCCAGACCCGTGTTTACGACTCCAAAGGAGTTCTGATTCCGGTAACGGTCGTTGCTGTCGGCCCCAATCGCGTCATTCAGGTGAAAACCCAGGAGAGCGATGGTTATAATTCTGTTCAGTTAGGCTTCGATGACCAAAAAGAAAGCCGGTTGACCAAACCGCTTCTCGGTCACATGAAGAAGCACAATGCTGCTCCAGTGAAACGCATCAAGGAATTTCGCGATTTCTCGATTGAAGTTAAATCTGGTGACACAGTCGGTGCGAACATCTTTGCAGTCGGCGATTTTGTTGATGCCATTGGCGTGACAAAAGGTCGCGGCTTCGAAGGTGTTATGAAGCGCCATAATTTTCGCGGTGGTGATGCTACTCACGGTGCCAAAGGTTGGCGTCGTCGTTCGGGTGCCATCGGGCAACGTTTGTTCCCTGGAACGGTTATGCGCGGCATGAAAATGCCCGGTCACATGGGCCAGGTTCAGCGCACGACGCAGAATCTGCAAGTTGTGCAGGTTCGTGAATCGGAGAATATCCTTCTAATCAAAGGCGCAATTCCTGGTTCAAATGATGATTATGTGATCATTCGGGAAGCGAAGAAATTGCCGAAAGGTTCTCAACGGGCGAAACTCCGCTTCGAACCGGTGTCGGCCGTGAAAGCCAAGTCTGCAGGTGTTGCTGCGAAGGCCGCTGCGAAGAAGAAGTAAAAATAGGGTGGGCGACTGCCCGCCAACCGTTCATTTATGAAGCTTACTGTTAAAGATAATAAAGGTCAGAACGCTGGAGAACTCGAAGTTCGCTTTCCATTGATTGAAGATGGAAGTGGCACACAGGCAGTTCATGACGCCGTTACTGCATACATGGCTGCTCAACGTAGCGGCACTGCTTGCACCAAAACGATGGGTGAAGTTGCTGGCAGCGGCAAAAAGCCATGGCGCCAAAAGGGCACTGGCCGCGCTCGTGCCGGTTCATTCGCATCTCCTTTGTGGCGTGGTGGTGGTGTGGTCTTTGGACCGAAGCCCCGCGATTTCACGAAAAAGATTAATACCAAGACGAAACAACTCGCATTGCGCAAAGCACTTAGCGAACGGATCAAATCCGGCGACGTGTTGGTTGTGGACGATCTGAAACTGACTTCCCCGAAGACCAAAGATTTCGTCAATCTGCTGAACACGTTGGAAATCGATGACACGGCGCTGATCGTTTCGCAGGGTGTGGATCAGAACCTGATGCTTGCATCGAGAAACCTGCCACAGATTTATGTGGCAACGAGTGAGTCCCTCAACACGTATGAAGTGTTGCGTCCGGCGAAGCTTGTTTTTACTCGTAGCGCATTCGAAAAAGTTGAAGAACGCCTCGGCAAGGAATAAGACTATGAATTCTTTTGATGTTATCAAAACCGTGCGTGTCACTGAAAAGGGCACGCGCCAGTCAGACCAGCTCAACCAATATACTGTGGTAGCTGACAAACGTGCGAACAAGATTCAGATCCGCAAAGCGATTGAAGAGTTGTTCAAAGTGAAAGTCACACGAGTGAACACGATGAATGTCTTTGGAAAGGCACGCCGCCAATCGAGCCCAGCTCGTGGTAAGGCGCCGGATTGGAAGAAGGCGATTGTTACTCTCAAAGAGGGTGACAAGATCAGTTTGACCTAGTCCGCTTTAGATTTAACTTGGTTCACAAAGCGATCCGATTCTCGGGTCGCTTTTTTCTTGTTCAGGAAGATGTATTCAGATTAGTCCGAAACAGGAGTAGGCGCGATAACGACTGGAATCGGTCCGGTGTGTGGGAAGATAATTGTGGAACTGCTACCGCCGAACATGGGTGGAAAAAGGGGGATTGGAGGGGCATGGGGGGGGTGGAGGGGCAGGTTGATAGGTCACGACATGGAATACCGCTTTCCGTGTATCTATGATTTTCCATCCTGCTCCCACTGGCTTTCCGCCTCGCAGTAGTGCTGCGCTTTTACGAATTGTTCCGTCCATGAGCCAGGTGGCGGTTCGCCCGTCTTTATGCTGCCAGAGCAGATCAGGTTTTCCGTCCAAATTGAAATCGCCTGCTCCTCGGAGTGTCCAGTCCGGATTGGCGGGCTTGCCATTGTTCAACACCACAGTCCCTCTGACGTTGAGACCCTCCATAAACGTAACCCACACAAATCCGCGTGGATCGTGCCAGAGTAAATCCGGAAAATTGTCAGCATCAAATCTTGCGATGCTGACGACGCGGGCATCGGCTGGAACGTGGAATCGAGTGGAAACAATGTGCTGTCGGACAACACGAGTTCCGTTCATTTCCCAAACCAGGAGATGAGATCCAGATGCCCAAACTAAATCGTTGTCCCGATCGCCAACGAGATTCGCTGTGCCAGCAAAATGTAAATCCTTAAGCGGCAAAGCGGGCCATGCATTGATGATCGAATCGTCCTTCCAAAAATAACCCAACTGCTGAAAGACGATGGAATTTTTGTCGAAAGCAAGTGCCGTCCGGGGAGCGGTCGAGGAAGGTTCCGAGACTCGAATCGCGCCGATCAGGTCAGTGCCTGACAATTGCCAGATGGCCACCCTGCCGTTCTGGTGCTGCCACAGGATTTCCGTTCCATTGATTGATGTAACTGGAATGCCTGGGCCCGGATTCCAATGAGCACCGGAATCAATATAGCCGCTAATGGTTGTGCTGGTGAGCGCATCTAACAGAGGTTGCGCCGCTTCTTCGGCTATCAGTGGAGAAAGCAGAAAAGGAAAAACTGCGATTGCACTGCTAATCTTTCGTCTGAAAGTCATGGCGCGAGCTTAGGTTTCGACTCTGCGGTAGCAAGTTTTCTTTCGACACAACGCTTTCCGACGATAAAACTGCGCCTGCTTATGGCGAATAATAAAAAGCCGCTTGTTGGAATTATCATGGGAAGTCAATCCGATTGGGAAACCATGCAACATGCCGCCGCGCAACTGGATGAAATGAAGGTGCCCTACGAGACGAACGTTGTTTCTGCTCATCGTACACCTGACTGGCTTTTCGAATATGCTGGTACGGCTGCGGAGCGCGGGTTGGAAATTATCATCGCGGGAGCAGGGGGCGCCGCGCATTTGCCGGGAATGTGCGCCTCAAAAACGGTGCTACCCGTGCTCGGTGTTCCGGTGGAATCGAAAGCGTTAAAAGGTCTTGATTCACTCCTTTCGATCGCCCAAATGCCAGCAGGCGTTCCTGTCGGCAGCCTGGCGATTGGCAAGCCTGGCGCGATCAACGCCGCGCTTCTTGCAACGGCGATGCTTGGGGCAAAGTATCCGGACTGTCGTGCTGCCTATGACGGGTTCCGAAAGCGACAAACCAAAAAAGTTTTATCGAATCGGCGATTGAAAAAGTGAGCCGTTCAGTTTCATTTTTCGCTTAATGCAATTCGTGCAGCAGAAATCTGGTAACAAGATAATCCTCCCTGGCGCCACCATCGGTGTCCTTGGCAGCGGACAGCTTGGACGTATGTTCGCGATTGCCGCGCGTGAGCTTGGCTATCGCATCATCACTTACTCACCGGAAAACGATACGCCCACCGGCCATGTTGCAGACCTGGAAATTTCAGGTTCCTACGATGACCTCGATAAAATCCGCGACTTCGCACGTCAAGTGGATGTTGTAACTTTCGAATTCGAAAACGTTCCCTCCGCCACGACCCAGGCTGCTTCGGAAATTGTCCCGGTTCGACCTGACGGACACGTATTGCATGTGACACAACATCGTTTGCGGGAAAAAACTTTCCTGTCCGAAAACGGCTTTCCCGTGACGCCCTTTCGTCGCATCAGTTCTCTGCAAAACCTCGAAGATGCCGCGAAAGAACTTGGTCTTCCTGCTGTTTTAAAAACAGCCAGCTTCGGTTACGACGGCAAGGGACAGGTTAAAATCAAAAGTGCCGATGAACTGCCAGGCGCTTTTGCCAGGTTGAACGGAGCAGAAGGGATTTACGAAGCGTTCGTTGATTTCGAAAAGGAAATTTCCGTAGTGGCTGCGCGAGGTCTTAATGGTCAGTTTGCCGCATTCCCGGTTTTCGAAAACTCGCATTCCAATCACATTTTGGATGTGACGTTTGCTCCCGCTACGATCGATCCGCGCCTGGCTGCTGAAGCGGATGAACTCGCACGCGGTATTCTGGAAAAGTTGAATGTCGTCGGGTTGGTTACAGTGGAAATGTTCCTCACAAAGTCGGGCAAAGTGCTTGTAAACGAATTGGCCCCGCGCACACACAATTCCGGGCACCTGACAATTGATGCCAGTGTCACAAGTCAATTTGAGCAGCAAGTGCGCGCTGTTTGCGGATTGCCACTCGGTTCAACTGAACTGCGTCAACCCAGCGCGATGGCCAATCTTCTCGGTGATCTTTGGGAACGTGGCGAACCGAACTGGGCCGCTGCTTTGCAAAATCCGCACGTAAAACTGCATCTCTACGGCAAGAGGGATGCGCGGGTTGGACGTAAGATGGGTCACCTTACGGCGGTGGGTTCAACCGTTGAAGAGGCTGTCCGGCGTGTCGTGCAGGCGCGAAACGCTTTGGTGGAGCCGATTCCATAATAACCCAATGCTCCAAGCGATCGGTCAGTCGCCAATTCTTCCCGTGCATAAACCATAAGTTTGTATCATAGTTCTTGTGTTGGGATCCGCTGCTATCGCACCGGTTTTTTATCACCCCGTGTTCGCACGCTGGAGTAGTCATGAACGAATCCAAATGGAATTTTAGGGGTTTGACCGAGCAGAGCAGAGTCATTGTTGACTATCTGCCGGCCCCGTTTGTTCCTGTCGTAGCGCATTGCGAACGCTATTCCTGCATGGGCTACCTTGACGAAAGAAGGATTTGGCGCGGTAGGTTCAATGATCGTCCGCTAAATTCCCGCGTGATAGCCTGGGAACCCGTTTAAGCTTTTGCGTCCACCAGTGCTTTAATTCCTCTCCCCGATTTCAGCGAGAAACATCTTCATCATCTCTTCGGCAGCTCCAGAAGTAATTTGTCGAATCCGCTTCCGATCTGTGTTGTCACCGAGTTCATAGGTAATGCACGCAGCGCCGAACTGCATGAAACCCCAGACCTTCGAAGTATTGCCGCGCGGATCGTGTGAACCGCTGCGAACCACTTTGTAATCCGGGAATCGCCCCTGGATCGCCGCCAGCCAATTCTTTGTAAAATCTTCAGGAAACGTTTTTTGCGCATCCGTCTGGGTGTAAAAAATGTCATTACCCGTGGAATGAAAATCGAGCATCAGGAAAACGCGTGCTCCTGTTGGGCTGCCGATTTTTACCAGGTGATCCCGCACGAGCGTGGTTTCCGGTTGGTCGAATTTATTCCAGTCACGATTCAGATCCACTCCACCCATATTGTGCCGCCAATGCCCATGCTCCACCCCGTCCGGATTCAGGAGTGGAATAACAATCGTGCTGAAATGCTTCCGGAAATTCTGCGCGACACTGGAGTTCCCGGCGATGGTTTCAGTGAAACTCATCAGGCCAAAAGAGCCGGTTACTTCCGGCGGATGCTGGCGACCGATTATAAACACGTAATTCGAACTCGAACCGCTACCGATCTCCAGTTGTTCGATTGCCCGGCCTTGCATGGATTTTCCGACCAAACTTTTTTCGACAAACTTGCGTTTGCTCAATCCGTTCATCCACGCGGTGAGTTCTTTGCCGCCGATCATTTCCTGCGCAGCGATCCAGACCGGTTTGGGTCCAACTTTAAAAGTGAGCGCCGCTTCATTCTTCTCGCGGTCGCGGTGATAAGCATTTGCGCCGAGCATGGTCCAGGTCTTTCCGTCATGGCTGATCTTGGGGTGGTAACGATGTTTTCCCTTTTCATAGGCGAGTGTCACCGTGACCGTCGTGGGTCGTTTGGCAACCACCTGGAAAGCAAACCACGGACTATTGTTAACCGGCGCATTCTCGGGGAGGATCAAAATACGAAACTGGTTGCTGCCGACCTGCGAACATTCATTCAGTCGTGCGCCGGGAAAATCATTGTTAAAACGGATGCCCGCGTCCTTAAACTCCCAGGTGCGTTTCTCCTGAACTGCCACCTTCACTTGCGCCACGGCGGATTGCCCAAACATCAGGGCAACGGTGAAGAGCAGGATGAATGTTTTGGCCAATGCCTGGTGCTTTGAGTGCTGAATAGTAGTCATATGCAGTTTTACACTGATTGGTTTGCCGGAATGCGGCTGATTTCGACAGTCTTTTCAAAAACTTTGTTCGCGACGCCGACGCCATTGCAGGCTAAATTCGACATCAGAACTATGAAATGGCTTACCACTCTTGGCGTTCTTGCTGTTCTCACTTCATACATCGTCACCCCTGCGATCGCACAATCCAGCAGCCAGAATTGGCCTCAATGGCGTGGGCCCACCATGGATGGTGTTGCTCAAGCGGAGCCACCGCTGAAATGGAGCGAGACGGAGAATGTGAAGTGGAAAGTGAAAATCCCCGGGTTCGGTTCTTCCACGCCGATCATCTGGGGTAACCAGGTCTTTATTTCCACAGCCGTTCCTTCCGGCAAAAAGGCAGCGGAAAAGAAAACAGCATCAGACCAACCGGCAGAGAACCGGGGCGACAGAGAAGGCCGCAGACGTAGCGGTGGCGGCGGCGGTGGATTCGGGGCTGAACCCGCGCCTGATGAATCTTACCAGTTCACCCTCATTTCTTACGATCGCACCACTGGAAAAGTTCTTTGGCAACACGTTGCGCGCGAAGAAACACCGCACGAAGGGCACCATAAAGATCACGGCTTTGCTTCCGCATCCCCGATGACCGATGGCAAACATGTCCTCGCCTACTTTGGTTCCCGCGGACTTTATTGCTACGACATGAAGGGGAATTTGAAATGGGAGAAAGATTTTGGCGACATGCAGACGCGCAACGGTTTCGGGGAAGGTTCCTCTGCCGCCTTGCATGGAAACACCGTCGTCGTTCTCTGGGACCATGAAGGTGATGATTTCATTGTCGCGCTCGATAAGAACACCGGCAAAGAACTTTGGAAACAGAAGCGCGATGAACCAACCAACTGGACCACTCCGCTCGTCGTCGAGCACAATGGCAAACCGCAGGTCATTATCAATGGGACGAACAAAATCCGGTCCTATGATTTGCAGACTGGCAAATTGATCTGGGAATGCGCCGGTCAAACGCTCAATGCCATCCCCACTCCCGTCGCAGACGAAGACACCGTTTACGTGACGAGCGGTTTCCGGGGCAATGCTTTGCAGGCCATCGCGCTAGGTCGCACAGGCGATCTCACCGACACAGATGCCGTTCGCTGGAGTCATAATAAAAGCACTCCTTACGTTCCGTCACCATTGCTGGTGGATGATTTACTTTACATCGTTGCCGGCAACAACGGCGTCCTCTCTTGTTTCGACAAGAAGACCGGGAAAATTCATTTCGAGCACGAACGGTTGGAGGGTCTGTATGGAATCTACGCTTCACCCGTCGCCGCAAAAGATCGGATCTATGTGCTGGGTCGTGAAGGCACCTGTGTGGTGTTGAAAAAAGGTCCGGAGCTCGAAATTATTGCCACCAATAAACTGGATGACAAAACCGATGCCTCTTTCGCGATGGTCGGCAAAGAGATTTTTGTGCGGGGTCACCAATACCTCTACTGCATTGCAGAGAAATAGTGACGTCACGGGCACCTCGTTCGATGCGATGGCGCCAATTGTTTTTTGAAGCGGTCTGACCGGAACCGCCTGATGCGGACCCGCATATCAGGTGGTGTGGGGGCCGGAACGGTCAATCCTTCCGGCTACCCGATTGGGCATCGTCACTCAAGATTCTGCGTTCCAAAATTTCCTCAAAGCCATCAATCTCGTCAACATGAGACCCGACACGGAGAAATCCCAGTTGGGCGGCGAGACGTTGGGATGGAACATTGTCCGGTCGAATTGACAGCACGAAGCGTTTCACGTCATGAGTCCGACTCGCCCAATGCATTAGGGCAATGGCAGCTTCGCGGGTGAATCCCTGGCGCTGGAAGGAAGGAAATACGGTGAAGCCAAACTCGACGCCCCCGGGACAGAGTGGCCGAAGGTAATCCGCATCCGGTGCAGTGTGGAAGCCAATGTGCCCGACCATGATGGCAGCCCCTCGAAGGACCATTGCACGGACCAACCACGGCTGAAGGGTCGGGTCGTCTTCGAGTTGTTTGAGCCGGAGGGATAGCATATCCGCGTTTTCCCCAGGCCATCCCGAAGGTAAAGACAGTTGCAGTTCCTGTTCCGCTCTCTGGATGTTGCCTTCCAGTGAAGCACGGAGGAATGCCGGAGTCATGGGAACCAGGTCCAGTCGCTTCGAATGAATTAGGGCGGTCATGGAAAGCGTTGTGCTCCTGCCGAACCATCAAGATCATCGATGAGGCCCCCTCCCCGAAACATCCGAATTCTCAACTGGCGGGGCGTGGCCGTCATTCGGTACATCGCTTGGTGTGCGCCTGACATGGGCGTGAATTGATGGGATGGAAGTCTTCTATGTGAGAAAATGATCATCTGATTTCTCGGATGAAAAGCAGGATGATCTCAAAAGCAAACAGAAACAACTGCGGAATCGCGAGGGAACAAGCCGTGCCGGATTTGAAGGCACGATGGATCGAACTGCATTACGAAGGGCAGAGCCCGAAAGGGAAACTGTCAGACGATAATCTGACCGGAACCGCCTGAAGCGGACCCGCATGTCAGGTGGTGTGGGGGCCGGGAGGTCAATCCTTCCGGCTACCCGATCCGACAATTTCATCCCTGTTTTCCAGGGTTTCTATTGTTGCAAAATCTTCATGGCGGCGGCGGCATCGCTCCGCACCCATGGGTCGGAATCGCTCAATGCCTTTTGAATCGCATCTGTCGCGGGCAACGCATTGGTTCTGTAAGCGAGTAGTGCCCCGATCGCCTTCTGCCGGTCACTGACATTCGGCGAGGTCAGGAATGGAACGATGGCAGGGATGCACTTGTCGGGCTGCCTGGCAATCATTCCCAACGCGATGAGCGCGTGCGCTTGGATGACATTGTTGGTGTGCTGAAGGGCTTCCAGCAGGATCGGCACTGCCGGTTCCGACTGCGCTCCGAACTGCCCAACCATCATTCCGGTTTGATACCAGGCCTGCGGGTCGCTCGTGTCGCGCAGTTGTTCGATCAAGGAGTCAGGCGATTCCTGCCTGATCTTCATCAGGGCAACCGTCGCACCTCCGCGTAAGCTCCAGTTTTCACTCGTTGCCGCCTTCGCCAGTTTCGGCTCCGCCTTCTGCGCCGCCGTCCCCATCTCTCCCAGCAAATATGCCGCCCTGTGTTGCCACATCACCTTATTTTGACGGTAGGACTCCTTACTCACAATGGACAACTTTACCAGGAGCGTCACGCGTTCCGACGGAGCATCCTCCAGCCGTTCGATCAGAAACGGCACACCCGCGCTGCCCATTGCTCGAAAAGCCTCCGTATCATTCTCGCCGCGGTCATAGAACCAGCTCTTCATCGATCTTCCCTGATACGACGGTCCTGAAGGCCAGAGTGCCCAAAGCGCGAGAATGGCCGCCGCTATCGCGGCAGTCGCAACAACCTTCTGTCTTCCCGTAATATTCATGTGGGGTGATTTGTTAGGCCTCGTTGCCGTGCTCATAATGATAATGCTCCTGCGTGGCAGAACTGAAGCGCTGAATGAACTCTGCGCTTCGCTGGTCGTCTCGCTTCGGAGTGAAATGTCCTGCGCTGACTGCCCAGTCATACGTGCCGATGTCCACGGGATACGCTGTGAGAGTGCCGCTCAAACCATGCTGGCGAATCCAACTCTCGGCAGCTTCACGCTGCGTGAACACGCCAGAAGGAAACTGCGACTTCGGGCCGTTAAAAATCCAGATGCTGTTCATGACGTGAGAAGCGGCCTAACGTGCAAGATCACCGATGACGGCCCCCTCCAGAGCCATCCGACTCCTCAACTGACATGGCGGGGCCGTCATTAGGTGCATCGCTTGGTTTGGCCTCCTTCAATCTTTTAAAATACTCTCGATGATCCGTGTCCCGAATGTATATCCAATAAGTATCCGCATCCACAAAGTGAATCGTGACCAGACGCTCCTTCTCATCGAGATCATCCCACACCTTGGCTGTCACTGAATCCTTATCCCTGCGCACAAGTCGAAGCGGACGGCGCTCAACATGCCCCTGAAAATCGGTGGTCATTGTATTGGCGTCATATGTCACACGAAGGTGTCCGAAAATTTGAGAATACTTGCCCCAGTCCATGTCGGGGCTCAGAGACCTGCCATAAGCAACAGTGGCTTCCCGATCAGAAGCCCACGTACCATCCAGCCTGGTATCACCCACGTCAGAACACGCCGTGAGAAACAACATCAGAATCAATGCCAGTGCGCGTGTCATACTTTTGCCGAACGTCCCGCATCACTGACCCCGCGCCAGTGATACTCAATTTGAAACCACAGCGCTATCGCGGGGTTTAGTGCATGCGGTTGGTTAGCCAGAGTCTTCATACTGGGTCGACGGGACTGACGTGATCACCCTCCAAGTCAGTTGGAGGATGACGCAAATGGTGAATCAAACTCTCGGTAATGGCGCGAAACACCTCATCTCGATTCTTCCCGGTTTCTTCTGAAATGGCATCAGCGAGATGACACGCGGACTCCGCAAGTAAGCGTCCCCATTGGTTGGGTTCGTCGACCCAAACCCATGCGGCCAAAGAAATCTGAAGCTCACCATCAACTATCCATCCGCGAATCATCTCTATGGAGTCTTCGTCAGATTCTGCGTCTGGAGGATGTCCCAATGGTCTCATATTAGTTGACGTGCGATTGCGGGCTAACGACCCCAAGCTCAGCGACTGCGGAAGGTGGCGCGGTAGCTGCATGGTGGGCGGAAAGGCGGCGGCGGAAGCAGTTGCCGTGACGCCCGGAGCAGTTCACTGCAGCGCATGTTAGCCTATTTCTTCTTTACGAGCCATTGCAGTAACTGAGGAAGCCTGACTCCAACTCCCGCAAAATTCGGTTCTAGAAGTAGAGAATCGGCGAATCTTCCGTGCTCTTCTTTCTTCATTTCTTTCGCAACTGAAAAGGACATCGGAGCGCCGCCTCCCTTGATGTCCTTAAATATAGATTGGATAAGCTTGATTACGTCATCGGTCGTCTTGCACGCCTTCTTCAGCGGAATGATGATCAATTTGTCGCTTATCTCGCCTCTTGCTCCGTTTTGATTTTCGATGAAATACGTGGGGTGCAAGGATGTAATCATTATCGCTGGTAAGATAGCTTCTCCATCCTCACCGTTGATGCCGTGCCACGAGAACACATCATTAGCAAAATGGACGGGCGAGATGCCGGCGATGACTACTGCATCGGAGTCAGAGGCCATACGGGCCATATTCGTGAAATTCTGCATTAAGGTATTCACGAGAGGTTCCTCCCAGCCGTAGTCGAGAAGATAGATGAAGTATTTGCGTCCCGCATCTGCGGGAATCGCATCGAGTGTTTGAATATGTAGGCCCATGGATTGTTTGATTGTGGCTAATGAATCAGGTCAGACACAGCGCCCGTGAGCGCCGCGCCGACTGCAATAGTGGCTAGAAAAATCAGAAAAGCAACAAGGCCAAAGCGCGGGGCGCTGTTGTCTGCACCGACCTTGATAGCCTGCATGGTCATTCTGTCGTGTAAGGTCGAAACGCCGGCCGCCGAACTGGAAAGAAATCCGGCGCAAATGTCCGTAGAGAAATCTCCTCGCTCAGCAATGCCGCAAGAAAAGCAGTCAGCGTCATGTCGAACGCATCATACTCCTCCGACAATTTTCCATCGAGGCACACAATGCGCCAGGAGTCTGGCTCTCCCGATGCCTGCCAGCACAAAGTGCCTCCGTTGTCATTATACCCGAATGCAAGCAGGCCATCCGAGGCAGGGTGCGGACGGAATGGGGCGGTGTACTGCGGATACTTCCGTCCCATCTCTTCCAATCCTCCCAAACGCAGATCCATCCAAGCGCGCCAACTCTCCTGCGCTTGCGGATGCTTCCACTTGTAGAAGGGGTTAATCACTCCAAAGAAATCGCCCCATTGCCCCGCACCATAAACCGAAATGTAATCCTTAAAGTCTTGTGGCAACCGAGCGCCAACTTCTGTCTCAACTCGCGACCAATCCGCCAGCGATCCGGGCGCAACCAAGTGAATTGGTGGCGGCTCAATCGTGATTAACCGATGGAGTGAAGAGTTCATGCGCGCGAATGCAGGCTAACGCCAGCGTGAGCCACCGCTGGCCAGTGACTCAAGGACAAAACAAAAAGCGCAACCGGCCGTTGGCTCGACGCTTTGGTTGGGCAACTTGCGGCAGAGTAACATTTTCCGCCCGGCTCAGGTCTGCTAAGTGGTCCGTGTTTTCACACTTAGATTCCCTATCTGATCAAGCCAAACCTCGTACCACGGCTCGGCATCACGAAAGGTCCAAGCGAGCAATCGCATCTCTGCGGGCATGTAAAACGAGTCCCAATGCCAAATCGTATGCCAACCGCCGAGCATCACATCTGCTCCTTTAGTGTAAAGTGGCGATCGCCTTCGGTATTCGGCATCATACCCGCTCCTGACCTCATTCGCGACGTGTGTATATTCCCAGGGCTTCTTGCCGAGCGAATTTAACCAAGCGGCTACCTCTTCGCCTCCATACAAACAGGCTGCCTGAAATGGAGGAAAAGACCGGTCTTTTCTCGGAAACAGGGGAACACCGGAGCACTGAATCTCTGAAAACGCAGGCGACTCTGGTAAATATATGGTCGGGTGAATCGCCCCTTCTTGGTCTTCCTCCTCATATACACAGAAGGGGCGACGAACATCTAAACCAAGTTCGGCGAAAAGATGCGGCTCAATCGTGAGGATATGCCGTCGGGAACAGTACGCACTGGGCTGAGGAATCTCGTCTGGAATATCTTTGCGACTTCCCGCCCAATAAGCGGCAACTGCGGCGCCTTTGGAGGGGGCATGGTTCAGGTAAATGCAAGGCCGAGCTAATGACTCCCCTATTTGAATCAAGCGTTGCGTGTTCATCATGCTTCCACCGAACCATATGATTCACAGGCAGATTTGCCCTGATAACTTGATATTGGCTCGGGTTTTCGGGCGGGACTATCCGATTGCCTTGGGTGGGCGTCTGGGGCAAAAACCATTTGCTGAACTTGAATTTTTACGATGGAAAGTCAAGCCAACAGCGTGATCCAAGAGAGTCCGGAATGGTTATTCCAGGTTCGCTCGAAACTGAGGCGCGGACCCGCATGTCAGGTGGTGTGGGGGGAGGTCAATCATTCCGGCTACCCGATTCGGCATCCTCTCTAACGAGTTGGATGATCGAGAAAATGTCCTTGAACTCTTCTTTCTCCTCCTCACCCAGTTCCACCCGCACACAATCATCCCTCCAATCACTGTAAACTCTGGTAACCCGATCTTTGTTGCGGCCCACG
The DNA here is from genome assembly GCA_013820875.1 of Verrucomicrobiota bacterium. Classification (GTDB taxonomy): domain Bacteria; phylum Verrucomicrobiota; class Verrucomicrobiia; order Limisphaerales; family JACDHS01; genus JACDHS01. The sequence goes on along the minus strand of JACDHS010000006.1, from coordinate 40,437 downwards.
AGTATGCGAACGCGATCACCAACATGAAACGGCGCGCCGTTCTTCCTGCAGCGTGCCTCATATAGAGGCCGAAACAGCGGCCAAAAGATGCCCACCAGGAACCCCCCCATAACGAGAGTCACGAGAAAGCTCAATAGCAGTGCAACGATCACATAAAACCCCAGCTTTAGTAGATTCCAAACGCTGGAGAGAGGCTCATAAACGTGCGTGAGAACACCTGCCACGACATACGCAAAACAGAGAGGGACACCAATGAAAAAAAGCAAAGATAACACGCGAAGCGGTATGCCTCTTGCGAAGAAATACTGTGCTCGAGTCGGGGTCATACTGGCTAACCTCAAGCAGTGTATCCAACATGCCTATATCGGCAAGCGCACAGGCAATCAATATCAGGGCTGACGTCATCTAAATTCGGAGAAGCAAAAAAGCTCGTTGTTTGCTCCCGACTCCTGATCGAGATGGGACATTTGTCACTCCCCACAAGTTCGCCAGCGCACGCCCGCGCATCGGAGTGTTGGGATGGATTTTTGAACGGAACTAAAACGGGTGTCGCTTCGCACTCTATTGTGTTCCGCGGACGACTTTCCTCTCTGCTTATTGGGTTCATTTTTCCCGGAAAAAAAAGTCCGATTCACGACCAGATCGGCATTTTTTCCGGCGGAAAAGTTGTGATCAGAAGCTGATGGACGATTTTTCCGCGGGAAAAAACACGCTCCAGCTCTGATCACAACTTTTCCGCCGGAAAAAAACGGAATCAGAAGCTGACTCAGACTTTTTCCGCGGGAAAAAATGCCGGTTTGGGTCCTGTTCCCGGTTTGTAACGGCTTTCAAGACAGCGGTTTATGAAGGTGGCGCAGGTTCCTCGACGTTTGCGGTGGAATAGAAGTCAGTGAATCAAAATGGGTGCCGAAAAATGTAATTCTTTGCGTTCCAAAAAAGTTTGGAGACCAAAAATTGTAAATTCTTGTGCTCCAAAAAAGTTTGGAGACCGAAAAATGTAAATTCTTGTGCTCCAAAAAAGTTTGGAGGCCGAAAAATGTAAATTCTTGCGCTCCAAAAAAGTTTGGAGGCCGAAAAATGTAAATTCTTGCGCTCCAAAATAATTTGGAAGACCTCCATCGCGTTCTTTATCACCCAACTCCATGCTGGAAACCCCCTCCAGTGAAATGGTTTACGACTTTTAACCGGGTTCCAATGCGGTTTTCAGGGTGAAATCTCTGTCGTGAAAAAGGGTTGTGAGACTGTGGGACAGATCATTCTTCCGAGGCCGGGGAGCTATCCCGGGAATCCAGGAAAAATGTTCCCGAGGAGGGACCGTTTTTACCTCAACCGGGCGTCTTTCAAAAATTTGGCGTGACCATCGAGAAACAATTGGTTCCTGCCTTGCGGATGAACTGCCAGGCCGCGAATTTCGGACGGCAACGATCCTATGGTGTTAGGGAAATAAGGATCGACGACCAATTCCACATCTGAAGTCGCCGCAGGCATTCCGACCTGCGGATTTTCGGCAGCGCGCAAGTCGTGAATGATCTGTTGCTCGTTCTTTCCCCAGAAATTGTCCAACGGTATTTCGGCTTCCGCACGATCGAACCGCCACAACCAGTAGCGAGCCACCGGAGCATCGGGTTCAGTGGAGACCGATTGGTTGCATTGTTCGACATCGCGGAGCGGCGATGTTTTCACGGCTGGACACGACCAGATTTCAAAGTTCCTTAAGTAGTTGTGGAGCGTTGCAGCCGCCCAGCCGGAGCGCGGATCGGAGGGAGGCCATGTGGTCCATGGTTTGTAGCCGAGATCGTTTTTTAAATCGCGCTGATCCGGGAAGCGATGGTCGTTGTCTGAAACATACATGCTGAAGGCAAAGCCGATCTGGCGAAGGTTGGAAAGGCAGGCGGCGCGGTGCGATCTCTGCTTTGCTTTGGAGAGCGCAGGGAGGAGCAGCCCGGCGAGAATGGCAATGATCGCGATAACAACCAGTAGTTCAATGAGCGTGAAACCGGAGCGTTGCGGTGGGCGTTTCTCCATTTTCACTGCCTTTTCAAGAATGTAAGTTTCATCAGTTTTGTTCTGCGCCCGCTCCCATGTAGGAGACGCGGTAAACCACTCCATTGGCATCGTCGGAAAAGAGCAGGGAACCATCCTGCGCCATGGCGATACCTGAGAGCCTTCCAAAATGTGCCGCGCCATTTTCGATTAAGAATCCGGAGACAAAATCTTCCGTGCCGGCAGGTTTTCCGTCCTGGAATTTCACCCGCACAATCTTGTAGCCGGTGGCGGGTTTACGATTCCACGAACCGCGCATCGCTACAAAACCATTGTTTTGATATTCCAAAGGAAATTGTGAGCCTGTGTAAAAGGTGAAGGCCATGGGCGCGCTGTGGGCCTGGTATTCCAATGTGGATCCAATCGTTTGCGCGCAATGTTCTCCTTTGGTGCCTTCTTTGGGATCTTTCATCTTGGGATCAATTACCTGTTTACCATAGCAGAAGGGCCAACCGTAATCACCGCCTTGTTTAATCAGGTTCAACTCTTCGGGCGGAATATCGTTGCCCAATTCATCGGAGCCATGGTCCCAGCCCCAGAACGCTTTCGTTTGTGGATGCCAATCGAAGCCGATGGTGTTGCGTAATCCTTTCGCATACACCTTGCGACTCCAGTCTTTGGGATCCACGCGCAGCATGGTGGCGTGTTCCGGGTTGGGTTCGATGCATGCATTGCAGGTGCTGCCGACGGAGAGATAAAGCGCGCCATCAGGCCCGAATGCAATGGTGCGATTCGGGTGCTGTCCACCATCAGGAATATCGTCAATCAACGTTTCCAACTTGCCGGGTCTGCCATTTTGCAGCGGGGCACGGTACAGTTCTTTGATTGCCACAAGGTAGAGGTAGCCGTCGTGAACGGTGACGCCATGGACATCATCGATGTCTTTGAAGACCACTTCGTTGATGTCTGCCACACCGTCATTATTGGTGTCGCGCAATGCTGAAACTTCCCCTTGCTCGCGACGTGCCACAAACACCGTCCCATCGGGCGCCACTGCCATCATTCGGGAATTGCCAAGATCTTTTGCGAACACATTGATTTGAAAACCGGGTGCGAGCTTGAGTTGTTTGATCCGTTCGTCCGAAGGTTCGCGTTGTGCCGGACGCAATGTGTAGCTTTCAATTTTTTCCTTTATCGGTGATTTGCCGTCTTCCTGTGCGGCGGCACCCAACGTGCCAAGGAGCGCTATTGTGAAAACCCATTGTGATTTCATGCAGGAAAGTAATTTGAATTGGTAAGAGGAAAATTCGGGCATCACCTGTTTTGCTTCTCAGCGGAAGCATGGGTTGCCAAAACAGATGCGCGCTACGAAATAATTTCAAACGTGTTAAGTTCGTTTGGAAAACATGATCAGGTTATGACTGCCACCGCACAATTTCCGCAGGAACAATCGAAGACTGGTGAATTCGCGCGACAGGAGGATGCGTTTCGCGATTGGATTTCCAATGACGGCTCCACGCGCTATCCAGCCGTGGCGGGACGGTATCACCTTTATGTTTCGCTGGCCTGCCCGTGGGCCAGTCGAACGGTCATTGTTCGAAAGTTAAAAGGGTTGGAGGAAGCAATCGGTATGACTGTGGTGGATCCGGTGCGCGATGAATTCGGCTGGGCCTTCCGCGATGGACCGGGATATAGCACCGATCCGATTAATCACTTTGCTTTTCTCAGCGAAGCTTACCTCGGCACCGATCCGAAGTTCGAAGGGCGCTACACCGTTCCCGTTCTGTGGGACAAAGAAACCAAACGCATCGTCAACAATTCCGAGGACGACATCTGCCGGATGTTTAATGACGTCTTCAATCAATTCGGGCGCGCCCAAGTGGATTTATTTCCCAAGGACATCGCAGCCGAACACGAAGAGGTGTCGCAATGTATTTATGACAAGGTGAACAACGGCGTTTACAAAGCCGGGTTTGCCACCCGTCAACGCGCCTATGAACATGCCGTCAGAGGTTTGTTCGCTGCTCTTGATACACTCGAAGTGCGTTTGACCGGGCAGCGTTTCCTTTTCGGGCAGACCATCGTGGAAGCTGATTGGCGACTCTTCTGCACATTGATCCGGTTTGATGCCGTTTACTACCTCCACTTCAAATGCAACCTGCGACGCATCGCTGATTATCCGAACCTGCATGGGTATCTGCTCGATCTTTATCAGCAACTGGGAATAGCCGAGACTGTGAACCTGGACCACATCAAGCGGCATTACTACATCACGCACCGCGAGATCAACCCCACCGGCATCGTGCCGATCGGCCCGGAACTTGACCTGGCGAAACCACACGGAAGGGAGCGACTCTGAATTCAGTAAACCGGATTTTAGCCGGGAAGGGATTCCCGTTGGAAAGATTTCTGAGGGTTCGGGCCTTAAGAAAATCCCCAACAAAACGCGCTTTTTCTGTTGCGTGATAAGTTTCAATCGCTTTAATGCGGAGACAAATCAGGCAAGTCCTGATTGCAAATTAAAAAAAAGAATATGGCTAAAGCACTCACAAAATCCCAAATCGCCGAAGAACTTGCATCTTCAATTGGCGTCAGCAAAAAAGTTGGTGTCGAGATTCTCGATCATCTGGCTGAACTCGCGTACAAGAATGCGAAGAATACTTTCACCCTGCCTGGAATCGGCAAGCTGGTGTTGGTGCAACGCAAAGCCCGCATGGGTCGCAATCCGGCCACTGGCGAAACGATCAAGATCGCCGCTAAGAAAGTCGTCAAGTTCCGCGTTGCCAAAGCAGCGAAGGACGCGATTCTCGGTGTTAAGAAGTAATCTTCCTTGTTGTTGATTGGTTATCAAAGGCACTCTGTTTTCAGAGTGCCTTTTTTGTTTGATCGGATTTGTTTTGCCCTCGCGTTCAGACGCGGAATTTTTTACAAAGAAGGCAGGATGATGAGATTCTGTTTGCTGTTCCTCTCTTTGCTACTCTGTCAGTTGCCGGCCTTTGCCCAGATGCAGGCCGAGGATGTGCAGATTGTCATCAACCAGGCCGCGGCTCGCGCGAAGGCAATTTCCCCGAACAGTTTTATCGCCGTGGTCGATCGCGAGGGCTATGTGCTCGGAGTATGGGCGGTCGGTGCGATTCCGACGAATCCGGTGAACCGGGCCAACAAAATTGCGGCCGCCGTTGCAAAGGCTGGCACTGCCGCATTTCTCAGCAGTAACGACCAGGCATTGACCAGTCGCACGGCGGGTTTCATCGTGCAGCAGCATTTTCCTCCGGGCATCGCCAATCGGCCGCCTGGTCCGCTCGTCGGTGTTAATTTTTCCAATCTGCCTTTCAGCAGAGTCAATCGTTTTAAAGATCCCGGCACATTCACCGTGCGACCCGGCACGGACTCGGGGCCCAGCGGTGCCAACGGGGCGCCGATCCCCGGCACGTCACTGGCAGGCTCGCCAGGAGGCGTGCCTCTCTATAAGAACGGAATCGCGATTGGCGGCATTGGCGTGACAGGGGACGGTTCGGAAAACATTCAGGTCACACAAGTCTATGATGTGGACGAAGACATCGCGCTGGCAGGGCAGGTGGGCTACTCGCCGCATCCAACCATCGCCGGTTCAAATGTTTTTATTGATGGAATTCGCGTGGCCTATATTTCGAGTTCGACACAAGTGGTGGATCCTTCCTCCGTAGCGGACCTCGGCGGAGAGGTTGCCCCTTATCCCATTCGCAGCAGTCCGAATGTCAGCTATCCGAAGATGTTGGTTGGCGGGGTGCTTGGTGAAGTTCGCGCGCCGATTCGGGGTGATCCGCTTCCGGGCTTGATTGATGGCCAACCCCGTTTGAGTGCTCGCGAGGTTCGGTTGATCATTGCCCGTGCGGCGTACCGCGCGAGCATTACTCGCGGAGGGATTCGTTTGCCGGTTGGGCAACCAGCGCAGGTCTTTATTTCGGTAATTGGAAATCCGAATGAACCGGGAGGACGGCCCCCGATTCTTGGAACCTTCCGCACTCCCGATGCCACAATTTTCAGTTGGGACGTTTCGGTGCAGAAAGCGCGGACGGCCCTCTTCTTCTCGAACAACAACCGCGCCTTCTCCACGCGAACCGTCGGGTTTATGGCGCAGAGTATGTATCCGCCGGGGATTGTTGACACAACGCCGGGACCCTTTCTGGGTTTGCAGGAACGGTTTTCAGGTTTCGTCGGATTCAATTCGTTGAATGGAGCATTTGTCGGCTTACCCGCGGATTCTTTTCCGCCCAATCCGAACCTGCCAAATGGCATCACCATTTTCCCCGGCGGCTTTCCACTGTATCGCAACGGGGTGTTGATTGGAGCAATTGGAATATCGGGTGACGGTATTGACCAGGATGACCTGATCGGTTCGGCTGGAACCGTTGGGTTCAGGCCGCCACAGGAGATTCGCGCTGACCGGATGGATTATCGTGGAGCACGTCTCCCTTACGCGAAGTTCCCTCGCAACCCGGAGTTATAGGATGGAGTTGGTTTACTTCTTTGGTAATTCGATCCAAAAGATGCTCCCTTTATCGGGTTCAGATTCCAGGCCAACGCTGCCGCCCATGCGTTCCGCTGCTTTTTTAACAATCGCCAGGCCAATTCCTGTTCCAGAATAGCTTTCGGTGGGGTGCAGTCTTTGGAAAATGCCAAAAATTCTTTCAAATTGTTCACATGGAATCCCGATACCATTGTCCCTCATCCATAGGCGCACATGCTGTGGCTTGTCTTCGCTCCATATCTCAATTTTCGGCGTGATATTGCGAGCGACATACTTCAGAGCATTACTCAATAGATGCTCCAGGAGGTGCTGCACCATACGCTTATCGGCAGTCACAACTCCAAGAGGGTCGTTGACCCTGATTTCTGCCTGCTTTTTCTGAATGCGAGCGACCATTGCTTCCATTGCATTTTGCATGCTTTGGCTTAAATCGACTCGTTCGAACTCCAGGCTTCTGTGTGTGACGCTCCCATATTCCAACAGGTCGCGAATAAGCCAATCCATTCGTTGGGCGGCAGTTCCTACGCGCCGCGCGCACGCCATTCCTTCATCGCCAAGTTTCTCTGCGTAGTCCTCGGCAATCAGACTGGTGAATCCCTGCATCGCTCTTAACGGCGCCCGTAAATCGTGGGCAATGCTATAGCAAAGGTTTTCCAATTCCCTGTTGCTCCGTCGCAAATCCTCCGCGTAGGTGAAGAGAACACGATACCAAAGCCAGCCGAGCAATCCCATCGCAGCCAGTGCGATTAGGAAAAAAATCAGAATGGTGCGAAGCAGACGTTGCACGGGTGCAAAAACCACTGTGTAGTCCTGGTATGCCATCACGGTCCAACCAAGATTCGGAATAGGAACATGGCTCAAGAGAGCGCGATCAAATTCATCGATGCCGTTGATTTTTAACCAGCCCTCGGGCTGCTTTAAAGCTTTCTGAATGTCCGGGTGCTCGCTGATGTTTTCGATTTGTGGGCTATCCATTCTCATCATCTGATTTCCATACTGATCAAAAATGGCTATTCGCTCCGAATCGGATGATTGCACTGAGTCCAGCCAATCCATGAGATCTTCAATCGCATGGTGGGCGCCTAAATAGCCGACGGCGCCTTGAGGATCTCTGATTTTAGTTGCGATCATCACGACAACTGCCTGGTCCAGTGCAGTCCGCCGGTAAGCTTCTGAAATGTAAGGTGTATCCGCTTGTGAAGCTCCTTTGAACCAGTTGCGGTGAGAAAAATCTTTTCCGAGTGTTTCCGGGTCTCTGGGATAATCGAAACGCAGAACACCCTGGGTGTCGGTGATTACCGCTCGTGAAAGTTTGCTGTTGTTCTCAACCAGATCCTCTAGTTGTTCCTGTATCGCATCTGCATCATTGGCTTCGATCGAATTTCTGATTCTTTCACGTATTGCAAAGCTCTCGACATAGCGGCGCAAGCCGTAAAATTCTTCATCAATGTGTTTGGCGACGAGCCGCGCCGTGACGGTGTTATGTCTCACCGTCTGGTCAGTCAGTTCGTCATAAACAAAAAAAGCCGTCAAAGCCGTCAAAATGGCTGTAGGGATCGCGACAACCAGGAAAAGAGTCACAAAAAGTCGGGATCGCGATTGAAACATCCAAGGGCGGTGAGCCGTTAGCTTAGAATGTGTTACCTCAGACATACTGCTTCCCATTTCATTGCTTGCCCGTTGTGGCTGGCGTCAAATGAAAGGTAACGCATTGCAAGTGAGACAGCAATTGAAGGTGTTTTCAGCTGCTCATCCACTTTTTTGGTTCAACCCCTGGATTGCTGCCAAGGGCGACGTCGTCAAATTCCAGGGTGCTGATGCTCTTGTCGTCGCGGCCGGGAATCCTGCGCCGTGAGACCGAAGTTCAGCGGATCGAAATCGGTTTCCCATTGATAATGCCATTGAGTTGCTGGCACGCGAGATGGGTGGCCGGGCAAACTCGCAAGGGATTCATCCCGATGGATTCGGAAACGCGGCTTACTTATTTCCCCGCGGAAGAAGTCGCCGTTTTCAGGAAGTTGGTATTTCGTTCTGTGCGAATGGGGAGATCGAACTTCTCCGGGCGATGATGATAGGAATGACATTCCAAACAATCATTCCGGGCAGCTCCCTGTGGCCGGTGACAAGCGGCGCAACTGTGTTGCGTAGGGAGTAGAATGTCCGAGGCATGTTTGCTGAAGATTGCCTGTTCATGGCAGGTGACGCAGCTCAGGTTGGCATGTTTGGAATGATCGAAGCGCCCACGATCCAGCCAACGCTCCGGCATGACGGGAGCAGTCACAATCGGCAAATCTTTACCTGGTTTTACTTCGTGACAATAAGCGCAACCGGCGAACATGGAGCGCCCCTTTGAACTGAGGCCGCCGATGCTGGTGGCCGGCGCAGTGCGTTCGTCACTGAAGAAAACTTTTTGTTCCAATTCTTCACCGGAACCAAACTGGTCCCGCAACTCCTTGAGTTGTTCGCGAACGAATCGATCCAGTTCCGTTTTCCCGGTGATCCCTTTTGATTTGCTCGCGTAGCTTGCATATTGCTGGGGGAGGCTGCGCAGGAACGCCTGGGCAAATGCTGGTTCCCCGTGCGGAATGGTCAGACCCGGGTTTTCGCGGTCGAACTGGAGGGAGTGACAGGCCTTGCAATTCGCTTCGAAGGTCACGCGCTGATAGTAAACGCCGCCGGGACCAGGTTTATGGCAGGAGGCGCAATCCAGTTTCCTGCCGTCGAGCAGGGGCATATTTGGATTGTCCCCGACGTGAGTGGCATGACTGAATCGAAGGGTGTTCGGATCCTTTAAGTTTTCCCGATGCACGAGGAACTCGGGATGATCCTTTGAAAATTCGGTAATCAACTGTGTGTAACCTTTCGCGGGTCGTGGCGCGCGGAACGACGCGCGCGTCTGATCAAATTGAAAATCGAAATGGTGCGCCGGGATTAACTCTCCCTTTTTCGCGGCTGCCTGCATCACTTCTGCGTTGCCGTGGCAACCGACGCAATGTTGTACATTAACCGCTTTCATCGGGCCGCCACCCTTATGTTCCTGGTGACAGGAGGAACAGGAATATTCCCAGGCGACGTTCGGTTCGTGAAACGTGTGGTGCGGATGACATTTTTGACAAGTCAGGTCGAGCCGGGTCGTTTCCGGGTGCGGTGTGAGTAAAAGTTTTTGAAGTTCATGTGGTCCGGGATCGGCGGCGCTGGCGGTGGCGATCCAATCGGACGGGCCGGATTTTGCTGCCGCATGGCACGCAGCGCATTGTTGGTTTGCGCCATGAAGGTCGTGCGCCATCTGGGCAAAGGCCGCGCTCTGATGCTTAAAGGAAAGTTCGCCGGGAGAAATAAACCGCCAGCGATACCCGCCATAAAAAATCACCAGGAGCAAACCGAGGGTGAGAACGATGACGCTTTTCGTGACGAGGCCGCGCTTATGACGCAGGCTGAGCTGAGGCTGACAAAGTTTGGGTGGATGACTGCAACAGCCGTCTGCGCGCGGGCCTTCTTCGCAGGGGCCGCCGAGTTCCTTGGAGCGTGTGCAGACAAAAGCAGCTTTTTCGCCTTCGTTTCCAGGCTTCAAAACTGGGTGACAATCAGCCGTGGCGCCGCAATGGCCTTTTCCATCCGGACCATTCTTGCAAGGGGTGCCGTCGCACAACCATCCACAAACCCACTTCTGATTGGGACGTTCGTAGCGTTGGGAATTAAAGTCCGGCGCGGGTAATTGATCTTTCATCGGGCTCCTCCCGAAAACGCGAAGACCAAAATGACATGCACCAGGGAAAAAATCAGCAGGCTGTAGGTTAGCGGGATGTGAACAAACAACCAAAGTTTCAGCGTCAGTTGCAGGGTATGATGATAATCCAATCCATCCTTCTGCCGAACGAGATCGGAGTATTCGCTCATGACACCGCGCTCTTTCTCATTCAAAAACCTTTTCAGGTCATCCACTTTTTTTAGCAGATGGTTGAGTGGAGTTCGGATTTCGAACAAATGTTTCCAATAGTTTTTGGGGCCGGCAAAGAATCCCGCCAATTCATTGGTATAAAAATCGGCGACCGTCGAAGCCTGCACGTCCGGGATGGATTTGAGCGTCAGTTCCTCCGCGCGTTTTCGCAGGTTGCGACGAACGATTGGTATGGTCTCGAACAGAACCTCGCCACCCCGGCTGGTCAGGCGTTTCGGAAAGGATCTTGAGATGAAAAGACCAACGATCCCGCTCACCATCACAACCGCATAGAGGGTTGCCAAAGTCCCTTCAAACCAACCAGTCGGAAATCGAAAACGGATGTGAAGCAAAAAGAGCAACAGCGTGAACCACCCCGCATAGATGTGGAATTGCAGCCAATCTTTGGAGTTTGCCAGCGGCAGAAAAGGGATTTTCTTGCGGCCATTGTAAAGCGTCAGCAACAGCATCAATCCCAGGAGCAGCCAGCCGGTGATGAAGACATGCCTCGGTAAATGACTGTATTGTTGAGCCACCACCGTGACGACCACACACAGGAGGATCAACAAAAAGAGTTTAGCGACCCATCTATTCTTTCGCGAAATCATCTATTTAAGCCATTTGGCGAAGCTATCGAGATCGTTCATGTTGAGGCGAACCAAAGCATCATGGGGACAAGCTCTCTCGCAAGCCGGCCCTCCATATTGATCGACACACAAATCACACTTCGTGGCTTTCAGAATGCCTTTCATCTCTTTGTCCAGAACGAGACGCCCTTTGGTATCGCGCGCTTCCACCATTCGGATGGCATCGTATGGACAGTTGGATGCGCAGGATTGGCAACCGATGCACGTCGATTGGTTGATAACGACTTCGCCTTCGAACGCATTTCGATGAATGGCGCCCGTCGGGCAGCCGATCATGCAAACCGGATCCACGCAATGCATGCAGGCATTGGCCACCATCACGTTGCCGTTGGTCGGGCCATTGCGCAGGAAACGCGGATTATTGTTATGCGTGGAGGCGCAGGCCCGCACGCAATCGTCGCAACGCGTGCATAGCGTCAGGTCAATCAGCATTGTGGCCGTGCCGTTGAAGAAACGATGTTCCGCGACGAACTCCATCATGTCCGGCCCAATGCGAGTTTCAGCGGCTTTATTCTTTTCGACAGTCGGTGCTGCTTCCTCCTTTTTCTGAATCAACGCCGGCCATGCCTTGGGGGGCAGGGTAGGGAGCACCAGTTCTTCAATGAGATTCGTTGGAATCACGATGACGTGCGTGTAACCGATGGCCGTCAGGGTGTATTGAAACGGCAGCGACTCCTCTTTCTTCCGCCAGTTATGTGCGATCTCGTCGAAACCATAACTCTGGCCTACTCCCAGGTAATTCAACGTGCGCAGACCGCGTCCAAACTTCTGGCTTAACCGCGCAAAACCGGCGCGAATGAGCACGAGCCCATTCAAATAATCTCCCTCCTGTACGATCACAGGTTCTTTGGGAGCGCCCTCAGCCGCGCCTGCTTTCACCAGCTTTTTGTAATCGCCGGACCAATCGTATTCGCCGTAGGTTCGGAATTCCGCTTCATCAATCACCTTCTGCAGATTCTCCGGCGTGAGGTTCCGGAACATCGGCATTTTCAACAGATGACTGGCGAGAGCGCGTTCACGGTAAATCTGGTCGATCCGCATTTTCAGGTTCTTGTCGTACTTCAGGAGATCGCGCAGGCCCTGCCAACGGATCTCGAGCAGTTCCGCCTCCTTTTCGCAGAAGGTGGTGGCGGTGCGGGGGATGCGTCCGAGAGCCGAAATTTCGCCAAAGAATTCTCCGGAACCAATTGTGGCGGTCTGATGCTGGTCGAGAATGCGCGGTATGTCCTGGAGGAAAACTTTAAGTTCACCGTCATCCGCCTGTCGCGCGGATACTTCATCTCCAGCCTTTAATTCGAATGGCTTGCGGGTTTCCGGATGTTTGGAATTCCAGAACTGGCTAAAAATACGAAAGATATTCGGACGCTCTGCTTCTTTGCGACCGAGGATGCGCGGGGGCAGTTCCGGCTTCAGCACCACTTTCACTTCGCCGGACATGATCAGGAACGCTGACGTGCCGTAGTCCCCCTGGCGAACGACCATTTCTCCTTTGCTGAATTTGCGAATGCGTGTGTCGTTCTGAAGGATTCCGCGTAATGGCAAACGCTTCGGGAATGTCTCCTGGTCCATCTCGCGAAAAGGGGACAGGGTCATTAATCGATCCACTTCCGCATCGGAGAGGCCGCCTCCAAATGAAGTGGCATCGTCCCAACGTTGTGGTTTCGATGAAGTGGTGCTCATTCTTTACACGTCCAGGACGACGTCTGTTTCCGGCTTGCAAACGCAGGTCAGGCAGGAACCTTCTTCGCCAACGGCATCATGCGTCCCGGAGTAAGCTACCTTGCCAGTCTTGATTGCAACCAGGCAGGTGCCGCAACTGCCGGAGCGACAACCTGAACTGATATCCACGCCTGCCTTGTCCGCCAGATCCAGGATGGATTCGCACGTCGGATCCCACACGGTGGTTTTTCCAGAACGGCCAAAAGTCACTTTCAATCCTGCGCCAGTCGTGAGGAGTGCACCGGTTGGAGCGTCCACTTTCTTTTTTGCGGGAGGACCGAATGCTTCATAATTAATCCGGTTTTTCGGCACGCCCCATTCTGCGAGTTTGAAGGCGGCGTCCTCCATCATCTTGGGCGGACCGCAAATGAAGTACTCAAAATTGTTCGATGGCAGGAGATCTTTGAGCAGGGAGACGCTGAAATATCCCTGGTGGTGGTAATCTTTGTCCATCACATCGCCCGGCAGCGGAGCACTGTAGGAAACCACCAAACGCACGTTGTCATGCTGGGCCACTATCTTCTCCACGTATTCTTTCAGGATGTGCTCCTTGCTGTTGCGGGCTCCATGGAAAAACCAGATCTCACGTTTTGAACCCATGTTCAAAAGCGCATTCATCATGCTCAACATTGGCGTGATGCCCACCCCACCGGAGATCAGCACGACCGGAGTGGATTTACCCAGTTCCAGGAAGAACGCGCCGGACGGAGCTTTCACATCGAGGATGTCTCCTTCCCGCAGAGTTTCGGCGAAATAACTGGATGCGATGCCCGGCAACGCCTCTTTGGCATCGCGTGGAGGCAATGCTTTTTTGATGGTGACACGGAATTGATTATCTTCTCGTGGCGCATCGGAGATCGAGTAGCAGCGAATGACCGGCTTGGCCTGGTTCGGAACGTGCAATTGAAACGTCAGATATTGACCCGGCTTGAAGCTGGGAATCGGTTTGCCATCGTGTGGCGCGAGATAGAAGGAAAAGACGTCCTGACATTCTGGAACCTTTTTCGCGACCCGGAACTTGCGGAAGCCATTCCAGACGAGTTGCCCGGCTTCAGCCTCCTTGCAGCGGAGCATGGCGGCCTGGATGGAGAGCTGCATTTGCTGGCGCGCGAGGCGTTGCTGTTGTTTCTCAAAACCGAGTCGTCTGCTGTAGCCATACAATTGCAGCATGGCATGAAGCAGCAGGACTGTGAGGATCACCATTCCAACGGTATAGCCCAGCGGCCACGTTGAGAAAGATTGCAGATGATTGACCAAAGGTTGCATCTAAGTCAGGAATTGTTTAACAAAAGCCAATTACAGAGTAAACGAACAACTTTCTTTGTTTACTCAAACGGGTCATGAGACTTTTGAAAATCGCCGCCGTCTTATTCAGTTTGATTACCGTTACCAGCGGGTGGCTCGCCGCGGAAACGATTCAACCGCCCCGCTTCACGGGGATGCCTTCCTGCAGTTCGACCAGTTGCCACGGCGGAGCCAGCGAGGAGAAGAACCAATGTGTTATCTGGTCAAAGCTCGATTTTCATTCCCGCTCCTACGCCACTCTCACCTCCGCCCGTTCAGAACGAATGGCCGAAGTATTGAAAATTGAAGACGCAACCAAAAGCGCTCAATGCACCACCTGCCATGCACCGTTTCAAACGGTAAGCGAAAAGTTGCTCGCGCAGGGAATCAAGATTTCCCAGGGCGTCTCTTGCGAGAGTTGCCATGGCGCCGCCGAACCGTGGCTTCTTTCCCATACTCGACCTGACTTCAATCATTTCGATCGCGTCGCTTCCGGAATGCGTGATCTCAAAAATCTCTACGTCCGCGCCAATACCTGCGTTGCCTGCCATCAAACCCTCGAACCCGAACTGGCTGCAGCCGGTCATCCCGAATTGATTTTTGAACTGGATGGCCAAAGCGTGTCGCAGCCGAAGCATTGGCGGGAAAAAGAATCCTATTCCGGTGCGCAAGCCTGGTACATCGGTCAACTGGTGGCCCTCCGGGAAATGAGCTGGCAACTGGCGCGTGAAGAGAATGCCGATAAAAAACTGCACGACCGCTGGGCGGGATTGCTCTGGCTCGTCCGTGCCACTGGCATGGATGTTCCGAGCGGCGATACCGAAAGCGAACGAACCCATTACACCCGCGTTCAGAAGCGTGCCGATGACGCCGCCCGCCAGGCTGCCGATGCCAGGTGGAATGCGGATCACGCCCGCAAACAGTTGCGTCAATTGGCCGAAACTTTCCCTGAATTTCAGAACAAGGAGGTTCCTGTCGCCGTCCACGCTCGCCGCGCCGAAAGGCTCGTGCTGGGTCTTGACCGACTCGCTGGACATTCCGGCTACAATCAAAAACTTGACCCCGAAATAAACCAACTCTTCGCTCTGACCCAATCACTCCCTGATTTCAACCCCGCGCGTTTTTCCAAAGAACTGGAGAAGTTATCACGCAAGTTGATTGCTGAGTGAAGAGCCCCAATCCCAACAAAGACTTCACCCAACAGGTGGGTGGCTTTTCAAGCGGCCTTCTTCGCAATCCATCTGCTGCGAACTCGCCCTTTAAAAACAAGAGGCCGGTTCTTCAAAATCCGAATCGCACACCCAGGCGGTAGAGTGTGAAATCACGGGTTTTGTCTGCGCCGACCTGTCTCGCGTCGAAAAAGACGCCCATTTCGTTGGTAGCCCTCCATTCAAGGCCCAATCCGATATGGCCGGTCCACTGGCCGACGTGTTGCCATTGCCGGCCAAACCCGCCAAAAAGATAGGGCGCGATGGCAACCTGTTCAATCGGCCACCGGGCAACGCCGCTGATGTCCAAATGCGTAGGCCAATCGAAGCGATCCAGATAGGTATCTGCTGCAATTCCAAAGTGGCGGGTAAAAAAGTAATCAACCCCCATGCCCACGCCGGGACGATCGCTGGAGAAATTCTTCCTGTCCCGGGTGCCCCAAGACCCAAACGCCTCATATCTAAGTTCGTGCGATGAGAACATGCCACCTTCCGAACCGGCGGCCTCTCTAAACCAATTTTGCGCTTTGGTGGTCGTTGGCGCCGCGATCAGCAGAACTGCAATCAATGTAAGTATCCCTTTAATTTTCATTCTGATTTCCTCAATGTTTTGAACTGTGCATTTTCGATAGCTTCCCGTGCAATCGCGCCGAGCAGCGCCCATGTAATTCAATCGCACGCGGCAAAACTAATTCTCGACCCGAACTGTGGCGATAAGGGTGCTCCCGAAACTTCATAAGAGGTCTTTGCCCGTTTCGATTAATAGTCTTTCGTCTGAACCGCCATTCCCGGTGCGTTGCTGTTGAAGTGGGTGAAAAGGTGAAAAGGTGAAAAGGGCGGGTGGTGCTCCTTTTCACCTCTTCTCCTTTTCTCCCCTTCACTCGGGACAGGCAAGATGCGCTGTTCTACTCTATGATAAAATCACCCGCAGACTGTCCTAAAAGCTTCGCTTCATTCGTCGTAGTATTGAAACGAGATTAAAATTATACGACAAAAGGAAAGACTATGAACAATTCAAAGACATCATCCGAATACATACTGCTTTTCAGTGGACCGGATTGGGACCAGGGAATCTCCCCCGAAGAACTGCAGCAACGCCTGGACAAAGTCATGGCGTGGTTTGATGGGCTGCAAGAACAAGGACGAGTAAAAGGAGGCCAACCCCTCGCTCGCGAGGGGCGAACCCTTTCCGGGCAGAAAGTTTCCGACGGACCATTCGCGGAATCGAAGGAAGCGATCGGTGGTTATCTGCTGATCACGGCGGACAGTATCGAAGAGGCGACAAACATCGCAAAATCCAGTCCGACCCTTGAGTACGGGGTTAACATCGAAGTGCGGCAGGTGCTGGATGAATGCCCGTGCTTCAAACGGGCAAAAGAACGATTGGCACTGGCAACGGCTTAATGGCACAAATGACACTATGAACACACCCACACCGAAATCTGATTACATGCTGCTTTTTCGCGGGACCAACTGGGACAAAGGTCTCTCTCCGGAACAACTTCAAAAGGTGGTTTCCGACTGGATGGCCTGGTTCGAAGGACTCACGAAAGAGGGCAAGGCGAAGTCCGGCCATCCGCTGATGAATGAGGGCAAGATTGTTTCCGGGAAGAAAGGTCAATCTGTCGCCGACGGCCCTTTTGCGGAATCCAAGGAGGCCATTGGCGGCTATTTTTATCTTCATGTCGCGGGAATGGACGAAGCGCTCGAAATCGCAAAGCAATGTCCCGGGCTCGAATACGGGGCGGCGGTCGAGGTTCGGCCGGTGGCAGAGATCTGCGGAGTGAGGGAACGTGCGTTGGAAGATTCGACGCGCTCGGGAGAGACCGCGGGCGTGACCGCATAAAAGCATTTACCAAAAGACGAGAATTCAAGCAGAGACAAAGAATGAAAAATCAAGTTCGGCCAATACCAGAAGGGGCACGCACACTGACACTCAGCAAACGTGCCCGGGTTGCTTTCAGTGGTCCAGGTGGATGTGATCAGTGAGTTCGGACGCAAATAATCCAGGGTCAGATCCGGGCCGCGATATTTCAGGGCTGACTGATCACCTCTTTCGACATGAGGCAGGGAAGCTTGTTTCCGTGTTGACGGGTCTCTTTGGGATCGAACGTTTGCAGTTGTCGGAAGATGTGGTGCAGGAAGCATTGGGGCGGGCATTGCAGACCTGGCCTTACTACGGGATTCCCAGGAATCCAGCCGCATGGCTCACGCAGACGGCGAAGAACCTCGCGTTGGATGTGCTCCGGCGCGAAAAGGTTTTTTACGAGAAGCAACCGCAGATCATTGCCTTCATTGAGCAATGGTCGAATGAGGTCAACGTCGAGGATTCACCTGCGTTTGAAACAGAAATCAAGGATGGCCGCCTGCGACTGATGTTTGCGTGTTGTCATCCGTTGATTCCGTCTGAATCGCAAACGGCGCTTGCGCTCAAAACGCTTTGCGGATTCAGTCCGGCGGAAATTGCGAAAGCGTTCCTGACGACGGAAGCCGCTGTTGCCAAGCGGTTGACGCGCGCCAGGCAGAGAATTCGCGAGTTGAAAATTCCGTTTGAGATTCCCTGTGGTAATGAACTTTCGGATCGCCTGAATGGCGTGCTGCAAACGCTCTACCTGTTGTTCAACGAAGGTTATAAGGCGTCGAACGGGGAGAGTTTAATTCGCGAAGAACTCTGCGTTGAAGCAATTCGGTTGGGAACATTGCTGGCCGAACATCCGGAAGGGAACCAGCCGCGCACGCATGCGTTGCTCGCCCTGATGTTATTCAATGCCGCGCGACTTTCCGCGCGGACGGATATTGCGGGAAACGTTCTTCGGTTGGAGGAACAGGATCGTTCCAGTTGGAACCAGGGAATGATCGCGCGGGGAATGTATCACCTGGCGCGCTCCGCAGTCGGCGAAGACCTGACGGCGTATCATCTTCAAGCGGGAATCGCGGGGTGCCACTGCACAGCGGGGGATTACGCATCCACAGATTGGCCGCGGATTTTGGCATTGTACGATCAATTAGTGAGTCTGGACGCATCGCCGGTGATCGCGTTGAACCGGGCCGTTGCCGTTGCGCAGGTCCACGGGCCGAAAGCCGGGATGGAGGCTGTAGCCGCCATTCAGAATCAGCAGTCGTTGGAAGCTTACTATTTATTTTATGCAGTGAAGGCTGAATTTGAAACCCGCTTGAAGAACTTTGAGTTAGCCGCTCAACATCTTCAAAAAGCGATTCAACTGACGGAGATTAAATCAGAGCAGTTGTTGTTATCGAACCGGCTGAACAATTGTGAGTTACAGAATCGGCATCTCACACAACATCAATTGAGCGACGTAACCACTTGAACCGAAAACCGTAAAACAAAGGAAATGATATGGAGTATGTAGATGGATTCGTTTTATCCGTGCCCACGGAAAAGATTCAGGATTACCGGCGCATTGCGCAGAAGGCGGGGAAAATCTGGCGCGAACATGGCGCTCTCGAATACCGCGAATGTGTCGGGGACGACATGGATGTGAAATTCGGCATTCCCTTTCCTAAACTCGCAAAGGCTAAACCGGGCGAGACCGTTGTGTTTGCATGGATCGTTTTCAAATCACGAGCGCATCGGGACAAAGTCAACGCGAAGGTGATGCAAGATCCTCGCATGCAAGAGATGGGGGAGAAAGACATGCCCTTCGATTGCAAGCGGATGGCCTGGGGCGGGTTCAAAGTCCTGGTGAGTGCGTAGAGGATTAGCAGTCGTCCGATCAAAAGTAAAATGGCGCAAACAATGATTGTTGTCTGCGCCATGGTTTGAGTCCGTGCCGGAGACACGTCAATCGTCAATCAAGAATCGTCAATCGCCTACGCCACTTTAACCTTCAATTTCTGGTTTTTGACCTGGGCTCGGTTCAGCTTGGAAACAATAGCTTTGGCGTGCTCGGCGGTGACGTTGACGAATAGATGCTTTTCGCGCATGTCGATGGTTCCGATATGCTTTGCGGGGACACCGGTCTCCCCCATGATGATACTCACTACATCCGCCGGACGGAATCCCAACTCTTCGCCGATGTTCATGTGCAAACGGGTTTGGTCACCGGGAGTGCCCTTCGTTGATTTGGCCACCTTTTTCGGTGCAACAGTTGTCTCTGGACGACGATCTGGAAAGGGGAGCGGCTTCTTCGGTTCCGATGGAGCGGCTTCCGATACAGGGGCGGTTGGTTTCTCCGTTTTCACGGGTTCCGGCGCCTTGGGGATAACTGTTTTTGGAGCGATTGGCTTTGGCGTAACCGTTTTGGGTGTAACTGTCTTTGGCACGAATGTTTTCGGTGCGCCAGCGGGTGGAATGACTCGCTTCGGCACGAACGCTTCGCGTTGCTGTTTCTCGCGCACATCGGCGACGCGGAAATTGGAGGGTTCCGGGCGGCGCATCGGTGCGCGCTCGCGGCGATCATCAAATCCGCCACGGCCACCGCGGTCTCCACGACGATCGTCGAAGCCGCGTTGTTCTCCTCGGCCACCACGGTCGGCAAAACGATCCTGGCGCGCATCCCCACGCATCGGCGCGCGTTCGGGACGGTCGTAATCCTCGGAGCGGGCTGCTTGAGGCGCTTCGTCGCCTTGCAAGAGGTGAATGAGTGCGGAAGCAATGTCGGTGGAAGTAAATCCTTCTTCCAACAAACGGCCGACCAGATGATCCTGCGGCTTGAATTTTCCGCCCTGCAGGATTTCACGAACTTTATCGACGAACACACTGGCGCGCGCTTCCTCAACTTCGTTGGCCGTAGGGATTTTGCCACGCTGAATCCGCATCTTGGTGAAGCGTTCAATGTGCTGGATTTGAAATAACTCGCGACCCGAGACAAACGAGATGGCGCGTCCGCTACGTCCGGCGCGGCCTGTCCGACCGATCCTATGGACGTAATCTTCGGGATCGTAGGGCAGGTCGTAATTGAACACGACTTGCACGTCATCCACATCAATGCCGCGAGCGGCGACATCGGTGGCAACGAGAAATTCCAAACCGGATTTGCGGAACTTGTTCATGACCCGGTCACGCATCGCCTGCGTCATGTCGCCATGCAAACGGTCGGCGGAGTAACCCTGGGCATTCAAATGATCCACGAGATCGTCCACCATTCGCTTGGTGTTACAGAACACGATGCCAAGTTTGTAATCGTGAATATCAATGAGGCGGGTGAGCAGTTCGACTTTGAACGGGCGATTCACTTCGTAGAACTCTTGTTCGACGGTCGGCACGGTCATCGCTTTTTGTTCGATCCGGACGCTTTGCGGGTCGCGCGCGTATTTCTCGATCAGTTGCTGGATCGGGCGCGGCATGGTGGCCGAGAAGAAAACGGTCTGACGTTCCTTGGGTAGTGCAGCGAGAATGAATTCGATGTCTTCGCGGAAACCCATGTCGAGCATGACATCGGCTTCGTCGAGAATGGCCATCTTCACATTATCGAGGCGCAACGTTCCGCGGCGCATGTGATCCATGACACGGCCCGGTGTGCCGATGACGATCTGCGCGCCTTGCTTGAGACCCCAGAACTGGCGTTCGTAGGATTGGCCGCCGTAAATGGGAAGCGCATTGATGCCACGCTTGAACAAAGCAAGTTTGTGTACTTCTTCAGATACCTGCACGGCGAGTTCGCGCGTGGGGCAAAGAATCATGATCTGAACATTGCGCTGGAGTGGGTCTGTTTTTTCAATGGCCGGGATGGCGAATGCGGCAGTCTTGCCGGAGCCGGTCATGGATTGTCCAACGACGTCTTTGCCGGACATCAGGACCGGGATGGCGTCTGCCTGAATGGGGGAAGCCTGTTCGAAACCGAGTTTATCAATCGCTTTCAATATTTCTGGTGAAAGCCCTAAATCCGAAAAAAGTTTTGGTGTCATGCAATAGTATAACCGAGCAACCGAGCTATGCACCTTGGATGAAAGATTTAGAAAGGCGATAATTATATTTTTCGTTGTGGGAGATGGGTACGTTAAAAGTGGTGAGCTATGAACCTGGAAAAAGCAGTTGAAACCACAGATGAACACAGATGGACACAGATGGACACAGATAAGAAGGGTTTGTGAAGAAAATGGAGATGACCCTACAGGTGAATGCTTTTCTGCTGAAATCTGTGTCTATCTGTGGTTTCCCTTCTTCCTTTGTCTTTCAACTGCCGGAAGCAAATCGACACGCTGCATCCGTGGGCAAATCGATTCCTTGTTTCGAAATGCTTTCTCCACATCAGTCCTTGGGTTTGTGGTTCAGCCATTGGCCTGAGTCCAATTACAGTCCTCCTCCCGATAGTAAAGAAACGCACCTCTTCTAATATTCTTAAGACGGGAAACTGCGAGTGCAGATTTCCTGATCAGAAACCGCAACATGCAATTTCAAAAAATATGAGAAACGAAGCTGCTGACATCGCCCAGGAAACCGCAGAAGAATCGCCCGAATGGAAATACAAAGCCAAAGTGGCAGGCACCGCAGCGGTGGATGCCACCAAAGCTGCCTATAATGAACTTCACGATCGGACATTGGAATACTCCAAAGCAACCGACCAGGCCATTCGCCAGCGTCCTTATGTTTCGCTGGGAATTATTTTCGGCGCCGGTTGCCTGTTGGGATTTCTGATGGGGCGCGGCGGCAGTGGAAAAGAATGTGAGGATTGAGCGCGAGCGATTCTCATGGTGCTTCGGACAGGAAATCCGCTGAACCTCCGGTTCGCCACTCCGCCGATAGCACCCGCTCAACTTAAAGAGTAACGTACCATAAACAGACCAAAGAAAGACAATCTATGGAAACAAGAACGAAGAATCTCGCACGCGGAGCACAGGAAACGATCAAAGAAAAAGCGCAAGAATGGGGTGATCGCGCCAAGGCTGCCCGGAGTGCTGCAATGGAAAAAGCCCAGTCCGCCTACGGCATGGCCCAGGACAAAACGAAGGCAGGGGCGCTCGCCACAGACCATGCAATCCGTGAGAACCCATATGCTGCGCTTGGCATCGCCTTTGGTTGTGGCCTCGCTATTGGACTGATCGCCCGCAGAAGATAAGGAGTCACGAGCATGGAACTGACCGAATTGCGCAGCAAAGAAGAGGTCAAACACGATATCGAATCGACGCGCAGAGCCGCCAGTCGTTCTTTGCGTGAGGCAAAAGCGGCATGGGTTACTGAGAACCCTGCCGTGGTTGCCTGGAAAAGGACGAAGTTTCGCGCCAAAGAGGCAAAGATCGCGGTGGCCGACAAAGCTCATACCACCAACTGCGCTGTTCGCTCGAATATCTATAGGTTATTGGGTGTCGCGGCAGTCGCGGGAGTTGCCGTCGGCTTCCTGTCGCGGCGAAAGAAAGTCCGCAAGTTTTGAAACCGCTAAACAACGCTGATGGTCTTTGTCCCGGAGGGACACCTGACAATAGCCCAATGTTTCAACATTGGGTACAAGGATAGATACAGTTGTAGTCCCGAAAGGGACGGCTGAGAAATGCCATTGATTACATGCAGTCAGGAATTAGCGCGCAACCAGTCAGCCGTTCCAAAGGAACTGATTCAACTCACCCACTTCTAACCCAATGTTAAAACATTGGGCTATTCTCAAGTGTTCCTCCGGAACAGGAATTCACCGATCGAAGACTTTTCCAAATCCTATTCCACTGAAAACAGCGAGGAACCCCAAATAGGGTTCCACGCGGTGAAAGTCAATCGTCAGTTTCTGAAATGGAAATTGATGGCGTAAAAAATGGTCGTTTGTGCGTGGCAAGGACATTTTTTCGGGATTAAGGGAGCCATTTCCAGGCACAGGGGAACCTAAAAACGGCAGTTAAACCGCCAATCGCAGGTGGTCAAAAAACTACACTATCGAAAAATAAGGGGTTTTCTGCTTAGAGACGCCCGGAACGTGGGCTGGACGGTCTCAAGCCCACTTCCGGATCATCCGGAAACGGCCTGGATGGTCTCCAGCCCACTTTCGGATCATCCGGAAACGGCCTGGATGGTCTCAAGCCCACTTCCGGATCATCCGGAAACGGTCTGGATGGTCTCAAGCCCACTTCCGGATCATCCGGAAACGGCCTGGACGGTCTCAAGCCCACTTCCGGATCATCCGGAAACGGTCTGGATGGTCTCAAGCCCACTTCCGGATCATCCGAAAACGGTCTGGACGGTCTCCAGCCCACTTCCAGATCATCCGGAAACGGCCTGGATGGTCTCCAGCCCACTTCCGGATCATCCGGAAACGGCCTGGACGGTCTCAAGCCCACTTTCGGATCATCCGGAAACGGCCTGGATGGTCTCCAGCCCACGTTCCGGATGATCTTAAAACCACAGGTTAGCGCGCCAAGGGAAGGTTGAACCTATGGCTGAAACGGTTGCACTTTTACTTTCATTCAGCGGGTGAAAGCAAAAAAGTTACCTTATCCAATCTTCTCCTTTTGTTTTTGCGCCTTTTGCGTTCTTTCGCGGCTATTAACTGCCGTTTTAAGGATGAAAAATGGCGGGTGTCGGATTGATGCCTGATGAAGAATCCAAATCCGGGAATATTCGGTGAATCTAAATACTTTCCAAAACTGTCCGTACGGCGGCGATTTGGGCCTGGACGCGGGTGGTGATGGGGAAATCAGAAGGAGATTCGAAGGTGTAGGTTTGCCGGGTTTTGTGGGTGAGCAGGAACAGGGCTTCAGGCCATTGCTCGCGATCTTCAGGGCTTATATCAGGGCGGATGATCCCCGCTTTTGCGGGCCAACCGTCTATGGTATCAGCGGTTTCGATTGGGCAGACGCGTGACACGTTCTGGATGATTTTTTCGGCGGGAGACAGGCGGTTGTCTGGATTTAATTCGTAAAGATAAAAGCCGTTTGCTTCCCAGTCTTCATGCAGGCAGACGGCCAGGTCGAATTCAGGCTGTTGCGCAAGCCATGCAATGTGGGTTCGCACTTCGGGACTTTGCCCGTGTCGATAATCGCGGTTCAGATCAATGCCACTGGCGTTCTCCCGGGTGTTGAGTGGGAAACCGGTGAGGTTGATGCAGGGACAAAGCCAAAGATCAATGTGATCGGGCCAATGGTTTTCACGGAGCATCTCAAGAATGGCGAGCGGGCCGGCGGGTTCATCGCCATGAATACCGGTGGAGAGGTAAAGACGATTTTGGGGTTTTGTGCCGCGGCGATGATAAGCGACGAGGTCTTGTCCGTTTGGAATGGAAAAGGAATCAGGCCGCCAACCCGTTTGTTCGGCGGCAATCTTGATGTCTTCGAGAACTTTCTGGATGTCTATGCCTTCGCCGCGATAGCCGCCGAGATTTTTATCTAGCCGTTGCATTGATTAGACTTAGTTTGCCCGCGGAACGACACGATCGACCATGAATTAACGTGACGCGCCATTTTGCAATTCGCAATTTTCATTTTGCAATTTGCAATGCCTGGGGAGTTTTTGACGTCACCGCCTGATTAAGCAGAAACGGCTTCCGCCGTTTTCAATTCAATCGGTTGCCAGGTATTTTCCTGGTCTTCGAAGTTGTGATCCCATTCGGGATCGAGGCCGAGATCTTTGAGCATCTGCAAATCTTTTTCCACCGGCTGATTCAATGTGGTGAGATAATTGCCCACCATCAACGCGCTCGCGCCAGCCGTGAAGATCATGCTTTGCATATCGCGCAGGTTGATCGTCCGGCCGCCAGCGATCATGATTTCCTGACGCGGCAGAATGAATCGGAAACAAGCGATGGTTTTAAGAATCTCCATCGGCGGGAGTTGCGGATAGTTTTCGAACGGCGTTCCCTTGATCGGGTTCAGAATGTTGATCGGAACGACGCTTGCGCCGATTTCTTTCAACTCAAAAGCAAGATCGCAACGATCTTCACGCGATTCACCCATGCCGATAATGCCGCCCGAACAGATTTTGATGCCGGCATTCTTCAGATATTTGATCGTTTGGACGCGGTCTTCGTAAGTGTGAGTGGTGCAATGATTACCAAAGAAATTTCGGGAGCTTTCGAGATTGTGCCCGTAACACTCCAGCCCGGCTTCCTTCAAGCGAACAGCCACCTTTTGATCCTTGATCAATCCGAGCGATGCATCGGGACGCACTTTGCCACCGGCTTTCAACTCCCGGATCCGGTCGCAGACTTCGTCGAGAAGAGGGCCTTCGTTGAGTCCTTTCCACGCGGCAACAATCCCAAGGGCGGTGACCTTGTTATCGCCGGCTTCAGTGGCCGCTTCCATCATTGGTTCGGGATCCACGAAACCATATTTCGGTGAACCGGTCTGATAGAAAGACGATTGGGCGCAGAAACTGCAATTCTCGGAACAGTTGCCTGCTTTAGCGTTTACAATGGAGCACAGGTGGATCTTGTTCCCCTTGTTCTGTTCACGGATGCGGTTCGCCCATGACAGGAGATCGAAGATATCGGCGGTGGTTTCAAGATTGAAAAGGAAGAGAGCATCCTCGCGAGAAAGCTTGCCGCCGCTTAAAACGCGTTGGCCCAGTTCAGAAATACGGCTGTGAGTTGTCACGTCAACCTGTCGTGTGGTCATCATTGACACAATAGCGAGCTGAAATATGAAGGCAAGTCTGCCGGTAGAATTTTCGAAAGCATGCTTCTGGCCTGGGTGGCACGGGCTACCAGTCCATTGTCGGCGGCAAACTGCCGCCGACTGTTCGAGGGTACCTAATTCCGCGCCATGGCTCTCCGGGTGGTGCGGGGGAGAGTTTTGGCTTTCTTTCGAGTGGGCGTTTTCGCTTTCGCCTGGGTTTTCGTCTTTGCCGGTTTGGTTTTGGCGGTTTTCGCTTTTGCTTTTGTGACGGACACCTTGCTCTTGCTTTGAGCGCTCTTGGCTTTGGCGGCTTTGCTGTTTGCTCTCTTAGCCTGGGCGGCTTGCCGTTTGGAACGTGCCTCGGCTTCCTCTTTTTTCAGTTTATAACTGGTAGCTCCGAGGTTGCGGCGGCGGCACCCAAGCTTTTTGCGCATTCTTTCGCGCGCCTGGATTTGGTGTTCGAGGCAGAAATAGCCGCCTTCAAGGGCTGGTTTACTGCATATCCAGCACAGCCCGCGGGCGCGCTTTCGCAGCATGTGAATTTGTTGCCGCGACATTGGTGTGCCGTCGGCTTTTTTCATGTTAGTAAAACGATCTTGAATCTTAAATCTGCGTTTCATGGGAAAGACCTCCTGTAAATAAAATAATTCACTGTGGGCTTTACGCAAATTTCTGTTGCAAAAATTATCAGGTAAGCTCCCTGACATGTTTTCAGCGTTTTTCCTAAAAATGTGTAAGGTCGCAATTTCTCCTGTCTCGTACAATGAATGTTCAATAAGACCGAAGCGTCTGGTGTTGCAGTATCGCTCTGCATCAGGTTCTAATATGCGTATCGCCGCGATATGAAATTTGCAATTGGAGAATGTCTTGTGAACTTTGTGAAATGTCAGAAAACCCGCTTGCCCGAACGCGCGCCTGCGAGGTATAGCGCCTTCGGCCATAAGGTGCGGCGAGCTTTTTGCGGAGTTGTGGTGTTCGGATTGTTGAGCGCGCCGATCGTTATGGCTGCTTCCCAGAAGACGGCTTCGTCAAAGGTAGAATTCAACCGCGACATCCGGCCTATCCTCACCGAGAACTGCTTCGCGTGTCATGGGACCGATTCGGCTTCGCGCAAAGCCAGTCTGCGTCTCGACCTTTTTGAAGACGCGACCGCTTCCCGCAAAAATGCCAAGCCAGCAATCGTTCCCGGTAAACCGGACGATAGCGAGTTGATCGCACGAATCATGACGACGGATGAAGATGACATCATGCCGCCGCCAGGCTCGCATAAAGTTTTGACCGTTGAGCAGAAGGAGTTGTTGAAACGCTGGATCGCCGAAGGAGCAAAATATCAGGAGCATTGGTCCTTGCTCGCTGCAAGCCGTTCCGAAACACCCAGGGTTAAAAATAAACAGTGGGTGAAAACTCCGATTGATGCCTTCATCCTGGCGCGTCTTGAGGCGGAAGGATTGAAGCCGGCACCCGAAGCAGATCGCCGCACGTTGGCGCGTCGATTGAGCCTTGATCTGATCGGCCTGCCGCCGCAATCCGGGGAAGTGGAAGCTTTCGTAAAAGATAAATCCGCTGACGCTTACGAAAAGTATGTGGATAAACTGCTGGCGTCACCGCATTGGGGTGAACATCGCGGACGTTACTGGCTCGATGCGGCGCGTTATGCCGATACGCACGGAATCCATTTTGATAACTACCGTGAGATGTGGTCTTACCGCGATTGGGTAATCAACGCGTTGAACAAGAACATGTCGTTTGATCAATTTACGATCGAACAACTTGCCGGCGATCTGTTGCCGAAAGCCACCCTTGAGCAGAAGGTTGCCACCGGTTTCAATCGCAACAACATCACCAGTAACGAGGGCGGAATTATTGACGAGGAGTATTACGTCCTCTACACGCGTGACCGCACGGAGACTGCTGCACAGGTTTGGCTGGGACTGACGGCTGGCTGCGCTGTTTGCCATGACCATAAGTATGATCGTTTTTCGCAGAAGGAATTCTTCGAGTTGTCCGCTTTCTTCAACAACTCAACGCAAAGCGCCCGCGACGGAAACATCAAAGACACGCCACCGATTATCACTGTGCCGACGAAGCAGGATCGCGCGCGCTGGGATGTTTTGCCCGCGGACAAGAAGCTGGCCCAGACCCGTGTGGACGATCGGAAAAAAGCGGGGCAGGGGGATTTCGAGAAATGGATTGCGAAGGGTCCAATCGATAAAATTAGTGATCGGCTGCCAGCAGGCCTTTCGTTTCATGCGCCTCTTTCGGATAACAAAGACTCGTTGGCGGTAACGGTTGGTAGTGAAGAGCGGACCATTACGATTTCTACGAATGCAACCTGGCAGGATGGGGCGATTGCGGAGAAAGCTTTCACCACCAGTCGTGAGGTTCTGCCGGAAATTGCAGACGCCGGCGACTTCGAACGCGACCAGAAATTTACAGTTGCTGCATGGGTGAAGCTGGCTCCAGACAATAATAGCGGTGCGTTGATTGCCCGCATGGATGATCCGGGGACTTATCGCGGTTGGGATCTGTGGTTTGAAGGAGGAAAGCCGGGGACGCACATCATCCACAATTGGCCGGACGATGCAATTAAAGTGGTGTCAAGAAAAACGTTGGAAGCCAATCGCTGGACGCATGTTTGTATCACCTATGACGGTTCCAGCAAAGCGAGCGGCGTAAAGATTTATATTGATGGCGAATCTCAGAGATTCGACGTCCCGAAAGATGCTTTGAAAAACAGCATACGCACCGAGGTTCCGCTTAAGATTGGTCAGCGTAGCAAAGAAGCTCCGTTGCAAAAGGCTGGCATCCAGGATGTGCGTTTTTATTCGCGCGTATTGAAAATTACGGAAGCCCGCGAGCTTTCCAACGCGGCGCGAATGGCCTGGCTCGTTTCAAAACCAGCCGACCAACGTGACGATGCTGAAAAGCAGGAACTTTACAGCCGCTATCTCAGTTCATTCGATCGTGAGTATCAGGATGCCACAGCGCACGTTGCGAAACTTGAGAAAGAAGAATCTGAGATTAAATCGCGTGGAACGATTGCACACATTTCACAGGAAAAAGAGACTCCTGCTGAAGCTTACATCCTGTTCCGTGGCGAGTATGATAAACGTCGCGATAAAGTTTTCGCCGATACCCCCGATACCTTGCCGCCGTTTCCCGCGGATTTCCCGCGCAATCGTCTCGGCTTCGCGAAGTGGCTGTTGCTGCCCGAAAATCCATTGACGGCTCGTGTGACAGTGAACCGCTTTTGGCAGGAACTTTTTGGGAATGGACTCGTGAAAACGCCCGGTGACTTCGGGGTGAGCGGTGAAATGCCCTCGCATCCTGAACTGTTGGATTGGATGGCGATCGAGTTCCGCGAAAATGGATGGGACATGAAGAAGTTTTATAAACTCCTGGTGACATCCGCCACTTATCGTCAGGCCGCAACGTTGACCCCCGAGAAACTGAATAAAGATCCGGAGAATATCTTGCTCGCACGAGGCCCGCGCTTTCGGATGGATGCCGAAATGGTGCGTGACTACGCGCTTTCCAGCAGCGGATTGCTGGTCGCGAAATTGGGCGGGCCCAGTGTGCGGCCATACCAACCTGAAGGTGTTTGGGAAGCCGTCGCAATGCCGGAGAGCAACACGCGGATTTACAAAGAGGATTCTGGCGAAAATCTCTATCGTCGCAGTGTTTATACCTTTTGGAAACGGGCCGCGCCGCCAGCGAGTATGGATGTTTTCAATGCACCCAATCGTGAAACATGTGCCGTGAAACGTGAGCGGACGAACACGCCGTTGCAGGCTCTTGCGACATTGAATGACACTCAATTCGTAGAGGCCGCCCGGAATCTCGCTGAGCGTGCTTTGAAGGATTTCAAAGAAAACGAACGGATCGACTACATGGCAAAGCAGTTACTCGCCCGCTCCTTGCGCGGCGATGAAAAGAAGATCACCGAATCTGTCCTCAAAGAGTTGCTCGCGCATTATAAGGGTGCCCCTGCGGATGCTGAAGCGTTGGTGAAGGTTGGTGAATCGGAAGCGGACGCGTCCCTAGATAAACCGACTCTTGCAGCGTATACGATGGTTGCCAACCAACTCATGAACCTCGACGAAGTGCTGAATAAGTAGGCGCAAATGACGAATGGCGAAATCAGAATGACGAAAGAATGACTTAAAGTTTATGAATCCTTTTGACTCACACCCGCTGCTTCAGGACTACGCTCGCTACGAAACCCGCCGCCAGTTTTTTAAACGCGGCGCCAGTTTCATGGGGACTGCCGCCCTCGCGATGCTTGCTCCGCAACTGCTCACTGCCAATCAAAAGAAGGCGGTTGCCGCCGCGATCGGAGGAAAGCCACAGGCTCTAGGACCGCATTTTGCGCCAAAAGCCAAAAGTGTCATTTACCTCCACATGGTCGGCGGTCCGCCGCAGATGGACATGTTCGACTACAAACCGGTGATGAACGAATGGTTCGACAAAGATTTGCCGGAATCCATTCGCATGGGACAACGGTTGACCACGATGACCTCGGGCCAATCGAGATTTCCGATTGCACCGTCACTCTACAAATTCAAGCAGCATGGAAAGGCAGGCATGTGGGTGAGCGAACTGCTTCCGTGGACAGCAAAGATGGTGGATGACATGTGCTTTATTCGTTCCATGCACACGGAAGCCATCAATCACGAGCCTGCGATTACCTACATTCAGACCGGCAATCAGAATACCGGACGCCCTTGTCTCGGTTCCTGGGCTTCTTATGGACTCGGGTCGATGAATGAAAACCTGCCCACGTTCGTTGTGCTCGTCGCGAAGCCGACGAACACAGAGCAGATCCAGGCCATCTCCGCGCGACTTTGGTCTTCTGGATATTTGCCCGGTGAACATGCCGGTGTGGCGTTCCGAAGCGGTGGCGATCCAATCCTTTTTATCAATAACCCAAATGGCGTCAGCAGTAGTGTGCGTCGCAAGACACTGGATGGCCTTCGTGCGCTGAACGAAATTAATTACAAAATTGTGGGCGATCCCGAAACCCACACACGCATTCAGCAATACGAACTCGCTTTCCGCATGCAATCCAGCGTGCCGGAACTGACCGATCTCGGTAGTGAAAGTGAAGCCACAAACAAACTTTACGGCGATGAAGTCAAGAAGCCCGGTTCCTTTGCGCATACCGCTTTGCTCTCCCGTCGCATGGTGGAACGCGGTGTCCGCTTCGTGCAGGTTTATCTCAATAACTGGGACACACACGCCAACGTCGCCGGGCGACTTCCAATGCAATGCAAAGACATTGACCAGGCCTGCTACGCCCTGATCCAGGATTTGAAACAACGCGGGTTGCTCGATTCCACCCTTGTTGTTTGGGGTGGCGAATTTGGACGGACGATCTATTCGCAAGGCGGACTCAGCAAAGAGAATTACGGACGCGATCATCATCCCCGTTGTTTCACGATGTGGATGGCCGGGGGTGGTTCGAAGCCTGGAACGATTTACGGGGAAACCGATGAGTTTTCCTACAACATCGTTCGTGACCCGGTGCACATTCACGATTTTCACGCCACCGTCATGAACTTGCTCGGTTTTGATCACGAGAAATTCAGTTTCCGCTTTCAAGGTCTGGATCAAAAGCTCACCGGGGTTGAGCCGGCACACGTGATTCGCGATTTGATTGTCTGAAAACCTGCTGATCTGAATCATGACACGCCGCAGTTTGTTGAAAGCCCTGGCTGGACTTGGCGCTGTTGCAGCACTGCCAGGATGCCAGACGCCAGGCACAAAGCCTCATCGGTCGAGGAGCAAAGCGGTTGTCCTCGAAAATCAATTGCCCGGAACAGATGACTGGCTTCTCACCAACACCCGGATCGATCCAAAAACAAAATACCGTTGCCCATGGATTGAAGGTTATTGTTCTCACACGAGCATTCAGGCCGGTGAAACGCTGGATATTTTCGTCAGCACCAATCCGGTCTCAGACTTCACGATTGATTTTTATCGCATGGGTTACTACGGCGGGACGGGTGGCCGCCATCTCCTGAATCTTGGTCCTGTGCCGGGGATCGTTCAGCCAGATCCGGAGATTGGGAAGAATCGGTTGCGCGAATGCAGATGGGAAAAATCGATCAGCCTCAAGATTCCTGCAGATTGGTTGAGCGGGGTGTATGTGGGCAAACTCACCGCCGCTCGCGAAGGATTGCAGAGCTATGTGATCTTCATTGTTCGCGACGATCGCAAAGCCGATTTTATTTTCCAATGCTCGGACACGACGTGGCAGGCTTACAATCGTTGGCCGGATAACTATTCCCTTTATGATAACGGAGCATCGCAATGGTTCTGGGGGCCGGAGATAGAGATTAGTTTTGATCGCCCCTATGGAAAGTATTGTCAGATACTCGATCAACCGCTCTCCATCGGTTCAGGTGAATTCTTTCTCTGGGAATTTCCTTTTGTCTATTGGATGGAATCGCTCGGTTACGACGTGACTTATGTCTCCAATCTCGATGTGCATGCAGACGCCAGCAGTCTGCTTCGGGCCAAAGGTTTCCTTTCGGTGGGACACGATGAGTATTACTCGATTGAAATGTTCGATGGACTGAAGAAAGCCATTAATGATGGTTTGAATGTCGGTTTCTTTTCCGGGAACACCTGCTGTGGTCGGATTGAGTTGCACCCCGGCTCCAGTGGTTCGCAGAATCGAATTTTCACTCGCACTGATTTCTTCGGGCCGCGTGATGAGGAAGAGATAAAACGTTTCCCCGCCATGGCGTTGTTGCCGCATAAGAGTCCCAACGCCAACGAACTCATCGGCGCGCGCAGTGTTGCACCCATTACTGGCGGAGCGGATTGGATTTGCACTCTGCCGGATCATTGGATTTTTGCTGGGACTGAAATGAAGTCGGGAGAGGGAATACCGGGTTTGGTCGGGTGGGAATGGCATGGGGATCCGGCAAACATTGCCGGCCTTGAGATCGTCGCGACCGGCATTACGAAGAACTACGCCAAAGGGAAAGAAGCTGAAGGCATCTACACGGCCACCATTTATCCGGGGCCAAAGAAGAACTTCGTGTTCAACGCCTCGACCTGCTGGTGGGCGGATGGGTTGAGTGAGCCGCCCGGCTACATGCGCCCTTCCGTTTACACCACCCCGCAAGGTCCGGATAAACGGGTGCAGCAGATTACGAAAAATATCCTTGATCGGATGTTGTAGTAATTGGTTTTTTGTTTGCGCGTTGGCGAATTCTCGCGATCAATACACTCCATGCGATCACGGTTTTCTTTTTTGCCTGCCCTAAGCGTGGCGACGGCAATCGTTTCGATTCTGCTCATTCCTGATTCCGTCTCCGCGCAACGCATCGTTTTGCGCAATGTTGTGATTCACGGAACCCAACATACAAATATCCTGCAGCCGAGTTTCGTGGTTATCAATGATGGCAAGATTGAAAGCATCGGAACTTTGGACGCGCGTGCGAAGATCGATCAAAATATCGATCTCAAAGGCGCGTTTCTTTTTCCCGGTCTCATTGCGCTGAACACCGCGCTCGGCTTGAGTGAGATCAGCGGGGCAAGACCCACGCGCGACATCCAGGAAGTGGGGGAATACACGCCGGATGTGCAGTCTTGGATCGCGGTTAATCCCGATTCCGACCTGCTGCCAGTCGCTCGCGCCAATGGTATCACTTACATCCAACCTGCTCCTAAAGGCGGCATGGTGGCTGGCCAATCCGGATTGATTGCGCTGGATGGATGGACCATGGAACAAATGGCCATTCAAAAGCCGCTCGCGCTGCACGTTTACTGGCCGAGCATGGCCCTGAACACCACTCCCAAAGATAAAGTGAAGGACGCTTCGAAATGGAAATCGCTGGAAGATCAATCAAAGGAGCGAAAGAAAAAGGTCCGGGAGTTGAACGAGTTTTTCGAAGACGCGCGAGCTTATGCCAAAAGCAAAGCAGCGCAGAAAGATCAGAAATCGTTCGCGCGGAATCCAGCGTGGGAATCGATGTTGCCGTATGTGGCTGGTGAATTGCCAGTGATGATTCATGCCGATGAAGTTCGACAAATTAAAGCCGCGGTAAACTGGGGTGAAACCAATCAGCTCAAAATCATCATCGCTGGCGGACGCGACGCCTGGATGATTGCGGACGAACTGGCTGAGAAAAAGGTTCCAGTTTTATACGAGCATACTTTTACCCAGCCCGTCCGGGATTCGGTCTCCTACGATGTCCATTTCAAAGCGCCGACAATTTTGCACCAGGCGGGTGTTCCATATGCCATCGGCATGGGGGCGACGACGTTCGATGCCGCCTTGATCAAAAATGTTCCTTACCAGGCCGCGCAATCGATTGGCTTTGGTTTGCCGCGTGAAGAAGCTTTGAAGGCGATTACATTGTATCCCGCACAAATGATCGGTATGGCAGATCGGATCGGCTCGATTGATGTTGGCAAAGATGCGACTTTTTTCACAGCCGACGGCGATATTCTCGACATCCGAACAAACGTGAAGCGCGTTTGGATTGCGGGCAAAGAAGTCAGTCTCGACAATCGGCACACCCGGCTTTACGAGAAGTATAAGGACAGGCCGAAGCAGAATTGAGGACGCATTCGGCGTGCTGCTGGCGTCTCGCCGACAGGACAAAGAGACAAATTGCATTTTAATAATCTCCTTACGATTTACGCAAAAGACCTGCCAGCGAGACGCTGGCAGCACGATGCCAGTCAAATGAAAACCGCACTTTTAGCCATCTTACTCACTGCCTGTTCCATTCTCTTAAACTCCTGCTCCACCATGCCTGAAGAACATTATGACGTCCTGATTCGTAACGGCACCGTTTACGACGGCAGCGGCAAGCAACCTTTCATCGGCGATGTCGCCATTCGCGGTGACAAAGTCGTTGCGGTTGGTACGTTGAAAAATGCCTCGGCGGATAACGAGATCGATGCCCATGGCCTCGCCGTTTCGCCTGGGTTTATCAATATGCTCAGTTGGGCCACCGTTCGGTTGATTTACGATGGCCGGTCGCAAAGTGACATCCGCCAGGGCGTCACGTTGGAAGTGGTGGGGGAAGGGGAGTCGATGGGCCCACTCAGTCCCGCGATGAAGAAGCAAATGGCCGAGGATCAGGGCGACATCAAATACCCGGTGGAATGGAACACGCTCGGCGAATTCTTCGATTGGATCGAGCGCCGTGGCATCTCCTGCAATCTGGCCAGCTACGTCGGCACCTCCACCATTCGACAGAACCTGATCGGCGAAGTGGACCGTCCCCCAACCGATGAAGAATTGGAGAAGATGAAAGCACTCGTCGCGCAAGCGATGGAGGAAGGCGCTCTCGGCACCAGCAGTTCTTTGATTTATGCGCCCGGTGTTTATGCCAGCACGCGGGAGTTGACTGAACTTTGCAAAGTCGCGGCGAAATACGACGGCATCTACACCTCGCACCTGCGCAGTGAAGGCAATGCTTTTCTCGAAGCGGTGGACGAATTTCTACAAATCTGTCGCGACGCCAATATCCGCGGTGAAGTGTTTCATTTGAAAGCAGCCGGACAACCTAACTGGTCCAAAATGGATGATGTCATCGCCAAGCTCGAGCGCGCCCGCGCCGATGGCATGGCGATCACCGCTGACATGTATCTCTACACCGCCGGACAGACCGGGTTGGATGCCATGTTTCCCCCCTGGGCGCATGATGGTGGCTACGCAAAATGGGTCGAACGTATGCGCGATCCCGCCACCCGCCAACGCCTGCTCACAGAGATTTCCACTCCCAGCAATGAGTGGGAAAATTTTTATTTAGCCTCCGGTTCACCCGACAAAATCATCCTCATCGGGTTCAGGAACGAAAAACTCAAACCGCTCACCGGCAAGACGCTGGCGGAGATTTCAACGATGCGCGGCACGTCACCGATTGAAACTGCGATGGACTTGATCATCGAAGATGGCAGCCGGGTCGAAGCCGTTTATTTCCTGATGAGCGAAGAGAACGTGCGTAAACAACTGAAACTTCCCTGGGTGGCTTTCTGTTCCGATTCCGGCTCCTTCACCCCTGAAGGTATCTTCCTGAAATCGAGCACCCATCCGCGCGCCTACGGAAATTTCGCCCGACTCCTCGGCAAATATGTGCGCGATGAAAAGGTAATTTCGCTTGAAAGCGCGATCCATCGTCTCACCGAATTTCCTGCGGCAAACCTGAAGATTAAAGAGCGCGGTTCGCTCAAGCCCGGTTACTTCGCCGACGTGGTGGTCTTCGATCCCGCGACTATCCAGGATCATGCGACTTTCGAGAAACCGCACCAATACTCCACCGGCGTCCAGCATGTCTTCGTCAACGGCACACAAGTGTTGAAAGACGGCGAACATACCGGCGCCAAACCCGGACGAATCGTGCGCGGTCCCGGTTGGAAAAAGGAATAAAAGCGTTTCTGCGCAGTTTAACCGCTAATCTGCGCTAATAGTCGCTAATGGAGAATCGGTTGGGACTTTTGAATTCCTGCCCCGGAGGGGCATCTGACAATAGCCCAATGTTTCAACATTGGGTGTGGTTCGTTATTAAATCAAGTCCCGGAGGGACGGCTGAAACATTGCGATAGACTCAACCGTTCCTTCGGAACTTTTCAATCTCATCTTTTTCCCAATGTTGAAACATTGGGCTATTGTCAGATGCCCCTCCGGGGCAGGACGTCAGGAGTCGGGAGCAAACAACGAGCTTCTATTCCACTGAAATAGCGACGAACCGACTGGATTGTTCGCCAAGCGGGTTTTTCCGCAAATCCCTCCGATTAGCGTTTGATCAGCGCAGATTAGCGGTTAAGTAACTGCCCTTTTAAGGGTTATTTCTCTTCCTTGAACAACGGCGCGAGGTCGGGATCCTCCTGGGCCATTTGGGTCACTTCTTTCCGGTCGCCCTTGACCATGGCACCGGCCAGCCAACGACTGGCTTCCTTGAGTTCGCCCATCTGGCAGGCGTAACAGGCCAGGTTATAACTCATCAGCCAATCTCCGGGGAACCGCTCCAGGACGGGGATCAAATTGTCGTAAGCTTCTCGGGTGCGCTTCAGTTCATGCAATGCATATGACAGGTGGATCCACCCAAAAGACAGTTCGGGAGCAACCGTCGTGAGTTCTCGTGCGACCTCCACGCACCGGTCCCAATCTCTCATGTTGGAGTGAATGGTCCATGCGACCTCCAAGGCATCGGGGTGGATGCGATTGTCTGGCGAGAGTCGTGCGAGTTCCAGAAGTGCTTCGGAAGGATTACCCAGCTCCAGCCAACCGACGGCAGCGAGGAGATGATGCGAATCTGGCGGTTGCAATGTCACAATTTCGGAGAAAGCTAACCACCCCCGCGAAAGTTTCAATTCAATTGGCCCCTGACCGTAAAAATGGAAATTGAAATCACCGCCAAACCAATGCGCGGAACGCCGGATTTATCCGGCGAGCAAACCCTCAAACTGAACGGTGGCTCCAGAGCCCATCTGGCACGTTCGGACAAATTCACGTCCTGCCGGATGAATCCAGCGTTCCATTGCAATCTCAACTGAATCGTTCCGGCTAGGATGACTTTTATGCTGTCACCCGCTGAGGGAAAGAAATAGTGCGTCCTTTTCAGTCACCTTCTTTTGTGTTCTTTGCGGCCATTTCAAATGCGGTTTTCAGGGTTATTTTTCAGCCGGGGCGATCCACCTGGGGAAACGACCTTCAGAAGCAAAAACCTGATTTTGGGCGTAAAATGACGAAAAAAGGGATTTTTGACACCCAACACACTTTGCTGAAGGTCAAAAAAGCCTTTTTGCGACCCCCGCAAAGCTTGCGGACAGTCAAAAAACCCTTTTTTGACACCCAACAACCTTTGCTGACTCCCCAAAATCCCTTTTTTGCCGGTGCGCAGACCCTTCAGGGGAGCCCAAAATCGATTCAACTTAAATCCGGCAGTTGAAAGACAAAGGAAGAAGAGAAACCACAGATGGACACAGATAAACACAGATGTTTCAGCAGAAAAGCATTCACCCAACATGTGGTTGGCTTTTCAAGCGGCCTTCTTCGCAATCCGCCCTCTGATTAGCGGTCATTAGCGCAGATTAGCGGTATTGAACTGCGGGATTCAGGATTTGTGGAGGCGTATGTTCCTCATATCCTTACGTTTACTTTACAAACACCTGAACCGAAAAAATGCCCATCGTCGGCGTAACCGAGTCCCAAAACGATCGTTTTACGTCTCTGTAAACGTAACCGAGGGGGAAATGCGCGGAAAGTTGCCCCTGTAAACGTAACCGAGAGAGAAATTCGGGGAAAGTTGCCTCTGTAAACGTAACCGAGGGAGAAATGCGGGGAAAGTTGTCTCGGTAAACGTAACCGAGAGGGAAATGCGGGGAAAATTGTCTCTGTAAACGTAACCGAGAGAGAAATGCGGGGGAAATTGTCTCTGTAAACGTAACCGAGGGAGAAATGCGGGGAAAGTTGCCTCGGTAAACGTAACCGAGAGAGAAGTGCGGGGAAAGTTGTCTCGGTAAACGTAACCGAGAGAGAAGTGCGGGGAAAGTTGTCTCGGTAAACGTAACCGAGAGGGCATTTTTGCCGATTGGAAGGTTTCCCGGAGGAATGAACAAACGTTCAGTTCAGTGACGCCACCCAAACGCACCGCTTTCGCACAAGCGACCAATAGTCCGCCCACCACACCGACACACCATCACCCTTATCGCGGCTACCTTGTCCGCCAGGCAGTCGGAAGTTTGAACGGATGGAAGGGTGAAAGAACGGGCATTTTGCCGGATCTGGTGGGACACACCAGGGCATTCATGGCCTGGTTCTGTGTGGCCGGGGCAACATTGCCATTGATCGCCAGGTCACTGAGAAAGGATTCGACCTTGGGTTCGCTGGGAAACAGGTCGTCCCGGGACTTCATCCGGTGAAAAGCAACATAACGTCTGATCCAATTGATGTAGGATCGCTCCGTGTGAATGGAATAGTGCAGCAGCCGCATTTTGGTGCGCACCTGATCCAACAGTTTGGGTTCTGAAACTGCACCGGAGTGACCTTGACTTTGCTCGACCATAAACATTTAATACCGCTCATGAACCTGCTGGGACACTTGCCTGAAAAGCCGAGTAATATCAAGTTATCAAGGCAAAGCCAACTGATAATCAATGGTTCGCCCAACCCCAACCCGCCATGCTCATCCGAGTAGAACCCAAAGTCAGCACGAGTTACCACCGTGGCATGATTGAGAGTGGATTGCTGTGGCGACTCGAGACTTTCATCATGACTGATTTGGCCTCACAGCTACTAGTGCCAGCGGATTACATTCACGGTACTTTCGTTCCCTGCTTTAACGAGGAGCGATACTGCGGCCCCAACAGTGCCGTGAAAGACGTTTATCGCCTTGAGTTGAGCTTTCAGGTTGGGTCGGAGATTGTCGGCACCTTTAAGGATGACATATTTTATGACTCGGTTGCTCAAACATTCAGGCCCCGTCGTCGGCACCGCAGATTGCTCGTTATCACCAAGGCTCGGCAGGAGGCACAGCGAGCATTGGCTGAGGCGGTCGACGCTCTTTGCCAGCGGATCGGAAACGAGCATCTGACGGAGGCAGCCTGCCCTAAGTGTTCGACTGCTTTGAAGATCATCGACAGCCCAGCACTCTTTGATGTGACTTGTCCGCAGGGCTGCTTCAACTACAACTTCCACAGGGACTCGGCGTCAGGTCAGTTCCAGCACGGACACGTATTCTACGGTCAGCCTGCATGACTGCTATCACCAAGGCACGAACCAGGGCGAACAAACCGCATGCAGCGAACCCCGCGATGGCGCTGCTGATTTCAACCTTGAGTCATCGGCGCGGGGTCGCTGATGCGGAACGTTAGACATCACGTCATAGCATGAATGTACACATGACCTTTACGGACAAGGTGCTTCTCTTCGTTTTGGTGGCAGTGGGAGTCGCCGTGGCG
This sequence comes from Verrucomicrobiota bacterium, assembly GCA_013820875.1. Lineage (GTDB taxonomy): Bacteria > Verrucomicrobiota > Verrucomicrobiia > Limisphaerales > JACDHS01 > JACDHS01. Next base: position 726 of record JACDHS010000006.1, on the reverse strand, counting down.
TGCTTTCTGATTGGATTTCTCTATGGCTACTTTAACTGGATACCCGAACTGCGCGACTCTCGATTCATTCAGGCGTGCCACACCGGAGCGTTTTTTATGGTCGCAAGCGTGATTTTAGATCCGATCCTCTACTTTTCGTTTTATTCGTATTTTGCGAGAAAGTGGCGAGGCAATGATTCGGTCTAACAAAAAAAGGAATGTAGATAACTCGGAGTGAAGCGGGAGTGAGGGTTGGGATAATCGAGAGACTTGATCCGCTTCATTGCGGGTTATTTGCATTCCAGGGTTGAACGTAGCCGCGTCGGACGTCAGGGCCGGGTTGGCTGTCTGTCAGGTGTTTGCGGAAAGTTTTTGCGCGCAGGTTTCTTCAGGCAACCATTTCGATATTTTGATCTCGGCAACACGACGGAGCGGGATGGCGCAACCGTTCTTTCGATCTTCGTTCGAGCAGTTTCAAGGCTTTCGATCGCTCTCCAACCTTCCAGACAGGTCCAAATCCAGTGCGGGAACAAAGTCTGCCGGTTCACGATGGGTGTCGTGTTGCGCAAAGATTGAGATGGCGTGACAGGTTTCGCTGCACGCGAGGGGCGTTGGGTTAATCTCATGGCGGTCGTTTGGGATGGAGCAAGGGTGTTCCGGGAGTCCACCTTCCGATGAGTCGCATCGACCGCTGGCAGAGTTTGCAGAGAGGTGTCGGGCTTGCCGCCAGAACCTTTTCGGGTTGGA
>JACDHS010000056.1 GCA_013820875.1 Verrucomicrobiota bacterium | reverse complement strand
GGACTCTCTTGGATCACGCTGTTGGCTTGACTTTCCCTCGTAACAATTCAAGGTTCAGTCAAATGGTTTTTGCCCCAGACGCCCACCTAAGGCAATCAGATAGTCCCGCCCGAAAACCCGGTCTAATATCAGGTTACCAGGGCAAATCTACCTGTGAATCATATGGTTCGGTGAATGACCAGCCATGAGCGCCATTGATACCAGCAAGCATCTGAGAATCGGTGTCTTACTTCAGGTGCCAATTTACCAACTGCTGGAGGACAATAACTCGCTTGGTCATCGAAACCCGCAGGATGGGCATCAGATTCCGCAGCATCTCAGTCTTCCTACAGTGCCGAGAGGAGCATTAGTGATTGGAGGTGGTTCTGGCGAGCATCCGGCAATAGCTCTCTACGATCCGGGTCACTGCGTCGCTCGCTACTTGGAGTTTTGTATGCGCTTCGATCCATCGAAGATGGAGGACGACCTAAAGCGGGCCTGCGCAAATATGCAAGGAGACCTCCAGACAATCGAGTATTGCAGTTGGGGCAACCAAGATCATCTAGCCTTTCGGGAGCGATGCTCTGGGTTGTACCGACCCCACCAAGAAGAGCTATCCTTTGAGGGTTGGTTGCTTATGGCACTTGGAGAATTTCTTTTTCATGTCATTCCGACGTACAGCCTTCAGATTCAGCGCTGGCATGAGAGGTATCGTGCCGAGGCGCCCTGCTGGTTTAATGCGGTCTCTATTCCGTATGATTCGTACGGCGGCAACGGCAGAAACAGATTGAAAATAGTGGACACCGAACCATGCGCTGCACCGAATGGCGGCCCCGCCATGCAGCTTGGCAATTCGGGTGTCACAGAGGGGCCGCCATCGGTGAGCTGAACGTTCGGCACACACAATATGAAAGATCGACACATAAGTTACTGTGCGATGCTCGTTAGTATTTTGGCCATCGGCTATGCGGCTTGGTTGCATCATTCGATCGAAGGGATCGTGCAAAGAAAAGAAGCTGAGGCCGTTAGGCTAATGACGCCTGCAGTGCGTGGCTTTCTTTCAGGGTTTGGTGTTCGTGACGATGGCTTGCCTGACGACCCTCGCACAATCGAGGAGTTATTTGGGCCATTTCGGGAGGAAGTTCCGAAGATCATGAAGCAGCCATGAAGCCGAACCAGCCAGTCCACCGAACCGAAGCCCACCGCTTCGGTTCCGAAGTCGCGAAAATCTCAAAAATCGGTTTCGCCACTGACGCTCGGGCCACGGCTCCGGTCGGTGACTTTTCACGTTAGGCTCCATGAATGTATTCCTTGCTGCATTGAATTCGGTTGTTCCGCATTTCCGTGTGAGAGGTCACATGCTTTCAGTTTCGCAAGGGCATCCCTTCAGCCGAGTCCATATCGACTTGCGTGAAGTTGCGGCTTACAAGCTCCCCGGACCTGCGGCCATCCGACTGCGTTTATTTCGTGGCCACTGGATGAGTCTTTCGACAGAGGGATTTCGCCCGTCGGAAGTCGGCGCGCTTTGTGATTTACTAAACCAGTGGCAGAAACAGAATCACCAGAAGCATGAGCCGCAGGCCTAACACCTATTAAGCCCGCGCGGTCAATAGGCAAAAAAATTATTTACGAAAAACGTCAGTTTTTCGTTTGGCGCCCCTCAGAGCGGGAACTCCGTCTTAATTGAGGCTTCCCAAGCCCGCCACAAGTTAGTTGCCCACAACGGAGACGATCGCTTCGCGATATGTGGTTCTATTGGCAGCGTCGGACGTTCACTTCCTTATGGAAGGAGTCCTGCTAAACACCTATTCGGACTCAATCGAGTCAAACGGAGCCCAGCCGAAAGACTGAACCTCGTAAGACTTTCCAGTCCCGCGATCAAACGCCGCGGCACGGTCCAGAAACACACAGCAGTAAACCCATTGGCTATCCATTCAAGTTGAAGCCGGCTGCATCCATCCTCCTGTTGCCAGGAGTTGGACGCTCCAGTTTTCTTGAATTCATTCCCCGAAGGAACTCTTTTCACATGCGCCTTTCGAAGGGCGCCAGCCCAGATAAACCAAACTCCATCTTTCGGCAAGCGACTTGACGGTTGATGGGAAAATGTGAGATGGAAAGAGGCATGAAAGCGCTGCTTCTTTTCGTGGGATTGTGTATTTTGCTGGTGCTTTGCTGGCCCCTGGCAATTCTTGCCATCATTCTCCTGCCGATCGTTTGGCTGCTGTCTTTGCCACTGCGACTGGTTGGAATCACCGTTCATGCAGTTTTTGCATTGATCCGCGCTCTATTACTGCTCCCGGCCCGACTTCTTGGTTGGAGAGATAACAAGGCCAAGGCTTGATTGGGCCTTTATCCAAACCGGAGGTGTCAAAATCAACCCTCAGGTTTGAGATAAAAATCCGGTGGCCTGCCGACTGCTATAACCTTCCTGATTGCCTGGCACTGACAGCCTCGCATATCTGAATTGTTGATACGACGGCATTCTATGAACACCGAACTCCAAGATTTATACAGGCATACAATCGCCCAGAAAGATGCGGAAATAGCGGCTCTTAAGGGTCGCATCATCGAGTTGGAAAATGAGTTGCTCAACTCTCAAGACCCGGATCTGCCTAAGAGGGATAAAGCCATTGCCGGTTTCCCGGTTGTGACAATCACTGTCTGATACGGCGCTCCAGCCCGGTGGAAGCTTGCCCGTTGAACGTGAGAAATTTCTCCGCTGGAACAGTTTTTTATCTGGCGCAGAATGCATTTTGCGCTGAAAACTCGCTGAATGACGAAGCCTTTCCGGTTTATCTTTCCACAGTTTTACGCTTCCATCGCGTTGTTCATGTGTTCTCTCCCTGCCAATAGCCAGGTTTCTTCCGAACGCCCTCGCGCGCGTGAAGCCGGAATTGTCGTCGGCTCGTTATCTCCCGGTCCCTTGAACGCCATCACCGATGTCGCCGGCGTGCGGGTCGGACAAGTCACCGTTTCGGAAGGAACTGCGATTCATACGGGTGTGACGGCGATTTTGCCTCATGGCGGAAATCTATTCCAGGAACGGGTGCCGGCCGCGCTTCACGTGGGAAATGGTTTTGGCAAAATGCTGGGTGTCACGCAACTCCAGGAACTGGGCGAATTGGAAACTCCGATTGTATTGACCGGCACATTGAGCGTCTGGAAAACGGCGGATGCGATGGTCTCATGGCTGCTTGCCCAACCCGGCATGGAAGACGTCCGTTCCATCAACCCGGTCGTCGGCGAAACGAACGATGGCTTCCTCAACGACATCCGCTCCCGCCCGATTCGGCCCGAGCATGTCACCAATGCACTGGCCCAGGCGAGCGGCGGCCCGGTCGCTGAAGGTTCCGTGGGAGCAGGCGCCGGCACGGTGGCGTTTGGCTGGAAAGGCGGCATCGGAACCAGTTCACGCAAATTGCCGGAGAAATCGGGCGGCTACACGGTAGGCGTCCTGGTGCAAAGCAACTTCGGCGGTGATCTCACTATTGCCGGTGTCAAAGTTGGACGTGAATTGGCGCGTCAACAGAAGAACTCCGGCGATGGCAGCATCATGATCGTTGTGGCAACAGATGCTCCGTTGAGTACGCGCAATTTGGAAAGGCTCGCCGCCCGGACAATGACCGGCCTGGCTCGCACCGGCTCTAACATGTCCAATGGTTCCGGCGATTATGCCATCGCGTTTTCCACCGCGCCCGAGTGCCGTCGCCGTGCCGGTGAAACGGTCCATCAAGTGAAAGAACTTCCGAATTCATCCATGACCCCGCTGTTCGAAGCGGTCGCGGATGCCACGGAAGAAGCGATCTACAATTCCCTGTTGAAGGCGACCACTGTGAAAGGGTTCCGTGGGACGACGGAGGCGCTCCCTGTTGATCGCACTCTGAAAGTGCTGCAGGCGAGTGGAGCGATTTCGAAGAAATAATTGTTGGAAGCCCACCGCCCCAAACAGGCTTGAATACCGACCTCGCTATGAAACCAACAGACGCCATATCACGCAAACGGCATATGCATCGTAAAAGGTTCGTTGATTGCCTCATGACTGCATTGCTGTTGTGCGCTTTCAAAGCAGGCTCATCTGGATATGGCCTGGTCAGCATTCTGTCAGTGGCGATGTTGATTGCTCTTGCATCCTGGCGGTTTCAGCAACCACCGGAAAAAGGTGATTCATGGGGCTGTTCCTGCGGAGATGATTCACATCATCATGAAAGCGGCATCAAATCAAACAGGGATGAATGATGATGCTTAGCGCAACTCAAGGATTCAGTGCGGAACCGAATGATTGATATGGAGCACCGACCCTGTCGATTCCCTTTGTTGCTACTGCTAAGCCTTCTGACTCTTCAAGCGTGCTCCACGAAGTTTCAACCGTTACCCGGCTTCGAAACAACATCCCAGTTCGGCGAACAGGTGAGGACGTTCACGAATGATTTCGGGGTAAGAATTCATGTGAACGCCCCGGCTTCGGACAAACTGGCGCGACACAACGATGTGACGCTGGTGTTCTATGGTTTGCCCAACGGGAATACCATCGAACAGACAGTCGGCAGGAAGATAAAGGAAGGCGATGACTGGCACTTCGATATTCAGCATATCGGCGCCCAAACTCGGTTTCTGCGAAATGTCATCACCAATGAGTCGTTGGTCGTCGCTTATCTTGAGAACGATCTTAAGAGCTGGCCCGCATGGCGCAAAAAACATGGGGATCAAGAGATCCCGAAGATCCTCGCGTCAGTCACGAAACTCTTTGGTGGTTCAGTAAAGAAAACCATTCTGACAGGCCACAGCGGCGGCGGTAGTTTGACGTTTGGATATTTGAACACTGTAGAGACGATCCCCCGCGACATTCACAGAATCGGTTTCCTCGACAGCAATTATGCTTACGAGACCTCATTGCATCGCGACAAATTGATCCAATGGCTGAAAGACTCAGAGCAGCACTCCCTGCTCATCTTCGCCTACCACGATGACGTGGCTCTTTTGAACGGCAAAACTTTCGTCAGTGCAAGCGGCGGAACCTGGGGCCGCAGCCATCTGATGCGCAAAGATTTTGAATCCGAGTTTTCTTTTCGCGAGGACACAATGGACGAGATTAAAACCTGGTCTGCACGAAACAATCGCCTGCGCTTTTTTCTCAAAGAAAATCCCGAGAAAAAGATTTATCACACCGTTCAAGTCGAACGGAATGGCTTCATTCACCTGGTCCTCGCCGGAACACCGCACGAGAACATCGGTTATCAGTATTTCGGTAGCCGCGCTTATACCAATCACATCGGAGACTGAGCAGGCACGCGAGTGCGAATTTTTTCTGTATTTCTGATCTCTCCGAGCGGCATCGGGGCGCATCTCAGTTGAGATGAACTGGCACCGGGACGGTGCCATAACTCGCAGGCGAGGACGCCTGCGCTACGTAGCGTAGCCGTCCTCGGCTGCGAGTTCAGCGGGCGTCCCGCCGCTGTTCAGGAAATGAGAATCACGGCGCCAGAATGATACGGAAAAATTGCGTCGCAGTGCCGGGAGTAGCGGTGAACTCAGTTTCAGATAAGCTGGCTGAAACCGAAGACGACACGCTGGTCCACGCAGTCAGATTGGTGCTCGTTTGAACGATGTAACTTTTCCCGGAAACAGAACTCCAACGAACCGTCCACTGCCCAACGCCTGGCGACTCAATTGCAACGATCTGCAGCTTGGAATTGGGATCATTCGGATCTGTGCCAGCGAGAAACTCAGCAAGATTGTTCATGCCATCACCGTCTGCATCCAGGGCGGCATCATTTGAATCAAACTTGTTAAAGCCGTTTGCATCTTCCCAGTCGTCCGGCATGCCGTCTCCGTCGGAATCCAGGATGCCGGTCGTAGCGAATGAATACTTCAGGGAAGCATTCCAGACTGCGACAGGGTCGTTCAAGGAGGCTTGATGAAGTTCTACTGCCAGCACATTTTTGCCTCGCACCAATTTACCAGTATGAGCATTGAGCAATATCTGTTCGTACGTTTCACCAGCGGAATGAGCGCTCGCCAGAGTCGTAGATGATACGGCGCCTCCCGGCATGGAACGACGGGCCACTTCCTGTCCATTGATGTAGGCAATGAAGCCATCATCGTATCGGGCTTCCATTAGCAACTCCGAGAGTTGGGATGGTTCATCGTTGATGACAAATTCCTTTCGGAAATAGGTTGTGACCGGACGGGCAATCGCCGCGTTGGCGAGCACGGTTTGGAGAGAACCGTCGCCAAAGCCGAGAGGACCAGCGCCGCCGTTCCAGCCACTGCTGCTGTAACTGGTGTTGCGCCATGCGGTCCCGAGATGCCAGGCGGAATCCTCTGCCTGCCATTTTGAATTTACGTTGATTGCGATCACCTCAAGGGCCGTGTTGGTGCGACCGGGCGAACCTCCATTGCGTAGCGTGCGCCAATTGGCGGGATCGTTGCCATACAGATTGGGAGCAATGCGTTCCAGGGATGGGCCTCTCCCGTCAGCCTCCGTGGGCCATGGCGCTTTGTCATTGTAACGAACACGATCGACCAAAATCGGCGGGCCAAGCGGATCATCGTTCACTTTCTCCAGCTCAAGCTTTTCGCCGTCATTTTGCAGATCAAATTTATGCATCAAAATGGGAACTTCGACCGGAACATTATTGGCCGAACGGAATTGTGCAGCGGTGATGTTGGTCGTGCCCACCAGCAGGAGGAATCCGTTGGGAGAAATCATGGTGTTATTGGCAAAGGTGTAACTGGCGCCCTTCATGACCCAGCCACCAAGATCAATGCTCGCACCGGAAAGATTATGGAGTTCGATGAACTCGTTGGAACCATCCCCGGGATTGTACATGATTTCGTTAATCACCACCGGGCCGATCATTGGCGCGCTGTTGGTCAGGCCAGTGCCTGTGCGAAAGTCGCCTTTTGATGCGGGATTGCTCACGCCGAATGTGTGCGTGTTCAGGAAGGTAAGATCGGGCCCGACGCTCGTTTGGTAGCGGCCATAAGTGACAGGGTTATCCTGGGCACCGAATTCGAATCCAACAATATGGCCGGTATGGTTGCCGCTGCCATCCGCCGAGGACAAGTAAGCGCCTTCGCCGAACTTGCTAAAAGCGAATGGGACGAGCGCGTTGGCGTCGGCACTAGGCGGATTAAACGCGTTTTCGTAAAACACTTTGTAGCCGCGGGCTGGGACGATAGTTCCGGCAGGAATCTTGTATTTCTTCAGCGATGTCCGTGCGAGGTTGTTTTCATTGAGCGAATCACTCAGATACCAACCACTGATATCAATATTGCTGAAGCTCGTATTGTAGAGCTCGATGGCATCTTCGAACGGTGTGTCGGTGTGAGCGAGCACCTCGCTCACGACTACGCCCACACCATAGGGCGGAGCCGGATCATCTGCTCCCGGAGAACCATGCACGTTGGTGCTTGCCCTCCAGTGTGCCGCGTCATCGGGATCACCGCTGACATTGATGTTAACCAACGAATAACCCATCCCGTTTGCGCCGATCGGCCAGGGAGATTTGTGAGAATAGGAAATAGAGAAAATGTTGTTTCCATCCGAATTTCTAAGGCGAATCTTTTCTCCAGTGGCAGAGAGCCCACCAAGAAACACGCCATGGACTGGCACGCCGGGATAACGCGCTGAAAAGTAAACTGGGTTTCTCACCAGCACCACGAATGCGCCCGGCGCAATAATCGTCTTCGGAGCGAATTTGTAGCCGATGCCAGTGAAATAACAGTTTGAAAGATCAACCGGCGCGCCACCGGTGTTCTTCATTTCGATGAATTCGTATTGGTTGGCATCATTGTTGGTTCCCAGCGGCAGCGGGTTATACATGATCTCAGTGATGCGCATCGCATCCGCGTGACCGGTGACATTGAATGTGCCTTCTCGTAGCGCACTCCAGTTAGTGCCGCTTTTAGCGCGCGCCATCACGTGAGCCGTATCGGTCAGGGTGATTGGCCCGGAGTAGGCAATACCGTTTGTGACACCGCCCAATCCGCGGGGGTCCGTGCCGTCCAGCGTGTAATAGACGACGCCAGCGCCGTTGGTGTGGCCCATGGTTAGTTGAAATCCGGAAGCGATTTCACCGCTCTTTTGATTGAACAATGGCCAACCGGTAAAAGGGCCGATTTGAGAACGGACATTAGGAATTCGGGCGGCAAAATAACCCCGGACAGACGCGAACGTATCATTGATATTGGGATCTTCTGCGAGAGCCGGCGCAAGCACAGTTTCCAGCTTGCTTAAAAAGCTTTCCAGATTTGCCTCCGAGAGAGGTCCATCCAGAAGATCAGTATAGATGTGACGGTAAACCTGCCGGAACCAAGGATGGGCGAGGATGTGATCCTGATAAGGACGAGTGGAACTGCCGCCATCATAGATGCCAAAGGATATATTATTGAAGCCAGCATCAAGATCCCAGGGATAATATTGCCGCTTGCGATCGTTCGACGGGAACATATCAACAGCAAAACTGTTCTTTCCATTTTTTGTAAACAGACCGTCGCCGTTGCCCATGAAGGATTCAATGGCGGCCAAGGTCAACATGCCTTTCATATCGATCCATTGCGGCAAGTCAGATTCAAGATTTGGCTGAGGAGTACAAGGCGCGGAATTACCTTTCCCGGTCCTGAACGGCTCATAACAAAGGTGATTGTGAGTGGGACTATTCGTCGTCGCCACTGTCTCATCGAGAAAAACACCGCCGTTGATCTCGTAGAGCCACGAGGCGCCCGGCTTATACATTCCGCGATGTTCCATGAATCGTTTGTCCCGCTGTTCCGGGCTGGCATAAAGTCCCACGTAGCTACCGTTCACAACGACACGCACCCACGATGCCAGGCCAACCGCCTCGTAATCATAACTGCCATGCTCGGTGGCGAGCCGATGCAGATTCATGCCGAGACCTTCCTTCAAAACACCACTGCCGCCGCCGCCGCTCTCCAGGCTTAGTTTCTTCAATCCCCGCCATTCCTGTCCCCGCACATACTCGTTGATATCAATTTTCAAACTGACTTTTTGGGGATCCGCTTCAGAGGGTCTGGCTGCGTCAGACTTCCTCCGGATTTGCACCGTCATCTTGTTGGTGGAACCTTCCTCCCACATCAGGCAGGGAACCCGGATGTTCAAGACCGGATCGTAGAAATTTGTGTCGTGCCTGATGTCGTCCCACGTTTGTGGATCCAACTCGAAATGCAGAGTGGTAACGGTGAACGGATCAAATACGCCTGGCCATGAATTGGTATTCACTTGTGCCGTGGCAGTAAAGGCGGCAAGGCACAGTACTCCCGTCAGGGTTTTAAAAGTTGTTTTCATTTTAGTTCTTGAAACTCAGGTCAACTATCTCGCCAGGAAACACGCTCAACTCGGCAGGAAGACTCACTAGAAAAGGCAAGCCGCGTTCCTGGGAAAGATCATAGCCCCGCAAAGCAACCGGCGCGGAGAGTTGGCGCAACTCAGATCCGACTTGCGTCACAGTACCGACAGCACTGCGACGCGGCATCCCGCGAGTGCGAATGCTGACCTGGTCGCCAATCTTGGGAACCACTGTCAATGGTTGCCGGACAAACCCCAAGACGCGCGCAGATTGCAGAGCACTGATGGAGACAATCGGTTGCCCCGACATCACGCGGTCGCCCGCGCGGTAGAGAACGTCACTCACGAATCCATCTATGGATGCGTGTAAGGTGATTGGACCTTCGACCATCAAAAGTTTCGCTTCCTGTGCGGCGATGGCCTGCACCCACGGATCATCGCTCGTGCTCTGATCGCTGTTCCATTTCTGAAGTTCATCCACCCGTTTCTTCAACTCGGCGATGATATAAGTCTTTTCAGAAACTTCTTTTGCGCGCGCATCGCGAACCGCTTTGGTCATCTCGTAAACGCTTTGCGATTCGATTTTTTCTTCCCAAAGTTTTGTGACTCGCTGGAACTCGTTCTCTTCAAACTGGAAGTTCACTTCCGCCGTGGCGAGTTCCACCTTTTTGTTCAACCAATCCAGCCGCAGCTTTTCGTAATCGAATTCGTTGCGCGTTTGATCGAGTGCCATTCTCGCGCGCAACATCTTCAGATCCACTTCGAGCGACACGAGGTTTGCCTTCAAGACATCAGGATCGGTTGGTAGAATTTTTGCAATTGCTTGTCCCTTGGAAACCTTTTCCAATCGATCGACATACACCTCTGAGAGCAAGCCAGGCTGGGTGCTGATGACGTGACTACTCACCACTTCCACCTCTCCCACCAGGTAAGGCCCGGCAATGTGCCCCCGCCAAACAAAGATCACCGCGAAAAGCGCCAGAGAAAAAAAGATGACCGGGATGCGTCGAATACGAAATTCACGCCATTGCTGGTGCGCCGGAATCGGAATGGGTGACAAATCTTTCATCAAATTTCAGACTCGTCTTCTGCTTTCATGCTCATCACGTGAGCAATGCCGTTAAGCGTTTGCAATTCAGCCATTAAATCGTGAGTGCGACTGGGGTCGCGCAAGAGCAATCGGTAGGAAAGGTCAGCCCCCGGTGAATCATCCTGGGCACGCTGACTTGCGCAATGCGCCTTTATGGCATGCCGCTCAAGAAGTCGCCCAAGCTCCGGCAATTCCCCAAGCGGACGTGACCAACGCAGATTCAAGATGAGGTCGTAGCGCTGACGACTCCCGAACGAGGTATACCAGAGGTAAATTAAAATGCCCGCGGTCAGCAGCGTGCCTATAACCGCGCTGCTGAACTTCTGGGTGCCACAAGCCATGCCCACCACGATCACACCGAGCACATAAGTGGTGTCCATGGTATCCCGGAGAATATTGCGGAAACGCACAATGGCGAATACCGCCATCAAACCAAAAGCGGTGACGAGATTATTCGAGAGCACCAGCATCACCAGGGACACAATCACCGGGATGATGATCAACGAATTGACGAAAGATCTGGAATACGACAACCCCGTGTGAGTCAGCATGTAAACCCAGGCCAGCAATTGCCCGGCGAGAAAAGACAACAAGAGTCCGAGCAACATCGCATGGACATCCAGCGGAGCAGCAGCACGTTCCCCGCCCATTAACCATTCCATTATACGGCCTCCTTAAAAATGGCTTCAGGCAAGTTTGATTTTACAATATTCATCGGGGAAATCCGGTTTCTGCAAACAGTCCGCAAGTTTTCTTCTCCAAATAAAGTGATTCCATCGGCGTATTTTGCGGCTGACCGCTGCATTATGTTCAAAGAGCGCACCAGTTCATTGAACCACATTGGAAAACGTCCGGTGAATTTCAATTCGAGTACCACCATGTTTCCAAAAACCGAGACGGGAGCATTCATTTTTGTGGAAAACCGCGCCCTCGGTTCGGCATCAAACCGCACAGCACGATCAATGGTCACCCGGACCGAATTATCGTGCGCACTGATCCACGCTTCCCGGAGGTAAGCAACATGCCCTTTGGGAACAAACCGATGTTGAAGGCAAAGACGGGTAAAATCGTCCAGAGCACGAAGCTGTTTGGGGTCGCGGGACAAAACGTTTGTCTGCGCGGGCACCCGACCTTCTAATACATCGGCAACGCCTGCTCGCTTGATGGTGCATCGTTGCTTGAAAATGGAATTGTCGCACCGTTTCTTGATTTCAAGAAAAAGCGGCGAATTCGGATCATCATCGTAGAACCGGATGCGCAGCTTGTAGCGGTTTTTATTACCGTTTACCGTCTCATGGAAGAGTTTGAGTCCGTCCGAATCCAAATAGGTGCTGTGTACCGGGTAGGAGAGGTTTTCTTTGGAAATCCCGTTTTCATCCAATTCCAGATAGGCCCGCACGAAATCACGAGCCATCAATGCCGCGGCTTCCGAAACCACGTATTTCATCTCGTATCGCTGTAATTGGAGTCTATCACCCAGCATTTTTTATAAATGGAGAGCAGCCTTTATACCATAAGTCACAGAATTGTCACCCAAACGTTACATGAGATCACCGGTAAAAGGTCACTCGGTGGGAGCCGCACACACACCTTTTACCGGTAAAAGGTCACTCGGCGGGTTCCGCACACATACCTTTTACTGTTAAAAGGTCACTCGGTGGGAGCCGCACGCATACCTTTTACTGTTAAAAGGTCACTCGGTGGGAACCGCACGCATACCTTTTACCGTTAAAAGGTCACTCGGCGGGTTCCGCACACATACCTTTTACTGTTAAAAGGTCACTCGGCGGGAACCGCACACATACCTTTTACTGTTAAAAGGTCACTCGGTGGGAACCGCACGCATACCTTTTACCGTTAAAAGGCCACTCGGTGGGAGCCGCACACATACCTTTTACTGTTAAAAGGTCACTCGGTGGGAACCGCACACATACCTTTTACTGTTAAAAGGTCACTCGGCGGGAACCGCACGCATACCTTTTACCGTTAAAAGGTCACTCGGCGGGAGCCGCACACATACCTTTTACCGAGGGGGCACGCCCAGGTGGATGCGTTCCAAGTAGTTGTTTTGCAAAGGGTTGCCTTCATTTCTTCGACCTTCGTCACGCGGTTTTCGTCATATCACTTCTTCTTCTTGTCAGGCGAGCTCACGGTGAACTTCACCATCGGACGATTACCCTTTTGAACCGGGCGAGCGTAATTGCGTCGGCGACGCCTTCTTTCGCGGGCTTCGGGCGACAGAAACCGCCTCGCGAAGAGAATCCCAGCCGCAGCGGCTACGATTCCCAATGTCACATTGATCGGGTCCAAATTCATACCACTAAATACTGCTTCATCCCGGAGGAGGCAAAGTTTAGATTTCTTATTCGACTTGGAACCTCGCTCCAAAGCCTGCGGATTTTCGACATCCCGACGTTGCTCGCATCGCCGTACGTGCCGCGGCTGATCCTTCGGACACAGCCGCGCTCTGGGCCGCGCTCCCCCCCCCTCCTCACCCGCTTTATCACCCACACACTTCGGCGCCCTCAGATAAAAACTTGAACGCATAAGGAGCAGTGATTACCCTACAGATGAATCGGGGGAAGTAATTATCCTGAACAGGCGCCGCGAAGGCCAGTGCTGTTCGTCCCCATTTTGTTAAACCCATGCAGTACAATCTTTTCATATATCTCGCCAGCGAAAGGCAATCGGCAAGATTGGTAACCAGGTAAGTTGGCATGCTGTTTAACTCTCATGTATTCCTGTTTGCGTTTCTGCCGTTGGTACTTCTCGGGTTCTATTTGCTAGGCCGGACGAGTTTTCGAGGATCCATGATGTGGTTGGTGGTGTGTTCACTCTTCTTTTACGGATGGTGGGATGCCAGGTTTGTGCTCTTAATCGGATTTTCCCTGGTGGTTAACTTCTTCGTCGGCAGGCTGCTCACTGTTAGAAAACCGCAATCCCGGTGGATCGTCGGTTCGGGAATAACGGTGAACCTGCTACTGCTTGGCTACTTCAAATACACCAATTTCTTTGTCGATAACGTGAATGCGCTGGCGGGCACATCGTTCTTTATTGAGAAGATCGTTCTGCCCATTGGGATCTCGTTTTTTACTTTCCAACAAATTGCCTATCTTGTGGATGCCCACCGCGGGGAAGCCAGGGAATATAGTTTCCTGAATTATTGTTTGTTCGTCTGTTTCTTCCCGCAGTTGATCGCCGGTCCGATTGTGCATCATAAAGACATTTTGCCGCAGTTTGAAAAAGGCCGCATCTTCGCCAACATACCTGAAAACCTGTCGGTCGGACTGACCATTTTCATTATCGGCCTGTTCAAGAAAGTAGTGATCGCGGACGGCACTGCAATGTTCGCGACACCTATTTTTGAAGGAGCCCGGCAGGGAGCAGAAATCGGTTTTTACGCGGCGTGGGGTGGCGCGATCGCTTCTACCCTCCAGATTTACTTCGATTTTTCAGCCTACTCCGACATGGCAATCGGGCTGGGCAGAATGTTTGGAATTCGTCTTCCGGTGAATTTCAATTCCCCCTACAAGGCGACGAGCATCATTGAATACTGGAGCCGCTGGCACATGACGCTCTCCAATTTCCTCCGCAATTACGTTTACTTTCCGCTCGGCGGCGGGAGGCACGGTGAGGTCCGCAAGCATGTGAACATCTTTCTCACCATGTTAATTGCCGGTCTGTGGCATGGCGCCGGCTGGACCTTTGTTATCTGGGGAGGAATGCACGGTGCTTTAATTGTGATCAATCACTGTTGGAGACATTTACGGACAACGATTGGATGGCGTGAGGGAGAGACCCGTTTCCATAGGGCATACTGGCGCGCTCTGTTGTTTCTTTTCCTGGTATTCGCCCGTGTTTTTTACACCGGTGAATCGGTTGATGTCGCGTTCCGGGTGCTTGGAAGCATGACCAGTTTTTCCGGCGGCCTGGAGGTGCACCTCGCCTCGGTGACTGCATCGGCGCGGCAGATTTTGTGGTTGGTGATACCGCTGGCCATTGCGTGGTTTGCGCCCAATACACAAGAGATTATGGCGCGATTTACTCCGGCCCTTGTTTCGCGCAAGCGAGAGGAAAATGTGGTGGAAGGATGGTGGCAATGGAGGCCAACCGGAACATGGGCGGTTGCAACATGCTTGCTTCTGGTGGTGGCGCTCGTTCATCTTTCCCGAGTCAGTCCGTTTATCTACTTCCAGTTTTGATATGCCGTTGAAGCCCAACCATTTTAGGAGATACTTGCTTTCGCTCGCGGGATTATTCCTCCTGCTGGCTGGCGGGCTGTTGCTTCTGAACTGGACGTTGGATCCCTTGCAGTTTTATCGGAAAGCAAACTATCCTCCACATTGGACCGAACAACGACGCTACCAAAACCCAGCCATTGCGCGCACCTATGAATACAGTGCCGTCGTGATCGGGACATCCGTTTCGCAGCCACTCTCCAGGGATAGGTTTCGCGAGGCGTTCGGCTTTGAAACCATCAACTTCGCCATGGAAGGGTCTTCCGCGCACGGACAACGCTTGATGCTGGACTGCGCTTTGCGGTCAAAAAAAGGCAACACCCGCGTGCAACAGGTGTTCATGGAATTGAATTACCTTTCCCTGCGAGGAACTCCGGATTGGATCTCTTCTTACGACGGAAAGTTTCCTGCCTATTTATACGACTCCAATGAATGGAACGATATTCCACATTACCTGCTAAATCTCGATACCACCAAATCCAGCGTCAAAATTATACTCTCCCGCCTTGGACTCAGGAGTTATCCGAACAAGACACTGGACGACCTGGTGTGGCGACCGACCCGGCCGTATGGAAGGCAGAGCGTGGAGAAAGGTTGGCAAAGAGCTTCCAGTCGTCGTGCCATGTGGGACACACGAATGCCGGAGTTGACCATTGCGCAACTGAACGCCAGCTTCGAAGAGAACATCTATAGCGCTTTGCAGCAGAATCCGGATGTGGAGTTTTATCTCTATTTCCCTCCATTCTCGATTGTTCTCTACGATTTCCTCAACTCCCTTTCTCCTGAGATTGCGGAAGTCATCATACAGAATCGGCAACATGTGTTCGACCGGGTGCAGCAAATGCCGAATGTGAAATTGTTTGATTTCCAATCAGTGGTTCAGGTGATTTCCGCTCTTGAGGAATACTGCGATCCCATTCATTACGGGCCGGAGGTGGCTAACTACATGATCGATTCGATGCAGCGCGGAGATCATTTGGCCAGCCAGGTTGGCCTGGATGAATTTCGTTCATGGATGCTGTTGCCCGAACCGTTCTCCCAAAAGCTGCAACTGGCTGGCTGGCTTCAACCGGCTAAGTAAATTAACAAACCCGTCGAAACCAGTTGAAGCCCTGCTCTTTTCACAGAATGGGACTTATGGGACGCATAGGACTGATGAGTCCCACTGTAGCGTCTCCTCAGCTTATGGATGCGCGCCCGCACGCATTTTCCCTCTCACGTTCTACTTGACCACTGATTTCCCACCTATTAAACTCCGCCTGAATGATTTTTGCAGCGCAGCTAGTAGTAGCCCGAGCAGTCGTCGTAGTATGTGACGACGCCGTCCGGTCTTGTTGCGCTTAAGGCACCTTGAACAAGAAACCCACGGCTGGAAACGGTCGTGGGTTTTTTGTTAACCTCGATCGCCAGCCAAATTAAGAGAGATACATGAGCACGAAAACTGAAACGAAGAAGAAAATAGCCCCAAAACCTGAACGCGGCCAAACCATGATGGGTTGCGATATCCTGGTCAAAGCCCTCGAGCGCGAAGGAGTCGATACGATTTTTGCTTATCCAGGCGGCGCGAGCATGGAGATTCACCAGGCGCTCACCCGTTCCAAAATCCGGACCATCCTCCCGCGTCACGAACAGGGCGGCTCGTTTGCGGCTGAAGGTTATGCCCGTGCGTCTGGTAAAGCGGGCGTTTGCATGGCCACTTCCGGCCCCGGCGCGACAAACCTGATCAGCGCGATCGCCGATGCCTACATGGATTCCATTCCGTTGATCGCCATCACCGGCCAGGTGCCGCAGGCGATGATCGGCAAAGGCGCGTTTCAGGAAACCGACTTTTTCGGCATGACCCTGCCGATCGTGAAGCACAGCTATCTGATCACCGATATCCATGACATTCCGCGCATCGTGAAAGAAGCATTTCATATCGCGGTGACCGGTCGCCCCGGCCCGGTGGTGATTGATTTTCCGAAGAATCTGCAACAAGCCACGGCACAACCGGTCTGGCTGAAGGATGTCGAGATCCGCGGCTACAATCCAATGATCAAAGCCGATGACATCGCGCTGAACGAGATCATTGGTTTGATCGAAAAAGCGGAGCGTCCCCTTCTGTATTGCGGTGGCGGTATTATTTCGTCCAATGCAGCCGAGGAACTGCGGAAGTTCGTGGAGGCCACCGGTATTCCTGTCACCACGACGATCATGGGTTGCGGCGCTTTTCCTGAAACGCACCCGCTTTCATTGCGCTGGCTCGGCATGCACGGCACGGCTTACGCCAACTGGGCAGTGAGCGGTGAGTTCAAACATCGCGCCACCTTCAACGACCCGATGGTGAAGGTCAAAGATGGCGCCGACCTGTTGCTCGCGTTCGGCGTGCGTTTCGATGATCGCGTGACCGGCAAAGTGGAAGAGTTCTGCAAAACAGGAACGATTGTTCACATTGATATTGATGAGTCTGAGTTCAACAAAAATCGCAAGGTGCAACTGGCCATCCAGAGCGATGTCAAATATGCGTTGCGCCGCTTGAACGAAATGGTGAAGAAGCGCGCGATCTCGAAGAAATTCGATTCATGGCACAAGCAAATCGCGGAATGGAAAACCCGCGCACCGCTCCGTTACGGTGTCACGGAAGAAGTGCTGCGCTCCGAGCACATGCGCGATCATATGAACGGCAAGGATAGCGAAGTCATTCTGCCGCAGCACGCCATCGAGATGCTGTATGAACTGACCAAGGGCGATGCGATCATCACGACGGGCGTCGGTCAGCACCAGATGTGGGCCGGTCAGTGGTATAAATATAAATTTCCACGTCAGTTCCTTACCAGCGCTGGTTTAGGCGCGATGGGTTACGGCTACCCGGCGGCGCTTGGCGCGAAGGTGGCGTTCCCAAACAAGCAGGTGGTCGATATCGACGGCGACGGCTCGTTTGTCATGAACGTGCAGGAACTCGCCACGGCGCACATCGAAAAGATTGCGGCCAAGGCGTTGATCCTGAATAACCAGCACCTCGGCATGGTGATGCAATGGGAAGATCGTTTTTATAAAGGTAACCGTGGCCATACGTTTTTGGGTGATCCAGATGATCGTAAGGAAATTTATCCGGATTACGTGATGATGGCCAAATCGTTCGGAGTTCCGGCGGAACGGGTCATGTTTAAGAAGGATCTTCGCGCGGCGATGCAACGGATGTTGGATTCCGACGAACCGTACCTGCTCGACGTGATCACGCCTTACACCGAACATGTGTTACCGTTCATCCCAGCCGGTAAAACGGTGGCCGATATGATTTATTGATGCGCCAATGTGGTGTCGGCGGGATGCTGGCAGCACATTAACGGCAGTTCTCAAAAGCGGCGGAATTTTATTCCGCCGCTTTTTTATTTTTTTCCATAACCCGAATTTGCTAGCGTCTCCGGCGTCATGCTAAGACTTATCCTCGCCACCATTTTAGTGAGTGCCTCATTTTGGACCCATGCGGCGGAACTCCGTTTCGATTTCGGAAAACACGAAGTGGGCAGCGCACCGAGCAACTTCGTGAGCACAGTTTCCGGCCTGGGCGAAGCGGGTGTTTGGAAGATTGTGGAGGATGACGTCCCATCGGCGTTCGCGCCGCTCTCGCCAAATGCCACCCCATCCTCGACCAAACGCCGGGTGCTGGCGCAAACGTCGAAAGACACAACGGACGAACATTTTCCGTTGCTCATTTATAACAACGAAGTATTCGGAGACTTCACTGTGACCACCCGGTTCAAGTGCATCAGCGGTGAGAAGGCACAAATGGCCGGCCTCGTGTTTCGCTATCAGGACGAGGATAATTTTTATGTCGTTCGCGCCAGTGCATCGGGAAACACCTTTCGGTTCTACAAGGTGGTAGGAGGCCAGCGCAGCACACCGATCGGGCCTGAAATCCAGATCCCAGGCGGCACCTGGCACGACCTGAGTGTCACCTGCAAAGGCAACCAGATCCGTTGCAGCCTGAATGGAAAAGAAGCGATTCCGATGCTCACCGATAATTCGTTTATGGCAGGTAAAATCGGTTTCTGGACAAAGTCCGACGCCGTGAGTTACTTCAGCGACACTCATATCGAATACACGCCACGCGAACCGATCGCCCAAAAAGTCGTGCGCGATATGATGATCCGTTATCCAAGATTACTCGGACTAAAGATCACCGCTTTCAAAGCATCAGACGCTCTCCAGGTCATCGCCAGCAGCAATGAATCGGAGATGGGAAAAGCCGGTTCTAAAACCGAAGCGAGCGTCATCAAAGAAGATCAGTTCTACACAGCCAAAGGCAAAGAAAGTATCACAGTATATTTGCCGTTGCGTGACCGAAACGGAGAAACGATTGCCGCTCTTTCCATCAAATTAAAATCTTTCGTCGGACAAACGGAATCCAATGCCCTTGCCCGTTCCCTGCCGATCAACAAGGAGATCGCCGCCCGCATCCAGGAAGCGAAACATCTGTTTGAGTGACAAACGCCGGCAAGTTCTATTGCCCCCGCAAAGAGGAAATATCGATACGCCGAATGCGCGTCCGGTTCAGACCTGAGTTCAACTTTTCTTTTTTGTCGCCAGCGCAGTAAGCCAAGAGAACGGCGTCGTCCACAAATTCCATCGCGGTGTAGCAAAACCAGCCGTCCGGATCTGGTTCAATGACCTTTTGATTTATCCACGTCTTGCCGTTGTCCTTCGAAATGGCGGACACCAAAGGCGTGCGCTTCTTCTCATTGCCGGGAGCGACATTGGAAACATCATTGTAAATCGCGAGCAGGTCTGAGGAACCGGGCAATCGCTCGATAGTAGCCGGGGAGGTCGGCGAGCGCAAAGTGGTTGGTTGCGGGGCGCTCCAGTTTTTGCCGTCGTTCGTAGAGATGCAGGCGTATTGATAGTTCTGATCGGTGCGCGCCCAACTTAACAACGTTCCGTTGCTCAGTTCCACGATGCCAGGTTCCTGCATTCCCGTTTGAGTGTGTGCCTGCAAAGCCCACCAGTCGTCCGATTCACGCCATGTTTTGCCTTCGTCATCTGAGTAAAACCACATCGCAATCGCCCGTTTGTCGAACGAACTATGCGCCGTGTTACTGGCGCCGCGCTGCCGGTGAAACGCCAGCGGCATAATCAATCGTCCGGTGGAAGTCTGAATGACGCGGTCGTTGTTCAGCACGAAATATCCGGGAGGCGCGACGGTCAACTGAGGTTCGGACCAGGTATTCGCTTCATCGTCGGAAATCTGGAGGTAAGGCCGGCAATCGTGAAATCCATGTTTCACCAGGTAAAACATCGCGATCTTGCCGCTCTTCAGTCGCAAGAGCGAAACACTCATCACGTTTTGTTCACCTTTATTCGGGACCACCATCTCAGGCTTCTCCGACCAGGTTTTCCCGGCATCATCGGAAAAAATAGAAACAAGGTGAGCCGGGCTTGCATCGCCGCGTCCACCATAGAACTCCGCGTAGATGAAAAGAATGCGGCCTGACTTGAGCCGGATAAAATCACCTTCTGATTTGCGCGGGTTTTCAACCGTCGCGTTGAGATCGGTAAATATTTCACCTTCCGCAGCAAACGAAGAAATTGCCGCCAGCAAAACAGTCAACATCAGGAAAAGGTTTTTAATGTTCATTGGTTTAATCTGCGTTTCGACGCTTCAGATCGGCAGTCATTCGACGAATCTTTGGCGCGCTTGAATCTGGCATAATAAGAGCACGCCATCCCAGCAATGGAAACGAAAGTTTTTCGACGCTTTCGCCTTTGATCGCGAACTTGAAATTCTGCAGCAAGGAATCGAATCGCCAGATCCATCCCGACGCCATCATTGTCGGGTTGGAGAAAAGCATCGGGATGATTCCAAACCCGCAATGGTATCAGGAAGTTTACACCAATGTTTTGTTCTCAATATACGTCAAGCATTCCGTATTGGATTAGACAGGGCGCATCTTGAAGTTGCTACGTTCGGAGCGCGGCGCAACCGCAAAGCGGTTCGTCGTTTTCTATAGTTCTGGTTTGTCCGAAGGATCAGCCGCAGCGCTCAAGGCTGGAACATTGCGCTGCTGGGCCTTGTATGACGCTCGAACAATCTCACGCGCTGCGGCTGATCCTTCGGACACAGCCGCGCTCCGTAGCAACGTCAAGATGCGCACGATTAGACATACGTTTACCTTGCGTCGCTGACGCAAACTGGGGTTTCTTTGACGCATGGCCAAATCTCAGCATTGCGTGGTTCTCGTCACGGCGCCTGACTCAACGGTGGCGCGGCAGATTGCCAGGAGCGCTTTGGAACACCGGTTGATTGCGTGCGCCAGCCTGGTTCCAAAAATTGAATCTCTCTACTGGTGGGAAGGTAAGATCGAGAAAGGAAACGAAGTTTTGCTCCTGCTCAAAACCCATCGCGACAAACTCGTCGAACTCGAAAAGCATGTGCTCAAACATCATCCTTACGACACACCAGAGTTCGTCGTGCTGAAAATTGCTGGCGGGAATAAACGCTATTTGGCGTGGCTGAGTGAAAGCTGCGGTTTATAGACAAACCTGACAATCATCCCGTTGGTAATCAACTTGCTCAGGAACAGTTGGATTTAAAAAATGAAAATTGCAAAACTACTTCGCCTGGATTTTCTTCCCAGCAATACCAACCTTGCCCTTTTGCTGCTGCGCACCTGGATTGGAGCAACAATGTTTATCTTACACGGTTGGGGCAAAGTGACTGGCTTTGGCGAAATGTCTGGGAAATTTCTCAACTTATTTGGAATCGGTTCGACAGCCAGCCTCGCCCTCGCGATTTTTGGTGAGGCGGTCTGCTCAGTGTTGTTGATCTTTGGTTTGTTCACCCGCCTTGCCGCATTGTGCGGGATAATCACAATGACCGTGGCCTTTACGATCGCGCACAACGCCGTTTTACGAGGCCCCGGCAGCGGTGAACTCGCTTTCATTTACCTTGCAACCTACGTCGTGCTCTTTATCGCCGGACCTGGCCGCTTCTCGGTGGATGCCAAAATGGGCGGCAAGGTCTGATTCTGGATTCTGGATTCTGGATCTGAACACCGAACACTGCCTCTGCAAGCGTCTGCGCCATTTGATGCACTGAAGGGTGGTCTCACCGCCATCTCATTCACTGCGGACACTCATCGTATTCAGTATCCAGGTCAACTTGACAGCATCCAGCATCCAGTATCCCGCATCCAGTATCGAGAATCCAGCATCCGCCAAACTTGACCGTTTGGCCAGGCATATGCTACGTTGCGCGCCAGAACAGCGTGATGTCACTTCTCAATCAAAATGTTCTCGTCCTCAATCGTTTGTGGCAGGCGGTAAACATCTGTACTGTTCGACGCGCTCTAACACTTCTTTTCGAAGGACAAGCCCAGGTGGTTTTTGGCGGGGATGGCGGGGACTACCAAACCTTCAGCTTTCCGCAGTGGAGAAACTTTTCCGAACAAGAACCGCACCCGGAAAGCATCCATACCATTTCATTTCGTCTCCGCGTTCCGCGAGTCATTCTCCTCGTGATGTTTGATCGCCTTCCGAAAAAGGAAGTCAAATTCACGCGGCATAACATTTTCGAACGGGATAAGAATACCTGCCAATACTGCGGCAAAGTTTTTGAACGCAAAGATCTGAACCTCGACCATGTGGTCCCAAGAGATCGCGGCGGTCCGACAACCTGGGAAAACATTGTCTGCTCCTGTGTTCCCTGCAATACCCGCAAGGCGAATCGGACGCCAAACGAAGCGCGCATGTATCTTGTCCGCAAACCGAAGCGACCCAAGTGGCGCCCCTTCGTTCAGGTCAACCTCGGCTTCAACCATCACGATAGCTGGAAACAGTTCCTCGATGTGGCCTACTGGAACGTCGAACTCGGCGAAGACGCGGGAGGTTAAGAAGGTTTAAAGTTTGAGGTTTGATGTTCAAAGTTAGTGCCGGAGCCGCCGCCCAACCTCAAACCTCAAACCTCAAACCTCAAACCTCAAACCTCAAACCTCAACTAGACACTCGCCCGGGCTGAATCGATCAATTCCCAGAATTTAGGGTTCTCCTGGAGAGCTTCATCTTCTTTCACTGGAAGACCCGAACGAAACCGGAAATCTTTCAGCGTGTTTCTGCTCAGAATCCGGTGCACGACCACGCCGAGGTCGTGTCGCTCGAAATAGACCCGGTAATCTCCGAGCCGGAAACGGTGCAGAATCTTTCCTTCACGTTCCAACTTTCCGAAGTGCTCCAGATTCGTGTTCAGAACTTCCTGGGGCAGACCGCGAAATTCCCCCAAAATATTTAACTGCAATTCACGTGGCATTTTGGCCAATTCGGAGGCGCTGATTGGGTTGAAGATGATCTGGAATTGCATGGCAGTAGGAGTTTAGCCGAATAGACCCATAGGATTAAAGCCTAATCCGAATTACCTCGCGAAATTGGGTGTGATTAAAAATGCGTGAGTTATGAAACGCATGCACAAGATTCCGCCAGGCGGCCCATCAAGCCGCACCTGTGTGTCATTTAGTTAAGGAATGAAGGCCGATTAACAAGCGAATGCGAGCGGGTTTCCCAGCGGCGCGCAAGTCAGAACTAGAGAGTTACTGTCCGCCTGCGGACTGGAGTGACGCGCCCTACCCTCGAATCAACTGCGAATTCGAATAGTGCGGTTGCAACTACCTTCATACAGTGGGCCCACAAATAACTCGCCCCCGCATGGTAGGGCGCGTCACTCCCAGTCCGTCAGGCGGACAGTAACTCTCTAGTTCTGACTTGCGCGCCGCTGGTTGGAACGGCGATCTGATGGTTTTGCTCTCGCTAAATGGCAGTGGACCAGCGGCCGACCGCTGGCTTGGGCAATGCCGTCAACAAATAACCTGCGGCCTGAAGGG
This sequence comes from Verrucomicrobiota bacterium, assembly GCA_013820875.1. Lineage (GTDB taxonomy): Bacteria > Verrucomicrobiota > Verrucomicrobiia > Limisphaerales > JACDHS01 > JACDHS01. Next base: position 8,333 of record JACDHS010000056.1, on the reverse strand, counting down.
TCGCGATACTCCCGCATCTGATCAATCCCAGACATTTCATTCATCGAAGGAAATATCCGTTTTGCGGACAGGCTCTACCCTAATGACTGCTAATCAGACGGGGATTGCGAAGAAGGCTGCTTGGAAAGCCAACACCTGTTGGGTGAAGTCTTTGTTTCGCGTAATCACTTCTCCATTAGCGACTATTAGCGAAGATTAGCGGTTCAACTCCGTTTTTAGGATGATTGGAAATATGCTACCCACTTATTTCCAAAAACGCTAAAAGAATGGTAGCGCGTACGGGAATCGAACCCGCCTTTAAGCTATTTTACAGCTTCGTCTAATTTCGCAACGACACACTTTAAGTGCCTGAATACAGGCATTTTATTCACTTTCACCACTACACCAGTCACATCTTCTCTGTTGTAGTAATGTAACCATACGAAATTTCTCAGTCAGGAAATGTCAGGAAGTTTGTCGTTACTGATTGGCCCATATCGCAGCAAAGCCGGATACTCCTACACCCTCACCAACCGCACCGCTCCGCTTTTCTTAACCAGCGCACCATACTTAATCAGCATCGCTTGCGCAACATGCGAGATGATTGGCCGCACATCTGTCTTACTGTAGCCGACCTGATCCGAGCCGATGTTCTGGTATTTCAACCCCTCCCCTGGCGGAGCCGTCGTTCGATCCAGTATCAAAAGTTCACGCGCCATCTCGCACGTCGCCTCGATGACACCTTTTGGAACCACATCACTCGCCACCACACCACCCGTCCAACGTCCGGCATCCAGATCACGACAATTCTCACGTGGCCACTGCAACGCCTGCGTCTCACTCCTCTTGCTACCGCCAAACTGATATTGCGAATCGATCAACCGCGTCGCCATCACCAGGGCAGCCTCTTTCGTTCCTGAGACCGCCGCCGTCCAAACCGTCGCATACAAATGCCCGTCAAAATAAGCGTCAGCATCTGCCGCCGAAGCATAAGAGTTCGCATCGATCTTTGCCGTCCCATCTTCTTTGATCAGCACGAGTGCCATCGCTTACAATCCTTCCACCAGGTTCAGCAGTGCATCAGCAAATCGTTCCCGCACGAACGGAAACGTTTCCGACCACCACGTCGTGACACTACCAGTGTTCAATTCAATCGCGACCAATTGCCCATCAGGACGCCGCATCAAATCCACGCTGACATAGCCAAACTCCAGCGCGGTTAATTGCACACTCAGATTCTCCAGAGCCACCTTCTCCGCTTCACTAAATTCCCACACCTCACGATGCCGAGAGTCAGGTCGCTCCTTTTCATTGCGATAACTCACCAGTTGGCGAGCACCGTTCGGGCAATCATCATCCGGGAGCAACCGGTCTTGCAGCGGCTCCTTCTTCAAAACGAAACCCAGCATCAGTTTACCCGCGAACAACTCTGCCTTGAACACCTTGCCGCAGTCGGGATTCACTTCCTTGCAAATGATGTCCTGCGCAAAATTCCATTCCGTGTAACTCGGTTGATCCGGCGTCAGCACATGAAATCCATGACCACCACCGGTGAATGACCGTTTCAAAATCAAACGATCCACCCCCCATGTATCACAAAGCGCCAGTGCCGCATTGCAACTACCCACCAAAGTCCATTCCATCACAGGGAATCCCAACGACTCCATCAACGTAAGATGCTCCGGGCGAGTCAATTCCTTGCCGCCAAAGCAACGCCCACTCAACAACTCTCGCACAGGCGCAGGAATCCAGTTGTGACTGATAAGAACATCACCCACCTGCACAAGACCGTCAGCCGCAACACCCGTGCGGACCTCCGAAACAATGCCCGACTCACGCAAACGTTGTTCCGCCCAACGGTAACGGCCAATCAGCGATGGTGCTGCCACCTGGGAATGAAGAATTACTTTCATGCACTGAGAGTCAGTTCACCGCTTACTTCGTTCGACGGCGCAGACTCCACACCAGAACTGAAAGCCACCAGGTAATAGGTGTAGACGACGCCCATATCAACATTGCCATCATAAAATTCGGTTTGATCCGCGAGAACCTCAGCGACGACTTCAAACGGATCATCGAATGCCCGTCGGTAAATGCGAAACCCCTCCTCGTTATCCGCTAGATCCGCCCAGGACAAACGCAGGTAAGTCGAAGCGGCTTCCAACCCAAGAATGAATGGGGCAGCGGGCGGTCCCGATACAGGAACCGTCCCGCGACGCCGACGTCCAATAATCAGAACGAACCGCTTATTCGATTTCTGTTTTTGTTTTACGTGCATGTTTTGGTCGATCCGATTTACTGGCATTGCTCGATTTTTTTGCCACTGCCTCTTCCATCAGCGGAACAACCACAACAGGCGTTAGCGTTTCCGGTTCTGTTGCTCTGCCCGCCGGCAGTTCCTCCGGCGGCAACAAAGACCGCCGCACTCTTCGAATGATTGGGTAAAGCATAAGATTTAGCGTAGCCGCACCCACTGAATGCGTGTCCGAATGCCAATAACCCCGCCGCGATTGGCCGAGTTGTTTGTTGCGTACAAATAGATCGTTCTGGGAGCCGTCGTGATCGTGTGAATGCGCGTGAACTCCTGCTCCCACTCCCAATCGGCCAGAGGCACTTTGATCCCGGCGGTATCGCCGAGCTCCAGTTCCTGCTCGGCATCAAAAAGACCGAAATACACCATGTCTCCCGCTTGGAAGTTTCCACCGAAATGGATGCGACCATGCACCAGGTATGTCCCGGCCTCTGACAACTGAACAGCGCACGGTGCCCCGCCAACCCCAAGATTGATAGCTTGCCACGGTTCATTGTTCAGAGCTTGAGGACCGTAATTCAGGCCCGCGCTCAGGCCATCGGATAAAACGAAACTGCAGGCGCTACGTGGAATGATTTTTCCCATAAAAGTATTTTGTAAAAAGCGCGCCCACCGAATAGGCGGGCGCACTAATGCTTAGTTGTTGTGAGTGATCGCAACCAGACGCACGTTCTTGTTCTCCCAAACACGCGTCCAATTCGCCCCGTTCTCCAGCTCAGTATTCGTCGGAGAATCCCCCGCCACACTTGCCGAAGTGAACTTCACCCCGCGTGGATGGAGGATGTAACGACGCCGATTGATCAGCACTGTATCGCTGTCCAGCGGCACACGAGCTACTTCGACACCTTCCGTGCCGAAGCCACCCTGGAGCGCCGTGCCATCCAGCGGGGCGACACCTTTGCCAAACGCTCCAGCCCCGAACAGATACGTGGTGTAAACCTGCCCGTTGGTGGTGCCCGCTCGATACGACAACGAATCATCCACAATGACTCGCCGCCCCTGGAACACGCGCAACATTGCTTTTCCTTCGCTGTCAGGAATGAAGTCGATTAGATCCAGCTTGCGCAATGCTGCCTCTGTTGCCGAATGCATGGCCACCGCTGTCAACCGATCCGCCGCATCTCCCAGTCTCGCGCAAGCATCCACAAAGGTGGAACCGTTCAAACGCGTCGCCGCATTCTGGGCAGCCACCGATTCCGAATGAATCGCAAGAAGGTTGTCCACCATGGAACCAGCGCCGAAAATGCCCTTGAGACACGAGATGATAATTCCTTCATCCGTGCGCGCCCAATAATTGCCCACCAGATCCACAATCGCCTGCATCGGATCTTCACCCGACGCGACTTTCGCCAGGTGATTCACCGACCACACCTGCGCGTCGTTATGAATGCGTGCAATGTCCTGGTCAGTCGTGATCTTGTTCACATTGAGCGAACCCGAATCACTCAGGATCTGACGCGTCGCTGTCAAATCCTTCCAGAAAGGCATTTTCACCTCACGCCCACCTCCTGCGGCCAATTCATCGAACTCCGGCGCGTTTTCGACAATGCCCGATTGCGCGAACCGCGACAGTTCTGCTGTGCGTTCTATCGCGTATCGTTCGAACTCCGTTGGAATAATGATGTCTGCTACTGCGGTCTTTGCCATAAACGTTCTTTCGTATGTAGCGCCGGACTATGCCGTCGCTGTTGGTTGATTTACTGTTGATTAACCAGCGGCCCGCAACCGCGCCGCGAGTGCGGGATCGCTTTTTTGCAATTTCATTTGCTCAGTCAGATTCCAGCTTTCCTTCCGGAACGGATTCTTATGAGCTCCTGTGGCAGAACCACCTCCACCGGAGGCGTTACCAGCGGCACCGCCGCCAGTGTTGGATTCAAATAAATGAGGAGCTTCCGACACTTGCATGTCCACCCACTCCTCCAAAGTCATTGGCGTCACTCCATCCTTGCCGTAACGCACTGTTTCGCCATCGGCCTCAAACGCACGAGGCGCACCATTCACCAGCTTGAAAATGCTGCGCGCCCGCGAAGTGATGTCTGGGATAGCCGTCGGTCGAAGCCCCCTTTTTGTCGCCGTGGTCAAAACTCCCTGGTCAATTTGAATTGCCGTCAATCGTGCGGTCAGGGCATCACGTTCAGAAGTGACGGAGGACAATTGCTTGTCCCAATCCGCCTTCAAACCTTTGACACGGTTCTCCACGATCTTATCCACTTCTTCGGGCTTATGACCTTGCGCGACCAACTCCAGCTTGCGCTTTTCCTCCATCAGGTTGCGCACTTCATCGGGATCAATGCCCTCAAAGCGTTGCTTCATTTCATCGCGTTCTTTGATCAGCGCCACGTTAGTGCTCCGGAACTCGTCCAGCTTCCCCTTCTCGACAACCCCTTCAGCATCCAGCACCCACGCACCATCACGCTCGCTGTAAAACGGTTGCTGTTCCGCCGGAATTTCCTCACGCGTCTTGAATTTATATTTCAGTGCCATAAATCAGTTTTCAGTTTCTTGCTTCGGTTTAACGGTCGAATTGCGGACCAGTGCCGCCTCCTCTTCATTGGTGCGTCCGGGCGGCAACACTTCACCCCGCCGGAAAAGTTCAGACATTGATTCGTGACTGATCGCACCTGCCTGCCATGCGGCCACGATTGCGAGGATCTCGCTACTCGGCATGCCTCGCGGGCTGAAATCAGTGTTCAATTGTGCCAGCACAAATTCATTGCCGATCGCATCGGGAAAATCCTCCGTCGAGTTCCACCAATAAACCCAACGCAACAATTGCGTCATTGAGTCACTCAAACTCAGCGACACAGCCGCCAACACGCTGCTCTCGCCACTCTGCCGAAGCTCGATTGCCTCTGCCGCCTCCACCGCACGTTTCTGCCCTTCCAGCATGCGCGTGCCGAGCACCGCCATGAGCCGTTCATCACGGTCCATCGCCCGCTCAAAAGTCGTCAGCCCTTGCCCGGTAAATTCAAGAAAACCAGCGGTCGCCCCAGGAGTTTCAGCCACCCATGCCGTGCTGGATCCAATGCGCAGTTCAGAAGCTTTATCGAAACCACTCACCCAGGCGGTTGGCAGGGCCGTGAAGTGCAAACCATGTTTGTAATCAGCGTTAAGCCGGTAATGATCGAGGTTGATCGAAATGATGTCCGCCAGTGGCAACTTGCTCACACATTCCTGGCAGTTTCGCGGACCATGAAAGACGAAAGGGATCAGCGGCAACGGTTTGCCCAGGCGACGCGGCACGCGCGTTTCGATCTTTACCCATTCCTGTTTACCCCGCTTCTTTCGTGCCCCCGCATCCTGAAGAGCCCAGATTTCCACCTGGTAAAACCACCCCTGCTTTTTCTCGGGAGACTTTTCTGTATCTTCCACCAAGCGAAGCACCCGCAGTTGTTCTGTTTGATCAGAGACAAAAGGATCTGCCGATTCCTGCCGAACCTCACGCAACACCACCAACGAAAGCACATTGCGACCATGAACACGTCGCATCTGCCAGTTGATGATCTGTTCCGCACTGTAGAGAACCGCATACGCACGCTGTTCCGCTTCATCCTCCCAATCCACCAGTGTGCCCGCCCGTCCCACGCTGATGACTTCACGCACCACATCTTTTGCATACGCAGACAGTGAAGTGCCCAGCATGTTGGCATCATCCACGAAGGCAGACAGGGCACGCCCAACACCGGCAGCTTGGTCGGGAATTTTGAAAGTAGGTTCGCGGCGAAAAATCAGACCGACAAAACCATCCGCCGTCCGGGCGGAAGCATTGAAAAACGAAGCCCGTTCTTTATACGCGGAATACTCCTCATCCGTCTGGGAATCGAGACGAGGCAAGTAACGAACCCCACCCGCTTTGACGGCATCTTCACCCGACAAAACATCCCGCGCCCGCAACCACGCAGGCAGGTTTTCGTCGTAACTAGGATGTGTCGAGTCCACCGGCAAGACTCGAAGTTAGCATGGCTTTTTGAAAAAGTTTCCGAAGCCGAAAACCCCTCATGAACCGTCATGCACCAGCAGTATTTACTTACCCTGCACTCACGTAATTTTTCTTTGAAAAAATCTATTGACGCCTCTCTCCAGACAATAAAAGCGCCCTCTTCTACACTCAAAACAATTGATAGCTGATCCGACTTGGCAGGGGTCCAATACCGCGAAAAAATTCTTCGCGTTCCGGATCAGGCAAGCCGGGCCAATGATGTTCGATTGTCAACCGAGACCCGATCCCGCCCTTGCCTGCAGCCAGTTAGCCCGTTTTTTCATATAGCAATATGGCCTCGCATGGGACGAGCTCTACCGGCTGATTTTTGCCCTCTCGCTCTTCGCTTTTGAAAAACTTTTGCCCAGAGTATGACGCCCGCTCCTTTGAACTCCTGACCCACCCAAACCTCGCAAACGGCTGAATCAAACGCTCAGACATGCCTTCGAGGAGCGAATTGCCGGAACGATCCACGCGCAACACGTCTAGACCAGCACATCGCGCAGGAACTGGTGCCACTTCATCCTGACCGAACACCAAAATGTCCCAATCGGACTCGGGCGTCCCTCGGTCATTCGCACGCGAACCTATAAACCAGATAGCATTTGTGGCAGACTCAGACGCGACCTCCTCGATGATCGCGCGAATACCGTCGGGACAGCTGTCGAATTCAGTGCTAAACGCGACGATGCTCATGTTTCTAGCTAATGCTCCGGATCACTGACCCCGCGCCAGTGATACTCGAATTGAAACCACACCGCTATCGCGGGGTTCGGTGCATGGCGGTTTGTTGCCCCCTCAGCCATAACCTTTGCGATTGTGTTTCCTCACCAATTGCTTCGCTTCCTCAGTTGGTGGTGTCTTTTTGGAAGCAGCGGCGCGGGGCTCGGAATAAACTATGGAAGGCTTAACGCCAATCTTCTCACTCTTCTTCTTCTCGCGTGCATTTGCCTTCATTGCTCGCTTCAATTCAACCTCGTCAATAATCTTCCCAAGAACACGCGTCCGCTCCTCGTCGCTCGAATAATCAAAGCGAAATGCCTTTCGGAACTTGGCGCGCGATGTGTGAACGCTACGTGACATAATCGAGTGGTCTAACGCTCAACTCACCGATGATGAAGAGCGCGCTAAGAAAAAAATCGCTTGGAACGTTGCTATTGATGGGGTTCTTAGACATGCCTTGCTCCACCTTGGTTCATACCCTGAGCTTTCAATGCAATGCATCGTAAACTCAATCAAACTCCCCCTCAATCAAAACTCATCCTCTGATTGATGAGATTCAGCTTCTTCTCCTCCTCCAGCGCCTGAATGGTCATCGGATGATCCTTCGGCAACCAGCAATTTCTACGCACCTCAAATTCCAATTCGTGATGGATACAGCGGTCGGAAATCCTCCACTCCTTGCCATCCTGTTCTATGGTCAAGGTCCCATAATACGATTTCAGCAAAATGACGCTGCTACCAGACTGCAAACCCTCTGGGAGAAAGTAGGAGTTTTCGGGGTTACGCAATGTTACTTTCTGGCCCACCACCAAACGCTTCTCACGGCACATCATTCCAGAAAACAATCGGAGAACATTCACGATAACAACGTAAACTTATTCACCACCCCCAGCGTTAAAGAGCTATCGAATCACTGCTTGAACTCAAATAGAGCCGACGATAAGAGCCGAGTCTCCTGTCCAAACTATCGAATGGCCAATGAGGCCAAGGTAGGGCAAGCGCGGTGGAACCGCTTCGACCGGGATGGGCTGGAACGACCTTGACCGGACGGTAAAATGGAAAGAGGGCGACGGTGGATGACAAGGGCGGCAGGGGGCATAGCAATTTTTCTAATCGACTCTGCCAACCGGAAGTTGTGTCGAAGACGCAGACGAGGCTTGCGATTTTCGGCAGGTGCGTTCAGTTATCCAGCGCACCTTCACATTAACGATTTAATTTTCAAACACTGCCATGCCCAGCAACGTTCTTGGTCAACCTCTTCAAGCCTGCTGTTACGCGCCGATGACCGGCTTCTATCGCGACGGCTTTTGCCGCACCGGCCCCGATGACAAGGGACTGCAC
>JACDHS010000196.1 GCA_013820875.1 Verrucomicrobiota bacterium | reverse complement strand
GCGAAGCAGTTCTTCCAATCACCGCAAAGCAAACCCTGGCAGAGAAGACAAATTCAGGGCAAACAGTCAGAACTCGAGAGTCACGGCCCGAACTTCGGGCTGGCAGGTTTGCCCCACCTTTTTTGGCTAGGAGCTTCCGCTCCACCTCCGCCTCAGCATGCTGGGGTTGTACCTTAACTAAATGGCAGTGCGCTTCACCCCGGGCTATCACATGACGGGCTTTCAGCCCTCAGACACCGCACCCTGCAACACTGCCCGGACTCTGCTCAGTTCACTGACGCTGACGACTGGCTCCAACACCAGAAATCTCGCCTGTTGCTGCTCGTGCCGATGCGACTCATCGGAAGTTGGACCCCGCGATCAAAACATCGAAATGGCTGCCTGAAGAATCCTGTCTACAAAAACTTTTCCGCAAACACCTGACAGCCAGCCAACGCGGTCCTGACGTCCGACGCGGCTACGTTCAATCATGGAATGCAAATAACCCGAAGTGAAGCGAGTCAAGTCCCTTGATTATCCCAACCATCACTCCCGCTTCACTTCGAGTTATCTACATTCCTTTTTTTGTTGGACGATTCTGGTGGGAGCTGACGAGGAAGCGTCCGATCCTCGTTTTGTTCGTCCCGCTTCTTGGCCGAATCAATAATGCTACGAAATACACTTTTAACTCTTCGTGCTGACTCCGAAGTTAGACGCTCAAGCTCAGTCGTGGCTTCTGCATCATTGCTCTCCGCCAAGACAAGCAAACCGGGAATCCGGTCCTCGCCCGTCCAACGTTGCATCTGCGGCCGGACAGCCTCGACGAGAGCATCTGGAATAAAGCGATAGGCGCGCGCTAAGTACTGGACTAGTAATACGCGCTCAGAAAATGTTGTCGAATGAACATCGACTGGGCCACCGGAGGCAGACCGGCAAATCGGGAAAAGCGCTATCAAACACTGTGCTCTGTCCGGCATGACAGCAACCGCCCGCTCCCTGTCCTGGGTGTGGATAATCGCCCGGCCCAAGTGCCCCTGGTCCGCTGTGAATGCTGTGTAAACAAAATCCACGAGGATTCGATCGCTCCTCTCCGCTTTGATGGTGTCACTGCCATCTGGAGTCCAGCCCAAGTCAAAGGCCATCGAACTGACCTGCTCTCTGAGGTTATCGTATAGCTTCGGTCTGTCCGCTTCCGGTACCTTGGCAATGGCAGCAGCCACCTCCCCGTAAGCCTCCGTAAGGGACTCAATATCCGAATTGGTGTCGCGTCTCGCGCATCCGGCGATGACAACAAGCAAAGCCAAAAACAGTGCGGCCATTCTCATTTCGTCCAACAGTTGAGTCTACCTGCCGTGCTGGGCATATCGATGTTCATGTGGATTAAACTATTGCGCGCAGCAAGCCATGTCTACAGCAAGTGATAGGCCCGTTGCGGGCATTTTTCATTGCGCGGACAAATGTCTCTGATCGGGCATATAGCTGACCGTTCCGGCACGATGCCGGGAGCCCGTTTGGTTTTCTTTCAGCCGCTCCATCCGTTCAACTTAAATCCGGCAGTTGAAAGACAAAGGAAGAAGGGAAACCACAGATGGACACAGATAAACACAGATATTTCAGCAGAAAAGCATTTCACCTGTAGGGTGATCTCCATTTTCTTCACATACCCTTCTTATCTGTGTCTATCTGTGGTTTCGATTGCTTTTTTCTAGGTTTATCGCTTCGCGGTTGCGATCCCATGGTAGCTCGTCCTTCAAAACCATGGGCTGAATGATGCAATCCCTTCAGGATTGCTGAACTCCGGGGAACGGGAACAGGCACGATGCCTTTCTACTTTGTGGGTGAGTAATCGGTTGGAAGCAGGATTTCGGATTTTACTCCGTTCGGCACGGTTAAAGAACCGTTGGCTTCGCTGACGGATTTGGCGGCGATCCAGGCTGGATCCTGTCGGAAGGCGTCGAAGGAAGCTTTGGCGGCTTCGGACGATTTATGCGTTAGGAAATAAATCAGGGAGGTGCTCGCAGCCGGTTGATCGTGGGTTTTGTGGAAATAGATCCAGTTCTTCATTCCATGTTTGGAGAACAGATTCAGGGTGTGATTCCGGAAACGGGCATCGAGATTTGGGAGCAACCCTGGAGGTGTCGTGTAGGTGCGGAGTTCGAAGATGCCGCCGTTTGCTGCATTGCCAGTTTTCAGGGCAGGGGAGTAGTCGGTTGTTTGCAGGAAAATCTGTTCCGCCTTCGTCACGATCTTGCCGTTGGCCTCGCTCTTCTGTTGTGCGGCTTTCCAATCGGGATCGGTCATGAACGAGTTCCATGAAACTTCTCGCGCGGCACGACTTGGATAGGCCAGGAGGAAAACGAGTTTGTTCTCTGTGTTGTTGGCGGGAACCCAATAACCGACATTCTGCATCCCATGTTTTTCGAAGAGTCGCACGGTGTGATCTCGGAAGCGGGCGTGAAGATCTTCCAGTTTGCCTTGCGGGGCGTAGTAGGTGCGTAACTCGTAAACGCGGTCATCTCTCTTCGCTTGCTGTGGGGTGGCGCAGCCGGAGAAAAGGATTGTGGCAGCGAGGGCGGAGAAAACTGCAAGACAGGTGAACGCGTTCATGGAACGATTGCGCCGGATGTATGGCGGGGTGTCAATGAAAAGCGCAGTGGTCTCCAGGGCTGACGCATCCTAACGATTACCAAAAGTAATTTCCGAAATGAATGGATTCGAAGAATGTTTTGGCTCGCCCTCATCCTAACCCCACCACGTAAGTGGTTTAGCGGATAATTTGTTCTGATTTCCTCCCCCGAGGAGAAGGAACCAGACAGCCCGCCGTGGAATAAACGCTCGCGGTCGAACACCGGACGTTGCCGATGAAACTTGAGTGCCTATCCGGAAATTACTTTTGGTAATCGCTATAAATTGCACAGTTGCGGAGTTCGCCATTCATTCTTTTCCCGAATCCATGTCATCCGTGGTAAAACTTGCCCCGACAATTTTCTTTCGCACGCCTCGCATTACCCTCTAAATTCCCCGCGTTCATGGCTGCTGAAGCGCAACTCACCCCAATGATGGCACAGTATCGCCGTATCAAAAGCGAGCTGCCCAAGGATGCGCTCTTGATGTTCCGACTCGGCGATTTCTACGAGATGTTCTTCGAGGATGCGCAGGCCAGCGCGCAGATTCTCAATGTGGCGCTCACGAAACGTGGTGTCGTCCCGATGTGCGGCATGCCTTACCACGCGGCGGGTGGTTACATCGCCAAGTTGCTGAAGGCCGGCAAAAAAGTCGCCATCTGCGAACAAACCGAGGATGCGCGTCCGGGTCAGTTGGTGAAACGAGAGGTAACACAGATTCTTTCTCCGGGGACTCATTTTGACGATCGATTGCTGGTGGCTGAGAGGAATAATTACGTCGGAGCACTTTGTAACTCCGGGAAAACGTTTGGGTTGGCTGTTGTTGATCTGACCACGGGCGATTTCAAAACGACGGAGATCGATACTGAACTGGCGTTGCGCACGGAATTGGAACGGCTGCGTCCCGCGGAAATGATTTATCCCGAACAGAACGCGAGTGTCCGCGAGATTTTGCAGGGAACCGGGATTTGTAATCCTTATGATGATTGGGTTTTCGCACCGGAGACGGCGGTGTTCACGGTGCGCGAACATTTCAAGGTGGCGTCGCTGGATGGGTTCGGTCTTAAAAGCAAAACGGCTGCGGTCGGCGCGGCGGGCGCCGTGTTGCATTATCTGACGAATCATTTGCGCCGCGATGTTTCAAATCTGACGCGGCTTTCCTTTTATCAGAACACCGATTTCCTCACGCTCGATGGGACCACCCTCCGCAATTTGGAAGTTCTCGAACCGCTCCATCGTGATGCTCCGCGCAATACCTCACTTTTTGGGGCAGTGAATCGCACGGTCACGCCGATGGGGGCGCGTCGTTTGCGCGATTGGTTGTCGCAGCCGTTAGCCTCCGTGGAAGCGATTGTTCAGCGGCAAGAGATCGTTCAGCTCTGGATGGCGAGTGGTCATTTGCTGGAACATTTTCGGGCGCAACTGACGGAAGTTCGGGATTTGGAACGCACCATCAGCCGTTTGAGTGCTGGTTCGGGGAATGGCCGCGATATGAACGCACTGAAACTTGCGTTGCAACAGGTGCCATCGATCAAATCGATTTTGCACGAGGTTGCGGCCGCAGGCGCCAGGGTCGAAGAAGGTCAGAGCCTCCTGACGTCGGCAGCTACGGTGGATGAGGGGGAACGTCCGTCGTTGTTGCGCGACCTGGAATGTCAACTGTCGGAATCGCCGGACCTGGTGGAATTGATTGAACGGGCAATTGTTGAAGAACCGCCTCTCGCTCTTAAGGAGGGCGGGCTCATTCGTGATGGGTTCGATCCGAATTTGGATGAATTGAAAAAGGCGACGACCGAGGGGAAAAACTGGCTCGCCAAACTGCAGCAGGATGAAATCGAGCGCACGGGAATCACCTCGTTAAAAGTGCGGTTCAATTCTGTGTTTGGTTATTTCATCGAGATCACCAAATCGAATCTCGATAAGGTGCCGGAGCATTATATCCGGAAGCAAACCGTCGCAAATGCGGAACGTTTCATTACGCCTGAGTTGAAGGAGATGGAGGGTAAAATTCTCGGCGCGGAAGAACGCAGTGTGAAGTTGGAGTATGACCTTTTCCAACGGGTGCGCGAGGAGGTGCTCGGTCGCATGCGCGAGATTCAGCAGAGCGCCTCGGCGTTGGCGCAGCTCGATGTGCTGGCAGGGTTTGCGGAGACGGCGCGTTTATATAGTTATGTGCGTCCGCAGATTCGTGATGAGGGGGTGTTGAATATCCGCGATGGTCGTCATCCGGTTCTGGACCAGGCGTTGACGGAAGAGCGCTTTGTCCCGAACGACACTCTGCTCGACAGTTCCACGCAACAAATCGCGTTGATCACAGGTCCGAATATGGCGGGCAAAAGCACTTATATCCGGCAGGTGGCATTGCTCGCATTGTTGTCTCACACAGGTTCATTCCTGCCGGCGGCAGAGGCGCGGATTGATTTGCTGGATCGCATTTTTACCCGCATTGGAGCAAGCGACGATCTGGCCCGGGGCCAATCGACTTTCATGGTGGAAATGAGCGAGACGGCGAACATCCTGAACAACGGCAGTGCGCGTAGCCTGGTGATCCTGGATGAAATCGGACGCGGCACGAGCACGTTCGACGGGTTGAGTCTTGCGTGGAGCATTGTGGAACATCTGCACAACCAGGTTGGCGCCAAGACGTTGTTCGCCACGCACTACCACGAACTCACCGAACTGTCCGGGCGATTGTTGCGCGTGAAAAATTTCAATGTCGCGGTGCGCGAATGGAACGATCAGATCGTTTTTCTGCGAAAGATTGTCGAGGGGGGCACGGACAAAAGCTACGGCATCCAGGTGGCGCGCCTTGCGGGTGTGCCCAAGACGGTTCTGGAACGTGCGAAAGAGATTTTGCGTAACCTGGAGGAAGCTGAACTGACTCCCGAAGGCAAAGTGCGTCCGCCATCGCGACATCGCGCTGAGCGGGATAAATTGAAGACACTCGCCCCGGCGCCGCAGATGGATTTGTTTTCTTCAGGTTTATAAAGACGGAGCGCGGCTGTGTCCGAAGGATCAGTCGCAGCGCTTAAGGCTGCAATCAAGCTTTCGAACTGCCAACGTTGCTCGCATCTCCGTACGCGCTGCGGCTGATCCTTCGGACACAGCCGCGCTCCACCGGTGACGCGCAGGCATCTGGAAAAAAAGTTGCCGCAATCCAAGGCACTCCTTAGCTTTGTAGCTTCATACAACAAAGAAACCTGTGTCATTCTTTAACAACCTCGCCCATCCCGAATTCTGGCTGAGTCAGCCGTGGATGCTGCTCATGTTCGCTTTCCAGATTTGGATGTTCGTGGATGCGGTGAGGCGGCAGGAATGGATTTGGGCAGTTTTCATTTTTATCGGGATGGGATTCTCGGCGCTGCTCTATTACTTCTTCGTTTACCGGCAGAGTGGTGGCGGTGCTTCGACTGGATTTGAACTTCCGGGCGCCGGAACCCGCGCGCGCATCAAGGAGTTGGAAGCCAAGATCTATCATCTCGACAAAGCGCATCATTACTTTGAACTGGGCGACGTTTATTTCCGGAAAGGCAATTTCAAGAAGGCCGAGGAATGTTATCGTGCGGCGTTGGAACGGGATCCTGACGAGACGGATGCCAAATCACATCTTGGGCAAGCGTTGCTGCGTCAGAAACGTCCGGCTGAGGCCAAGCCGTTATTGCTGAATGTCTGCCAGGCCAATCCCAAGCATGACTATGGATATACGCTCATGGCATATGCAGAGACGTTGACTGCACTGGGTGAAACGGACGCTGCAATCTGCGCCTGGAAACAGGTATTGGAGAATAATTGTTATGCCCGGGCGCGAGTGCAATTGGCGGAACTCTGCGCCTTGCAGGGAGATCGCGAAACGGCGAAGCATCAGTTGAGGGAAGTGCTGGCGGATGATGCGCATTCCCCAAAATTTCAGCGCAAACGAGATCGGTTTTGGGTGCGACGGGCGAAGAGTTTGTTGCGAACCGTTGGTTGATCTATTGCCGTTCGTATTCGCCTTTGTTCACGCGTTTGAGGACGGTGAACCCAGCTTTCTTGGCGTCCGAAACAGAAAGAGGTTTCAGGTGAATCGGTGAACTGAAACCGGAGATCACTTTGCGCACAGGTTTTTTACAGGCAGGACAAGCCTTCAATTCCGGCGCGCTGATGGGGCGGCGCAGGGTGAAATTTCCACCGCACGCGGCGCAATTTCCTTCACACAATTCGTATTCGTAATAGGGCATGGCAGAACTTCAGACGGGAGAATTGTAGCAGAATATTACGAGTTCAATAGAGCTTTTTCGGGTCGTAAGTGGGATCTGGAACCAGAACCACATGTTCGGTGGGAATTTCAGTGCGACGATGTCGGACCGCCAAATAAAGGAAAATGGGGTGCAACAGGAGCACGAAGAGAGAGAGCCATTGTTCGAGTCGGACGAGTTTAAGCGTTTCCAAAACCCCCGTTGCCTGGGGGAATTGATAAGCGATGACAAACAAGGATGTGAGCGACGGCACAACCCAAAGGGTGGCCAGCGTCTTGTACAAAAGCGCTTTTCTTTGATAGCAACGCTTCTCCTCGATCCAGCCGGGCTGGGCAACAATCTCATTTTGCGCTTCGTTGTCCATCTTCCGCCTGCACGTTCCGCTCAACCAACACAGCGCGCAAGCTCGTTTTAATGGCACTTGCTCCGCCGTTGCGTGCAGCTTAGAGTAAACAGGACTTATATGACTGACCGGAAAGTTTATTATTTCGACAACAACGCCACAACCCGCATTGCACCTGAAGTGTTTGAAGCGATGCGACCCTTCTTGACCGAACTTTGGGGAAATCCATCCAGTGCCTACGGTTTCGGCGCCCAGGTGCATGGTCATGTCGAAAAAGCACGTCAACAAGTCGCGGCTCTTTTGAATGCCGACGCGAAGGAAATTATTTTCACCAGTTGCGGCACGGAAAGCAACAACGCCGCTATTCACAGTGCGTTGATGACGAATCCCAAGAAACGTCATGTCATCACCACTGCTGTCGAGCACTCCGCCAATATGAATTTCGGCGAGTATCTCAGGCGACAAGGCTATGACGTTACTTTTCTGCCAGTGGAACCAGACGGCACGCTCGACATCCATCTGCTTGAGAAGGCTATTCGCCCGGACACGGCGATTGTTTCCGTGATGTACGCAAACAATGAGACTGGTGTCGTTTTCCCGATTGAAGAGATTGCCGCCATCTGCCGCAGCAAAGAGGTGTTGTTCCATACCGACGCCGTTCAGGCTCCGGGTAAGATCAAGCTGGATGTGAGAAACCTCGGGTGCGATTTCCTGTCCCTTTCCGCGCACAAATTGCATGCGCCCAAAGGCATCGGCTGCTTGTATGTGAAGCGTCGCACCAAATTTCAACCCTACATCGTCGGCGGTCACCAGGAACGCGGCAAACGTGGCGGCACGGAGAACGTGGCAAACATCGTCGCTTTCGGCCGCGCTGCCGAACTGGCGGTGCAAAAGCTGGACGAAGAAAACACGCGTGTGCGCGCTCTTCGTGACCGTTTGGAAAACAGCATTCTTTCGAAGATTCCCAATACAATCCGCAACGGCTCCAAAGATCAGCGCCTGCCGAACACAACGAACATTGCGTTCGAATTCGTGGAGGCAGAAGCCATTCTCCTGCTCCTGGATGGAATTGGCATCTGCGCTTCGAGCGGTTCGGCCTGCACAACAGGTTCGCTGGATCCTTCGCACGTTCTGACCGCGATGGGTCTAAGCCCGATGCGCGCCCGTGGTTGCGTTCGTTTTAGCCTTGGCATCTACAATACCGATGATGACGTTGATTATCTGCTGAAGCAGTTGCCGGGGATCATCAAGAAGCTTCGTGACATTTCCCCGCTCAATCCGGAACACCCGGACAACGACAAGTATGACATCGATGCTGCTCGTATAAAGCATGAGCAAGACCTCGCCGAAGCGTTGAAAGACGAGAAGGCGGCTTAAGAGCCTGTCTGAATGGGTGGAACGGGCTACCAGCCCGTTGTCGGCGGCAACCTGCCGC
>JACDHS010000055.1 GCA_013820875.1 Verrucomicrobiota bacterium | reverse complement strand
GTGCGTGCGTGTTGCCATTTCAAAGCGGAACAAAGCCAACTTTGACCCGTCCGTAAATCTCTAAACAACAACACGCACGCACCAAACCTTACGACGAGTTGTGAAGGCAGAAGTCAGGGTTTTCACACAGGAAAACCCCACCGAATGGGAGTGCTTCGCACCGCGAATCTCGCGCTGCAAATACGACCGGCGTTTCAGCCGGATCCCAAGCAGCACATCCAGTCTGCCAGAAAACAGAATCAAAGTTTTTTGTGATTTGTCGTGGTAGCAGATGCAGTTCGTTGGCAGTAAGCAGCGACAGAGCCTTCAAAACGAAAAAAGCGGCCATCCAGTTAAGTTCTGTATGGCCGCTTTGTGTTTCCAAATCGATTACTTCAGTTTTGCCAGGGTCTCTTTGACCGCTGTGAAGTTCGGCAGGTCTTTTGGAGTCGGAGTCTGTTCGGCGTATTGGATGACGCCTTCCTTATCGATGACAAAAGCGGCGCGCGCTGCGGTGTCCCCTACCCCGGCCAACATCGGGAAGAGCACGTCGTAAGCCTTTGTGACTTCCTTGTTCAGGTCGCTGGCGAGTGTGATGGAAATTTTTTCCTTCTGCGCCCAGGCTTCCTGCGCAAAGGGAGTGTCAATGCTGATCGCAACCACATCTGCATTCACATCTGAGTAAGAGCTCAGGCCAGCGGTGATGTCGCACATTTCCTGGGTGCAAACGCCGGTGAAAGCGGCTGGGAAGAACAACAGGACCGTGTTCTTTTTGCCGAAGTTATCGCTGAGTTTCACATCCACCAGGCCGGAGGCTTGTTTGGATTTCAATGAGAAGTCTGGAGCTTTGTCGCCAATTTTTAGTGCCATAATTTGTTTTCAGTTAATTGTTAACGTGATCGGTTTATAGTTAGCGAGCCAGATGGTGTCAAACGCGATTGAAGAAAAGCTCAGATCGCGAAGACAATTCGGCAAATGATGATGGAAGCAATAATTCCCACACCGTCTGCAAACAAACCGGCTGCAACGGCATGGCGCGTCCTCCGAACTGCCACCGAACCGAAATACAAGGTGATCACGTAAAAGGTCGTTTCGGTGCTGCCTAAGATCGTCGCAGCCATGCGAGTAAACAAGTGATCGGGCCCGAGTGTGTTAATCATGTCACCTAATATTGCAATTGATCCACTGCCGCTGAGTGGACGCATCAACGAAAGCGGCACGAGCTCTGGCGGAAACCCGACTATGTTTAAGACCGGTCTAAGCGCATCGGTAATCATATCAATGCCACCAGCGTTCCTAAACATAGTAATCGCTACCAGGATCGTAACAAGAAATGGAATAATGCGGATGGCGACATGGAACCCTTCTTTAGCGCCTTCTACAAACTCTTCGTAAACGGGAATCTTGCGCAACGATGAGTAGAGCGGAAAGAAGGAGAGGATCAACGGAATGGCGAGGATGGAAATCGCATTCACACAGCGAACCAACTGGTTCTGTTGTTGCACATCCTCAGGAATTGGGCGACCAAACCACTGCGGGAAAGCAATCAGGAAGAAGAAATAAACAAATGCAGCGGCGAACGCCCAGAGCACAACTTGTCCCCACCCACTGACTGGAGCGATCGGCGCTGTCGTCTCCACAATCACTTCAGACGGTTTAGTGGGGACTGTTTCTCCGGATGCGTCAACGCTGGCAACGCTTTCGACCTTAGGCACTCTGAACCAACGCAATTTGCTCAAAGTTTTCGCTGCAAAAATTCCGGCGGTGGAAGAAAAGAGGGTCGCTATAAATGCTGTCCCTATGATCGCTGTCGGAGCGACGGAACCAGCCGAGGCCATCAGCGCCACGGCTGTCATCGGCAGCAATTGAATTGAACCGGTATTGATCGCCAAAAACATGCACATGGCATTGGTGGCGGTTCCGGGATGTTTGTTTAGAGTTTCGAGGTCTTTCATCGCCCGGAGACCCAGCGGCGTTGCGGCGTTACTCAACCCCAGCATATTGGCGGAAATATTCATTACCATGGAACCCATGGCTGGGTGGTTCACAGGGACTTCGGGAAACAACCAGCGCAGGACCGGACGCAAACCGCTGGCGAGCTTTAGCACAAGGCCGGATTTCTCGGCAAGACGCATCACCCCAAGCCACAGCGCCATGATGCCAATTAACCCGATCGACATTGTCGCGGCGATTTTTGAGCCGTCCACAGCGCCCTCGGTCACTTCTTTCATTTTTCCGGCCGCCCCGCCGATCAGAACAGCGAGCAAGATCAGGCCAAGCCAAATGTAGTTAAGCATGAGTGCTGGCTATAAACATCAGCACAAGTCTTGGCGAGAAAAAACCTCTAAAACTGCGAACTAAACAAACCGGCGATGCGATCAAATGCCTTCACAAAAACGGACCGCTTTCGCAATTCTGCGGCACTCATCTGGCGGCATTGCGCTTTATCTTTTTCGAAGATTACGATCTGCTCCGCCGCAAATTGGCGGTCCATCACATTGAAGTTGGCCTCATCGTTAATTCGGAACGAACGACTGTCGAAGTTGGCAGACCCGGCAATCACAAGTTCGTCATCCACGATGATTTTTTTCACGTGATACATGGCGGGACCGTATTCGTAAAACTTTACCCCCGCATCCATCAGGTCAGCCCAATGCACGCGAGAGGCGGCTTTGACAGTTTTGGAATCGAGTTTTCCCGGGACGATGACCTCAATTTCCACGCCGCGCTTCAAGGCCTCGTAAAGCGTTACCCGGGTCAGTTCATCTGGAAAGAAATAGGAATGTGCAATGCGGATATTCTTTTTCGCCGCTGACATGCTATAAAGAAACGAAACTCGCACGATCTCCTGCCGATCCTTCGGACCACTCATGTAGCATTGCACAAGGAGATTGCCCGATGGCTGGATCCTGGGAAAGAAATCCGGGCCATGCAGGATCTCCCCGGTAGTCTGCCGCCAGTTCTCAGCGAAAATCCCCTGCATCTGGGTGATGCTCGGTCCTTCGATTCGGTAATGGGTGTCACGCCATTGATCCTCCGTCTCCGCGTCGCCCAGCCACGAATCGTGAATGCAACTGCCGCCGATGAACCCGATCTTTCCATCTACGATCATAATTTTGCGATGAGTTCGATGGTTGATTTGCAGATTCACGCTGTACCATTTCCGCCGGTTGAACTTGTAGAATCGAATGCCGGCATCACGCATCAAATTGATCTCAGTTTGTTTCAATCGAATGCTCCCCATTCCATCCACAATCACGTAAACATTCACCCCGGCCTGGGCGCGCTCGGAGAGGGCTTTCTTGAATTCCCTGCCGATTTCGCTGTCGCTCCAGATATAGGTTTCCAGGGTGATGGACTTTTGCGCCCCCCGGATGGCCTCGAGCATATCCGGGAAAATTTCATCGCCGTTCACCAGCGTTGTGATCCGATTCCCACCGACAAATGCGAAGCCGAGCAGGCCATCGAGCGATTGCTTGAAGCTGGGATCGGCAATGGAATATTCGACTTTGATCTCCTTGCGGATCGGTTTGAGAGCGAACCAATAAGCGTAAACACCAGAGACGAGAAGCACCGCCAGCACGAAGTAAAAACCCAGGAGCAGGCGTTTCTTCGTTTTCTTCTCGGTTTTCATCCGCTCATTTCAGCAGAAGCCCTGCAAAACGGCATCAGGATGGGGCCCTGTGCAGGAATAGGCGTATCTCGTGAGGCAAACCCGATCGCCCACAACTGGTTTGAGTGAAAAAAATTCAAATAAAAATTTTGAAACGACGTCTGAGGATGCATGCGGATGAAATCCATGCGCCCCAATCAAATTATTGCCAGTAAACTAAGCAGCATCATCGTTGCTACCTTTCTATCCGCTTTTTTACTGGTTCCTTCAGAAGTTGCGGCGAGGGCCATCGCCACCACCTACCGCAATCCGCTTCTGGAGGAAATGGACATGGCTGATCCGCATGTCATAAAAGTCGGCGGGAAGTATTACATGTATCCAACATGGAACACAAAGCAGTACGACGTGTTCATCTCGGACGATTTGGTTAATTGGAAACATCATGGCCCGGTCTATTCCAATGATCGTCGCGGCTTGTGGGCGCCGGAAGTGTTCCATAATAAACGCGGCGATGGAAAATTTTACCTCTACTTCACCGATAACATGCCGGGCACCCGCGGATCCTACGCGGAAAAACAAATCGGTGTTGCCGTGGCAAACAGCCCCCTCGGCCCCTTCGAAGATAAAGCGATTTTTGTAAAGAACTCCATTGATGCCCACGTGTTCCAGGACAACGACGGCAAACTTTATTTCTACTACGTCCACCTACTGGACGGATTTAAAATCATGGCGCAGGAGATGGCCGATCCCGTGACACTCAAAGGTGAAGCTAAAGAAGTGATGCGCCCCACTGAACCCTGGGAGAAGCGCAATGGTGAGGTTACGGAAGGACCGTTCATTTTGAAGCGGAAGGGAATTTATTATCTCACCTATTCAGGAACAGGAGCTGACTCTCCCAATTATGGCATTGGCTATGCCACATCCAAATCGCCAATGGGCCCTTTTGTTAAGTATGAAGGGAATCCCATCGTTCAACGTAAAGGACAACTCCTCGGCCCCGGCCACCATTGTGTGATTGAAGGACCGGACAAAAAGCTCTGGATGCTCTATCACCAAAAGCGCAGCGAGGAGCGGAGTTTCAAACGTTACCTCGCCATTGACCCCATCTGGTTCGACAAGAACGGCGTGCTACACGCCAAAGCCACTAAAGGGACGGACGAGCCCGGCCCAACCAGGAAATCTTTCGCACCGTTGCACAATGTCACACGGCGTTGACCTGGTTTTGGCGAGAGCGGCAGCGTTCATTGTTAGCACATCTCTCAATCGCTGAGGGCACAATTCAATCGAATCGCTGTTTGATTGAAACAAATTTCAAGCCTGCAACGTCCCACGTTGCATATGCGCATTTTTCTCCCTGGCTCTTTGGCCATTTTGATTTCTTTGGCGTCCGCATGGGCCGAAATCAAACCGAACATCGTCCTCATCTATGCTGACGACCTGGGTTACGGCGATGTGAGTTGTTATGGGGCGACGAAGATCAAGACTCCACATGTGGATCGCCTTGCCAGGGAAGGAATTCGTTTCACCAGTGGATACGCGCCTGCCGCGACCTGCACCCCGTCCCGCTACTCCATGATGACCGGCGAATATGCCTTTCGAAAACGAGGAACCGGCATTTTGAGAAGTGACGCCGCCATGATTATCGAACCAGGCAGCACCACATTCCAATCCATTTTGCAGAAAGGCGGCTATCACACCGGCATCGTCGGCAAATGGCACCTTGGCCTCGGCGATGGAACCGTGGATTGGAATGGTGACATCAAGCCTGGCCCATTGGAAACAGGATTCAATTACGCCTTCCTGATCCCCGCCACCGGCGATCGTGTGCCCGCTGTTTTCATCGAAAACCATCGCGTTATCGGACTCGACCCAAAGGATCCGCTACAGGTCAGTTTCGGACAAAAGGTGGGGAACGAACCGACCGGCAAAGAAAATCCTGATAAACTGAAAATGCACCCAAGTCATGGGCACGATCAAACGATCGTCAACGGAATCAGTCGCATCGGTTACATGAGCGGAGCGCAATCAGCACGCTGGGTGGATGAAGACATCGCCGACATCATCACTCGCAAGGCCATCGACTTCATCGACGGGAATAAGAAGAAACCGTTCTTTTTGTTTTTCTCACTTCATGACATTCACGTCCCGCGCACTCCGCATTCCAGGTTTGCCGGCAAGAGCGGTATGGGACCGCGTGGCGATGTTATCCTGCAAATGGATTGGTGTGTTGGAGAAATTCTAAAAACGCTCGACCGGAAGAAACTCGCGAAGAATACCATCGTGATTTTCACCAGCGATAATGGCCCGGTCCTGGACGACGGTTACAGGGATGATGCCGTGGAAAAAATTGAAACGCACAAACCGGCTGGCCCATTTCGTGGTGGGAAATACAGTGCGTTTGAAGGAGGCACCCGTGTGCCATTTATTTTGCGCTGGCCGGGAAAAGTAAAACCGGGTGTTTCAGACGCGCTTTTGTCGCAGATTGATTTTCCAGCTTCATTCGCCGCGTTCACCCGGCAGAAGCTATCCGAAAAGGATGCTCCCGATAGCGTCAACGTCTTGCCAGCTCTTCTCGGTGAATCGGAAATCGGACGCGATCAACTCGTTGAACAGGCTGGGGCGCTGGCGTTGCGGCAAGGTTCGTGGAAATACATCGAGCCGCGCGAAGGACCGCGCGTAAATAAAAATACAAATATCGAACTCGGCAACGATTCCGCTCCGCAACTCTACAATCTCACCGAGGATCCCGGCGAAACGCGCAATCTCGCTGCGCGACACCCAGCCAAAACGCAGGAATTGCAGGATCAACTGCGCAAAATCCGTGAACGATCAAATTGAACCAAAAAAGCAGTTAAAAACCGCCACATTGGACCAGGTGGACACAGAGAGGAAGGGAGTTGCGAAAAGAACAGAGATCACCCGGCGGTGAAAGCCTTTTTGATGAACCATCTCTGTTCATCTGTGGCTTAACTACCGAGTTTATTTCACGCGCCGCAAGCGCGCCACTCCCCAACCGGTAAACAGGATGGTCATGACCGCAAGCAGGGCCACGGCGGAATTCACCCGTCGCAGGAGCGTCCCTTTGCTTTCATCGGTGTAAACGAGTTTCGGAATGGCATCGTGCTCAGTCACCTTCAAGACTGACCCCTGCACCAACCGGGGAACGAACCACTCCTGCCACGCAGACAGGGACTGACGCACCTGGTTCCGAAAGTGCGCGTGCCGGATCGAGCCGGTGCCCGCAAGATCCCCAAACGCCTCGTCGAGCAAAACAGGCGGCAACAGGTATTGCCAGCGGGCCACCAACTCTTGCTGGCGATCCACTTGTTCCACGAAAGCTCTCAACACCGGCGCGACATCTTTTTCCGTCCGCTCGCGCGTCGCAAAATAACTGGCAATAAATTGGGCTTCGTCACTGGCTGTCCCCGGCGGACGCAATTCAGGATGGTCCTGATAGTATTCAGCGAGGGTTTTCGAAGCTTCCATCGTCGCCGCGCGTGTGGCGGTGCGCATGGCGCTCACGAGTTGAACACGGGAAGGGGGCGCGCAAACCCGCACCAGCACGGCGTTGAACAGCGCGGGTAACAACACCACGAACGCCAGCCATGCTGTCGCAAGCATCAGGGCACTCGAAGCGGCGTTACTGGCATAAGCGTTGGCGACAAAGGAAATCGCCAGCCAAAACAGGGTGTATCCCATCACGAGCACCAGCCACATGCCGATCCGCCAGAGGTTCTGTTGTCCCAGCCATGGCACATCCATAAAAGACATTGTGACCAGGGCTACCCCTGCCACTACGGCCCATACCAGGAACCCGCGCACAGCCAGGCGCGTCAGCAACACTGGGGTGAGGCGGGCCGATTGAGCGAGACTCAACGCGATAATCCCCTGCTCGCGATCTCCCGGCAAAAGATGAAATGTGAGCGCCAAAAGAAACAGCGGCAGAAGAAACACCACGACAAATGCAAGGTCGAATCGACCGCTCCGGGCGTTCATCGGGTTCTCAATTTCCAACCGGTTCCAAAGAGAACTTTCGTTGCCGACAGCCGACACATGAACCTGTTGCGGCAGCAAATCGGCGTGGCCAATGGCCAGGACGGACGTGTCGAGCGGCGGCAAGGTCATGATGCGCCCTTGCTGCGCAATTTCCATCGTGATCCGCGGATCATCCTTTACGCGCGGCGGTTGGGCGCTTTGGTCCAACCGCACATGCTGCTGCAGCAACGAGTTGTAGCGCGAATCATCCGATTTCTGCACGGTGAGCAATTTTTCCTGCTGCTCCCGTTGCCAGCGCGAGCCTTGAATCACGGCCATCGCCACGAGCGCACCCAGCAAGATCAACAGTCCGATGGCCCAGCGGTCGCGGCGCAGGGTTCGAAATTCCATTTGTATGACGTAGCGCAGCATGAATCTTAGAAATCGTTGTTCATCTCACTTAAAGAGGTTGCAAACGGCGCACTGCGAAAAACGCCAGCGCGCCCGTCGCCCCTGCCCATATCAGGAGCAGCACGAAGGACAGCCTGCTCTGTCTCAAAGCCCAGCCCGAGTCCGGAGTTTTATATTGGAATTCCGGCACCCGCTCCCATACCTCGCGGGTTGCCACGTATCCGTGATCCCCAAACTTTGAATTGTTCATCATGTCATCATTCAGCGTCTGAATCAGGATGCGGCGCTGCTTTTCGGCAGCCTTGGCGAAATCGCGATGATGGGCAAAATCAGTTCCGGACAGGCTCATGGAAAAGGATTCAATAGCCAGGGACGGCGCCAGCAGTCCAAACCACAAACGCACCCGGGTTTGCTTGTCAATGCGGTCCCACAAGGAGCCAAAATGCCGGTCAATGATCGGGATGGAACGCTCTTCCCCCTCCTGCATGATGAGCCCGTGAATGTTGAACGGAAGATCGGCCGGATGCATCACGTTATGTTTGATCAGAAGTTTATGGACTCGCTCCTGGATGTAGGCGTCCTGGGTGTTATGTCCATCTGGCACCGTGGAGAGACCCTGGCGCAACGCGTGGTCGAATTCCTGCAAACTGGGCAGCGTCACCACCGACCGGACGACATGCGGCATTAGCCGCGGAGCCACAAAAACCGTTAGCGCCCAAAAACCGAGCATGATGACGAGGGCCGATCGCGCGGCGCGGACTCGCGCCGAAACCGCCAGGGTCAGCGCCACGAAGCCAGCGCAATAAAGGGCGTAGCCCAGGGCGAGCACTAATAATCGTCCCACCTCTGTCCCGCCTCCTGTGGACGTTCCCTGCATCAACACCAGCGCAACCGCTCCCAAAAGCGCCAGCACAAGCACCCCTCCGACCACCGCGATCACCGCCAAAAATTTTCCTCCGAGCAATGCCATCGGCGAAGCCCCACAACTGAGCGCCTGTCGCAATGTTCCCTGTTCCCGTTCCCCCGCGAAGGCAGCAAATGCCGCCAGGATTAACAACAGCGGAGCCATGGACTGCAGCAGGAAAGCCGGCGTAATCGCGCCAAAACGTTGCAACCCGCCAAAGTCTGCCGCCGGCGGATGTTCAATGTGATTTTGCCGATGCGACTCAAGTTTCACGGAAGTTCCCAGGTAGCCATCCACGCCCGGGTCAAAAAAAGCGAGCGGCGAGAGTGGCTTGAACACATGCATCCCGTCGTGGCTGGCCCCATGCGGATTCTTGTCGCCTTGTTCCAACCAGTTTTCGCGTTCCTCCAGCAGCGCCTCAGCTCGTTCCGAGCCCACGCGTTTCTGCTCCACCCAACCGAGGGAGAACGCCGCGATCAACAACAGTGCCATCAACGCGCCGAGCCATCGCAGCCGGCCATCGCGCACCAGTTCCAAAATCTCCTTTTTGGCGATGTGGAAAATCATGCGTGCATGTGCTGAAGATAAATTCGTTCGAGATCGCGATGAGTGATCGCCTCGGGGTCAAGGGTCTCGACCAGCTTGCCGCTTTTCATGATGCCGATGCGAGTGGCCAATTCCTTGGCATTGAACAAATCATGAGTTGCCATGAGCACAGCCACGCCATTCTTGCTCACCTGCTTGATCAGATTGGAAAACTCGTTGCTCGCTTTTGGATCCAGCCCGGAAGTCGGTTCATCCAGCAGAAGCGCTTTGGCCTGTTTAGCCATGGCGATGGCGATGCCGACTTTCTGTCGCATCCCTTTGGAATAGGTGCCCACGTTGCGATCAACGGCAGTCTTGGGCAAACCGGCTTTGTTCAAATAATCGTGCAGTTCATCACGGGTCAATTTCCGGCCGGACAAGCCGGCGAAATATTGCAAGTTCTCGACACCGGTGAGATTGCGATAAAGCGTCACCTGCTCGGGAATATAAGCCAGCCGATGCCTGGCGGCCTGGCAATCCTCGTCCACATCCACGCCATCCACCAGGGCGGAACCGGAGTCGGGCTGAAGAAAGCCCAGGAAAAGATTGATCGTCGTCGTCTTGCCCGCGCCATTAGCGCCGAGCAAACAGAGAATTTCCCCAGGCGGAATGGACAAACTCAAACTGTCGAGCGCGAGATGGTCGCCGAAGCGCTTCGTTAATTTTCGTGCTTCCAACATAAATACTGAATCGAGAGCGGGTTAGGATTCCTTGAACACTAGTTATTGCCGCAATAACAGTGATGAAGTCAAACCAAACAGGACTTAAAACTGAGGCGAGTGCCTTCTGAGAAGATTAGCGGAGATTCAAAAGGTAGGGCGTCGCACTCCGTGCGTGCCGCCGGTTGGAACGCGATCTGGGGTAGTTGGTAAGGGGGGATGGCCCCCCTCTTAATCCTGATCTAAATCTTAATCGGTTTTGAGAGATCAGGATTAGGAGCCCCCCCAAGGCGATCAATACGCCACCCTTTCCCGATCCGTGACTCGATCCGTTTCCGGCAGCATACCCAGGAAGATAGACACAGCAGCGATTGCAAGATGCAGCCAGGCATCAGCAATGTTATGCGCCATGAACCCGAACAAGGGCCTGGATCCCGCGAGAAAGCCGAGGAATGAGATCAAACCGTAGATGATGCCAAACGTGAGAAAGAATATTTTCGACGCCCGATCGCCCGTAAACCCGACCGATAAAGCAACTGCGCCTGTGAGTAAGTGAATCACGTTGTGCGCGGCATTCACGTGGAATAATCCGAACAGATGTTCGTTCGGGGTTGCCGCAGGGATGAATCCAAGCATCCCAAGGATGAGAAATAGAACGCCATAAATCCTGGCTGCTGTGCTTAACATAGGATCTCTTTCATTTGCTTATAAATCGAAGGCAAAAGAAAAGGCCGACACCGGAGCCTGTAATCTCCGATATCGGCCAATATACTTACCTGACTTTGGCCACAACTTCGTTGAGGTCAAGGTTGAGTCTGAATACCGGTTTCCTGGGAACCTTGCACTCGGATTTGGTTATCGAGGATCAGTTGCTGCACCTTCTGCTCGATCTGCTGCTTCTCGGTTTCACTGTTCACCGTTCCTCGCAGGATGATCTTGCCGTCTTCCGAGGTTACCTGAACGTTTTGAGCTTCCAACTCTGCATCAGTCTGTAACGTGGAACGCACCTGTTCCTCAAGTTGTTGAATCTGATCCTGGGTTGTTGCCCTAGCTGCTGCAGCCCCTGCTGGTTCCTCGACTGGCTCACCAAAACCAGCACTCGGAGCAGACTGTTCCTGGGAACTTTCCAATTCAGGAGTAATCGATGCTTCGGGCGCGAGTTGCGGTTGTGCGCCCGAAGGCTCACTAATCGCACGCTCCGGCTCTTCTTGCTGAATATCCAGACGTTGAGCGTCAGCTGGCTCACTCAAGTCCTGCTGTTGCTGTTGCAACTCCTGGTCACTCGGTTGGGCGCCAGCCGGATCCCTGATCTCCTGTTGTTGTTGAAACAAGGACTCCTGTTGCGGTTGCAGTTGATCCTGTTCGAATGTTTGCTGTTGTTGGAATTCCTGCTGTTGAAACTCCTGCTGATATTGCGGTTCAAAACCCGTGCCGGCTGGTTCGCGGAATTGCGTTCCCGGTTGAAACCCCTGTGCCTGCCAATAAGGCTGCTGTCCGTAATGAGTGTAAACACGGGAGACGAATCGTTCATTCGTTACCTGGTTCCAGTCATCGCGTTGAAAGCGAGGAGCATTCATCAGCACGTTCCTGTTTGCATTCAGAGTCACCGTGCGATCATCAGCCCCATAAGTGAAGAGGTTCGGGGGAACGGCAACAAACTCATTTCGCGTGTTCAGAAATCGGTCAGCGCTAACGACCGTATATGCGACATGTCCGGAGTTAAGGTCCAGCACGACGTCTTTGATTTCACCGACTGTTTCATTCTGCATATTCTTGATGTTCATCCCGGTGAGTTCACTGGCGCGATGCAGACGTCCCATGCTGCTGATTCCAGGATCGGTGGTTAATGGCTGCATTTGATACTGCTGCGCCCCGCGATATGGATCGCGTTGTTGATAGGTTTCACGTTGCTGATACATACCACGGGTACGGGTGGCTTCATGCGGAGCCACGGACGAATCCCTCCGGATCCCTTCATTTCTTGAGGCGAATGGTTGTAAATCCACTGCGCCACCGCGAACTCTGTTCCCGCTGATATCATCTAAACGCGTGATGCCTTCCGCTTCCAACTGGTGACCGTAGCGCTCTGTGCTCCATTGCGCTCCGCGCTCCCATGCCGCTCCAGCTGGCTCTTGAAAGGTGGATTCAGTATATACCTCCGAGCGGTACTGCTGCCCACCCTGGTAGGATCCAGTCTGCCAATAAGGTTGCGCACCGTAGAAACGGTAAACGTCGGAACTCCACTGTTGATTAGCCATATTCGGCCAGCGATTTCGTTCGAAGCTCGGAGCCGATCTCAGCCGTTCGCGGTCCATATTCAAGACCAATTGCTGTCCATCAGGACCGGTGTGTAAAGCAGACGGAGGAACAGCAATAAGCCGGTCACCCATTCCCCTGGTCGAAATCACCGCAAATGGAACGCGCCCGGAATGAAGATCGACCATCACGTCCTTAACGTCACCAAGTCTTTCGTTTTGTTGGTTGCGAACTTCCGTTCCAATAATGTCGCTCGCCCTATGCACGGCAATAAAGGGCTGGGATTGAATCCCGGAAGTTTGCTGGTAGCTTCGCCGTTCAGCTCCAGCGGGCTCCTCTATAATTTGCGCATCGAATTGTGCGCCTTGCCGATCAAGCTGCGCGTCAGAGCGAACTTCGCCGCGTTCTTCTGTCTGATACAATCTCTGCACCTCAGCCTGTCGATCTTTGGAATCACCGGCGAAGGCGCCTGATCCTGTGCATATAAATGCCCCTGTAGAGGCAAAAAGCACTAACGTTGATAGTTTTCCGTTCTTTTTCATATACCGGAAACCTAATCCGCGAAGAAAACGGAACAATGAGGGTGAAAGCCGTTTGGACCTTACAACAGGGCTTTAGAAGGCTATTCAGCAAAAGGCTGAGAACGTGAACTCTCCTCAGTTCCCGTTCCCAGCAATTGTGACGTTCGACTATGCCTTGACTCCCAAATTTTCGCTCTGCGCCCATTGAATCGCGTGATGCACGAGTTCATTGGCGCTTTTCAGATTCAATTTCTCTTTGATGTGCGCCCGGTGCGATTCCACGGTCTTGACGCTAAGATGCAGTTTCTCGGCAATGGGTCGAGTGCCATGGCCCTGGCCGATTAAACCGAACACTTCCAATTCGCGATCGCTTAATTCTTCAATCGGCGAACCATTCAAAGCAGATCGGCCGCCCACCAGGCGGTTCAACATTCTGGAGCCGAGTTCATCACTGAGATAAACTTCGCCATTCAAGATTTTCCGGAGGGCACTCAATACTTTGTCGCTGCCTTCCTGCTTCATGATGTAACCAGCAGCTCCAGCCCGAAGAGCCCGATGGGCATAAACAGATTCGTCGTGCATGGATAGGATGAGCACGAGCAGGCGCGGGTAACGGACTTTGATGTTTTTTAACAACTCAATCCCGCTGGCTCCACGCAAGGAAATATCCAGCACAACGATGTCAGGATGAAACTTCTCTATCTGATCAATGGCTTTGTGTGGATCTTCCGCTTCTGCGCAAACCTCCAGGTCCGGTTCGTTATTGATGAGTTCAGTAATCCCCTGTCTCAGCAACGGATGATCATCAACAATCAGGATCCGTGCCGCGTTTTTTTTCGTGCCCATAGTCTTCTTCATAGCGTCGGTTAGTGGGGGGTTGTTGACTACGATTACACCGAAGCACCGAATAAAGAACAATCAGGGCATGCAAGTCGCAACACCTGCCGTGCGCCCCGATGGACAATGAGATTTCACCTGAGCTACTCGCCACGCATCTGGATGGCGCGGTGGACCAACTCCGTAGCGTTTTTCAGGTTTAATTTTTCTTTAATATGAGCGCGGTGGGACTCGATTGTTTTAACGCTCAAGTGTAGTTGCTCGGCAATTTGCCGGGTGCCCCGGCCTTCGCCGATCAGCCCGAAGATTTCCAATTCGCGATCGCTCAAGCGCTCCATAAGCGACCCAGCATCCGTCGCCCTGCCACTGACGAGTTGGTGCATGAGCTTGCTGCTCATTTTTTCGCTGAGATAAATTTCACCATTCAACACCTTGCGCAGTGCCACCAATACCTGGTCTGTGGCTTCCTGTTTCATGATGTAACCCGAGGCGCCGGCTCGCAAGGCGCGCTCGGCGTAAAGAGACTCATCATGCATCGAAAGCACCAGCACCAGGAGTTTCGGATATTGCACTTTGATATTTTTCAGCAGTTCGATGCCACTGCTCCCTTTTAAGGAGATATCAACGATGGCCGCATCAGGCTTCAGTGCAATGACAGCATCCAATGCCTTGCTGGCTTCTTCGAACTGTCCGCAGACAATGAGGTCTTTCTCCTCGTTGATCATTTGTGCCAATCCCTGACGAAGAATGGGATGATCGTCCACCAACAATATCTTGTATTTTGCTTTCTTCGGTGCCGCCTCGTTTTTTCGCAGAGTGTTTTTCATGACAAATACCTTAAGAGCTTTCGCGAAGATTCATTAGAATCAACCCTGCGAATCTGTGCGAAGTTGACGGAAAAAGAAAAACAGAAAGCCCCTGATTCTCGTATCAGGGTTAAGACTAGCTGAAGTTTTGCGCGGAATTAAAGCTTAAAAGCTTCGAATGGTTCCGAGTTGAAAAAAACATCAAACTTAAAGGTGGAAACCGTGAGTTCTCTCACTGCGCTTTCATGGCCAGAAGATAAACACCGACGACTGTGGCGACTGTCCCGGAAACCAAATACCACAGACCCTTTTCCCCTATTGCGCCCTGCACGAGCCGATTCACACCGGAACTGTAGGAGCCGCTTTCGTGCATTCCCAGCATTAGAAAGCAGACTCCTGCAACTACCAGTGCAATCCCGAGAGGATTCATTTAAATGGATCTGCTGCCGCCGATCAAGCGAACCACCAGCACGACAATGGCAATCACCAACAGAATGTGGATAAAACCGCCAAGGGTGTAGGATGTCACAAGGCCGAGCAGCCAAAGAACCAGCAGAATTACAAAAATGCTCCACAACATAAACAGTCCTTTCTTTTTGAGTTAACGGGCTGGATCGCGGCTCAATACTTTTCCCAGCGATCTTCCCGCAGTGTTTCCGACCGCCCCTTCTCTTCCCGCACACCCGCTTCCGCGGTTGCAGAAATATCCTGAGCACCCGCCTGCTCAAAAATCTCTTTTGCCCTTTTGGCTTCCTGGTTGTTTTCGGTATGAACGGAGAGCAAAATGTTTCCGGCCTTTATTTTTCCTTCGTAACGCTTGGCTTCAAATTCTGGAATTCCCATGCCGACCAAAGCGCCCGTAATACCGCCCACTGCCGCACCCACCGCCGCTCCGCTCAATGCAGCCATAATCGGCCCCGCAGCGAGGAACGGTCCGACGCCTGGTATGGCGAGCGCTCCTATGCCGGCCAACCATCCAATGGCTCCGCCGAGAACACCACCAGTCCCCGCGCCAGTCACTGCTCCTTCCGGCGCTTTGGTATGGTGTTCATGGGCAAAATCTTTTGTGCCTGTTTTGTCGGGGAATAAGACAGAAATGTCGTTGTCCGAAAAGCCAGCCACTTTCAATTCGTTCACGATTGACTCAGCTTGAAACTCGCTGGTTGCAATGCAAAAAACTGCTTTTGCCATAGTTTTGATCCTCCTCAGGATGGCGTCGCATCATGCGAAGCCCTCCCTTCGTTTTGTAACTTAAACTACGAGAACAAACCAATCCCAGCTATCGGGAGCGGGCCTGTTTTTGGAACCAACGGTTGCCCTGATGACAGGTTTTGCCGACTCTCGCACAGTTCACCATCCAGATGGGCGCTACGGCCGTGAGCGCAATGCTGGATGTATTGGAACGGGCGGTTAGAACGGCCACTGCCTCTGCGTAGCGGATAGGAGGATTACAAAATGTTTACAATTTATCGGGCAGTTCTTAATTGCGTTTGCCGGAAGTAGTGAGACTTTCGGCAAATCACCATGCGACACACTTCATTTTTGTTGATGGCCTGGATGTTGGTTGCGGGCTTCGCGTCGGCAAGGGAGAAACTAAAATCTACTTCCGACCAGGCGTTTCGACCTACGAAGGTAATTCCTTGGAACAGTTCCGTGCATTCATTCATGACACCTCTTCTGAATATGCCAAAACGTGGTTTGGCCTTTTGTTGGAGTCGCAATTACCCACCGAACGGGCAGCGGAGATTTTAGCTTATGAACGTTGGATTGGAGCCAACGATTTACTGGCTGAGGAAAGTGCGCAAGTCTCCGGGCTGTTCCGGGTAGGTCGGCGTGGTATGGGCGATCTCGCCAGACCTGGTGAGTGGATTTGGGAAGTTCGAATAACGGATATGCCCTTCTCGCTCAGCGGTCTGGTTTGGGTAAACGCGCACACACGCGCGGTGCGCATCTTCGGGCCGGGAATGGATATATCCCCCCGAATCGGCTCGCTTGGAAAAAGCGATTTCAAGGTGACGAAAGTCACAACCAATGATGTCCTTGTAGTAAAGACAGGCACTGGTCGCGCGGTCGTGCAGTTCACTGATTTCGGGGAACACTCCGCCAACTATCGCTGGCAGTTTCGCGCGAACGAATCGAACAAAATAGAAACCGGCACCGGGCAGGTTATCACCAAACACCGCGTTCTGCCCTCCGGAAAATTGCAATCAGCCAACAAGTTTGTCGAATCGGGTAGGATCAGGTTCGAATGGTCCTACGGTGGACGCGAGGTTGCCTATGTTTACTTCTATCCTGCCGAGCACGAATTCAGTAAGGAAGGCATGGAAGCATTCGACAAAGCGCTCCGCTGAAGCCGTTCAAACGCACACTTCTTTCCATTGAAGCTGCAACCCCCGGCGTCGAATCCAGTCTTCCAACTCTGCGCGGTTCACCTGGTCCCCAGACATTGAGAGCATCGAGCGGATATCGCGCAGGTGCTTCTGGGAACCGCCTTCGCGATAATATTCCAACTTACGCAGAATAACATACTCGGGCGGAGCGAGAGAGACTGTCGTTTCTCCGGTCGAGTATTGTTTCAGATTGCGAAAAGCCCAAACGTGCAACTCGTCCTGATTCGCCGTAAAGAAGTCCGCCTTCAAAGCTGAATCTGTATCAATCACGTTGAAGTGTCCGTGTTGCTCCCGTGCTGTTTCGATGGCGATGACGTCTTGTGGCGGAACGTAAAATCGCGGTGAGGGGAACAGTTCCGGCAACCGGGCAATATCTACCGGGCGTAAGAAGACAATCAGATCGATGTCATGGGTCACGCGTGGTTCGCCGTAAATCATCGCAGCCACGCTCCCGCTCACGAAATATTTAAATCCCGCACGATTGAGAGGCTCAACAAACAACTCGATTAAGTCAGGTTCGTGCATGAAGGAAGATCGACTTCACAGTCTCTTGGAGTTGCTGATCAGACCATTCCGGATGCTGACTTCGCAGAAATGCCGTCTTGTGACGGCGCATCGTCCAATAAAGCCGATGCGCCGCTCGCCAGCGTTGTGCGGGTGTCATCTTGCGAAGGATCGCAATTTGCTCTGGGCTGGGTTGTCCATCATCAGGCAGCATAACAGCAACGTAATCAGCATTCTCTAACCGAGCAAGGACTTCGCTTTTGCGAGTGCTTCATCAAGCTTGCTCGCATCTTTGCCACCGCCGCGGGCGTTGTCGGGTTTGCCGCCGCCTTTGCCGCCGACGATTGGAGCGATGCCCTGGATGATTTTGCCAGCTTGCACTTTGGCGGTGAAGTCGGGTGTCACTGCGGCAATCAAAGCAACGGCGCCACTGGCGGAACCGCCGAGAACGATGACACCTTTGAATTGAGATTTCAGTGCGTCCGCAATGATTTGCAATGTGTCACCATCGGTTTCACCGAGATTTTCGATGATGGCTGGGATCGCGTTTATCTCCTGGGCAGAGGCAACCAACTCTTTGGCGCGACCTGCGGCTTGCTTTTGTTGCAGGGCTTTAAGTTGTTTCTCCAACTCTTTCTGTTGAACGAGCAACGCTTCAATCTTCTTTTCAACTTCGCCGATGGGTGAATTGATTTTACCGGCAACGCTCGTGATGAGTTCGCGTTCCTGGATGCTTTTCTCGTAAGCCTGCAGACCAGCGACCGCTTCGATCCGCCGGACGCCCGCAGCAATTGCGCTTTCGCCGAGGATGCGGAACAAACCGATTTCCCCTGTCGCCCGGGTATGTGTGCCGCCGCAGAGTTCCATGGAATAACCATTCAACTCCCCTGCTCCGCCACCAATCTGAACGACGCGAACTTTGTCGCCGTACTTTTCGCCAAAGAACTGCATGATGTCCTTACGACCTTTGATATCGGCGTATGGAACTTCCGTCCAGCTTACGGACGCATTCTCAAGGATGCGCTCATTCACGAGTTGCTCGATTGCTGACACCTGTTCGACCGTGAGCGGTGCGCTGTTGAAGTCGAATGTCAATTTATCCGGTCCAACCGCAGAACCTTTCTGAGTCGCTTCTTTACTGACCACTTCGTGCAGCGCCCAATGGAGCAAGTGAGTGACTGTATGGTGACGTTGGATCGCATTGCGGCGGCCTGCTTCCACTGTAAGCGTCACTTCGGAGCCAACTGCGGGAGCTTCTTTCTCGGAGATAAAATGTAAGAAGGTGTTGCCGACTTTTTGGGTATTAACGACATACCAGATTTGTCCGCCACCGATGAGTTCGCCGGTGTCGCCAACCTGACCACCCATCTCTGCATAGAAAGGCGATACATCGAAAATCACAGCAACCTTGTCCTTAACAGTAACAACCTCTTGAACGGTCGCCTGCACCGAGAGTTTTTCAAAACCAACAAAACTCGTCGGGTTTGATGTATCAATATTAGAAACGGAAACGATTTCTTTCTTTTGCGCAGCACGAGCACGAGTGCGTTGTTCTTCCATCAATCTGTTGAAACCTTCGACGTCCACAGTCAGGCCACGTTCCCGCGCCATTAACTCAGTGAGGTCAAGTGGGAAGCCATAGGTGTCATAAAGTTTAAAGGCAAACTCCCCGGCGATTTGCCGGGAGTTTGTCTGGGTGGAACGGGCTACCAGCCCGTTCTGGCGGGCAACCTGCCCGGCAGCCTTGCCGTAAGGCAACGTAGCCGGCGCAACATACGGTTGAGCCGCTTCAATATCCTGTGTCCACAGCCAACGATAAGGCTGCGTCTGGTCAACAATTCCCGCCGCCCATGGATTTCCACATACATACTGGAACTTTTCCTCCAGATCCTTATCGGAACGAACGTAGCGATCGAACCGCTCCTCTTGCCAAACCGGACCTGATTTCTTCTCAACTTTATTAATCTCATTCGCTGAAAAAGATTTGATTGAGTGGAGAATTTCCGAGAGTGGCCAAAACACTGGATTTCCGTCCTGTGCCATTTCTTTGATACCGGGTTGCAGGATCAAATGAACATGATCGGGCATCACGCAAGCTGCGGTCAGACGAAATCGCTTCTCGCGCCAGTTAAGGATGCAATCGAAAGCTATGTCACGGGCTGCTTCAGAGAGATGTCGATTTCCGAAGGCGCAAAAATGAACGGCATAAATGGCCCATGGCTTCTCGAAATGCG
Source organism: Verrucomicrobiota bacterium (assembly GCA_013820875.1). Taxonomy (GTDB): domain Bacteria; phylum Verrucomicrobiota; class Verrucomicrobiia; order Limisphaerales; family JACDHS01; genus JACDHS01. The sequence continues at coordinate 13,360 of JACDHS010000055.1, read as the reverse complement.
GCAAATTCCGTCTTGAGTACGTCGCGCCAGGAGCTGCGGGCAGGTTGCCCGCAGCAACGGGCTGGTAGCCCGTTCCACCCGGCATAAGTTTGCCGGCTTCTTCGCCAAATAGATCTATACCGCGATCCAGCGTTTTATTAAACGATTCTTCCTCCAGCTTAATGACATCTTCAACATGATTACGGCGTTCACGAATTTCAGGGAAGACAGCGCCAAAATTGTCTGCGAGCACATCCACCAGTTTGTAAAAGAATGGTTCGTGGAAGCCAAGAGTCCGACCGTAACGAACGGCGCGGCGTAAGATTCGACGCAGGACATAATTGCGATCGGTGTTGCCGGGTTGGATGCCGTCCGCGATGGAGAAACTAAGCGTGCGGATGTGATCGGCGATGACGCGGAATGCAATATCAACTTTCTCCTGCTCGGTATCACCGATCGAACCGGTCTTCGGCAAGGTAGATGTGTATTTTTTGCCAGAGAGTTTTTCGAGCTTATCGAAGATCGGACGGAAGACATCCGTGTCGTAGTTCGAAATCATCCTGTTGAAATCGGTAAAATTCTTCGTGTTCTGGATGATGCCGCAGACACGTTCGAATCCCATCCCGGTATCCACATGTTTGGCTGGGAGCGGCGAGAAAGTGCCATTCGGGTTCGCAGTGAACTGGATGAACACCAGGTTCCAGATCTCAATGCATTGCGCGCTTCCCTTGTTGACGAGGGAACCTTTCGTGTCGCCTTCTGGAGTGAGATCAACGTGCAATTCCGAGCACGGACCGCACGGGCCGGTTTCGCCCATCATCCAGAAATTATCTTTCTTGTTCCCGTTCACAATGTGAACGGCGGGATCGAGTCCGGCGGCGCGGAATTTCTCCGCCCAGAGATCCCACGCTTCCTGGTCGAATTCACTCGGGTCGTTTGCAGATTTGTCCGGACTATAAACTGTGGCGTAGAGCCGTTGCGGCGGAAATTTCCAAACCCCGACAATCAATTCCCAAGCCCAATCGATCGCTTCCTTTTTGAAGTAATCGCCAAAGCTCCAATTCCCGAGCATCTCGAAAAAGGTGTGGTGATAGGTATCCAGCCCAACATCTTCGAGGTCGTTATGTTTGCCACCGGCGCGGATGCATTTCTGGGTATCCGCGGCGCGAGTGTCGCTGCCGGGAATGGCGCCAGACCACTTGCTGACATCCGGTTTGCGTTCGTTTAGGAAGATCGGCACGAACTGGTTCATCCCCGCATTCGTGAAGAGCAATCCGGGAGATTCAGGCATCAGGCTCGATGACGGGACGATGGAGTGCTGCTTCGATTTGAAAAAATCTAAAAAGCTTTGGCGGATTTGGGCGCTGGTCATTTGTTTAAAATGTGAATCGTTGAATTGTTGCAACGTTGCATCGGAAGGGCCGCTTCATTGCTTGTTTGACTGCCTGGGTAAAGCCATAAACTCAGTGAAATCTCCCTATCGAGCGAGTGGAATTTAGGCAAATTCAATAAAATGGCTAGTAACTATTTGTCCATAAGTCGTAGCCGACGAATCCCAACTGTTTGAATTCAAGTTGAATCTCGTCTGCCCTTGACCCAGCGGGACACCCGACAATAGCCCAATGTTTCAACATTGGGCTGCTTTCAAGTGTTCCTCCGGAACGAGGAATCGGGCATCCAAGAGCAAAGAAAAGCATCTTCCTATTTCCACTGAAATGTTAGAGCCTCGTGACCTCGTCTGCTACCAGTGTGGGTCACCGCATCCGCTCAAGTTGTTCTGTGAGTGTGGAGGTTTTAACGCAGTCGTTTGAGTTGCCCTTCGAAAAATGGACCGGTAGGTGAGAATTTGTGGTTTGTGCAACTGAAGAAGGAGAACAGGAGAGAGGTTATGCTCGAATGTGTTTTCAACCGTTCATTTCCGCGGCAAATGCGGTTATCTCACGCCCCGCCGAACATCGTTTTTGCTACTCTTCCCGGTGACGGGGCGCCCAAGATTATCGACAATGTAGTTTTCCGGAACCTGGATATTACGGCCATCAGCGGTGACTTCCGTTCGCCAATGTCGGACGACGCGTTTTGTATTATCAAAAGGCGCAGCAGCACCAATAGCAATCCCTTCGCCGAATCCAACGACTCCGGCGACTGCATTTCCACCAATCGCACCAACTGTGGAACCAACCGCCTGGCCGATAGCAGGCCCTGGATGTTGGGAATTTGTCAGTCCAACCCGGTCTGCGGCACAACCGGAAAGGATTGCAAACCCTAAAAACAGGATCGCGTAGCGGAATAGTTTTCGTTCAATAGCTGGCATTTGCATGCAGTTTAGAAACCAACAGAGCCACCCTTCACTTGTTTTGTGATGGGGTGTTCGTCCTCCCAGATCGCAAGTCCCCGTGAGTCGCTCAAGGAAAGCTGAAAGATGAATGAGGACTGCCGCACGTTTCCAGCGCGAACTCTGTCTTCAATGATCTTACCTGAAAGCGTATAGTCGGGGCGCCGAATGGATGCATTTCGCAAAAAAGCATCTCGCTCTGAACTTCCTTTGGCAATCTGGTCCTCGGCCGCGGGACCGAATGTTGTCGTTGTCACAATTTTGTCGGTCTGATTAAGTGCGATTCGAATTTTCTTAGTGAGCAAATCTGTATCAATGTGCTGCCCAGTATTGTTTCGAATTTGGCTGACGGCGAAAACGGCTGGTTCTCCTGGAGGAGTTTGCAATTTTCCTTTGTTCACAACGTTATCCAGCAGTGAATCAATCATTGTTTGAGCAGCGCTCTCCCAGTCCTGGACATTAATTTTGTTTCCCGTGACGACACGCTGTGTTCCTTCAACGTATTTCGCTTGAGGCGTTGCGCATCCAACGAGCAAACCGGAGAGGATGCTAGCCGCAATAAGAGTAGATATTGTTTTTTTCATGTGACGAAGATTTGTTTTAACGACTTTCAATCAGTTTCAGGCGGAAGTCTTTAGCTGTGGCGATCGGGGATACAGCAGTAATGAAAATGCTTTCTTTGCCTTCAATTTGCCGGGGCACAAACGCGGAGGCAGGGGTGCGCAGAAGCATTCCATTCGCGTCGAACCATTCGAATTTGTAGCTGAACCCTTTTGTGGTACGGGTGGTGTTCTGCAGTTCGATTTGAACTTTGAGATGGTCACCCGGCCCAGTGCTTTCGTTGACTCCCAAAATGCGGACACTGCGGTTCAGGCTGTTGTCCGTGAGCACACGTTGATCGCTGACCATCTGGCGCGCAGCGATCGGTTCGGCGCGTTCAACAGTGTTGATAGTGGTGCAACCGGTAAACGCGGTGCAGACACCGGCGAGAGAAACAATAACAAAAGTCTTCATTTAAGTTTAGCCTGGGAAACAAGTAGTGGAGTGTTTGCGGAAATGGCCTTTACAAAAAGAAGGTTCACAGTGCCCTCTTGAAGTTCTACAGAAACTTTTTCACCGGATACTGGATGAATGATTTCCAGCTTTCGATCTTCTGGAGTCGCAATTCGGCAGAACTGGAATTCCTTCGGCAGCGTCGTCCAGGTGCGGGTATCGGCAATGTTGACTGCTGCCTGTGCTGTAGCGGTCGCCAGGGCCACAGCGATGCGGGTAAACGCATCCTCCTTTTCCACTGCTTTGTTAGCTGCATATGCAGCAATGGCCTTTATAGTCGTCGAAAGGAGCGTTTTGGTGATAATCGTGGGAAGCTCGTTCTTGAAATCGTTCGCAACGATACTGTCAACACTGGCGAGCGACAGGGTGTGTTCGCTGCGTTCAGCAGTGGAGATGGTTACATTGTGCAGAAAGTTCGAAGAGTTATACAAGAGCTTCGGAAAAGCCGCTCCCACATAGGGAACCTTCAGCGACCCGGCCAAAATGATCGGCAAATCAATCCGGATTTGATCGCGAACAGGCGCCAATCCCGTCTCAAATATTACGTATGTAGTTGGCGAAATCGGTTGCCCGGCAGTCACCTTTTCCAGTGCTTCAATATCTTCCTGAATAAACTTGTTTTCCCCGGTTAAAGCGAGAGTTCGTTCCAAGGATTTTCGCGCACGCTCCAAGTCTGAGTTATCCGCGGCGTTGCTCATGAAAAAAATGCCATCCAGGTAAACTGCCAACGGGTTGACATAATCGGCATAAGCTTTGATTGCATCCAAATCTCCATAAGCCGTATCTACCTGTTTCAGAAAACGTTCATCGGATTTAGCCTGCTCCGCACTTTTCTGCGCGTCGGCTTGCTGTTGAGCCTCCTCTTTGGCCTTACCTTTAGACGGAGTCTCGGTGGATTCCGATTCTTCTGCCTGCTTTGCTGCAGCCTTCTCAGCCTTTTCGATTCGCCGCTTGTTTTCTTCGACAGCATCCTGCTGCCTCTGATAGGCGCGAATGATTTCAACCCTGGCTTTGTCCGACTCACCCAATTGCAGATAATTCAATGCTTTATAGGTGTGCAGCATGATTTTGTCGAAAGCACGCCCTTCATAAGGCAACGTCGCTTGATTTGAGAACATCGCTCCGGTTTCCCGACTGACACTGATCTTCGCCTTTTCCTCAAACGCGTCAATTTGCTCTTCAGCGGCAGTAAACGCAGCATTGCTTTCTTCATACCTCGCTGCGGCTCGCAACACGGTCCCTTCCTCCAATCGCCAGATCACACTGTCCTTGGTCGTCTTTTCTTTTTCCGTTTTCTTGGAATATTCCTTTGCCGCCAGTTCCACATTACCATTGCGCCAATGTGCAAGGCCTGTGTTCTGCTGATTATAGGTCTGGCAACCGGTCAGAATAAGCGCCGCACAGGCAGCTAATAGTGTCGTTGCGAATCGAGTAGGATTCATGATTGGGTTTGTTTGTTGTCTGAGTTTGTGTTTATAGAGCAGCGCTAACGAGCGGGCAGGCGTAGAACAGCCCCGCGATCTATGCCTAAATCTTCAAGGATATGAGCGGTGGACGTCTTCGGTTGGATACTGACAATCTTCGCTTTACCTACCGGAATTTCTTCCCGACCAAGCGATTCGTTGGTGTCCGGGTCGATCAGTTCCTCGCCCACTGCAAAAACGTTCCATATCTGATCCAGCTCAATTCCGGCGCCTTGACCTCGGTTGATCGTGATTTGCTTGTCGCGCTTCACCAGCACCTTCGCCGGGAAAACAACATCAGCCACATGGTTGGCAATTTTCCCCGCAATATCGCGTGCAATGGAAACGAACAATTCGTCCGTCAGTTCGCCGTCACGGGATGCAATTGACAGATCTTCACGGACCGAATTGGTAGTCACTTGAAAATTGGCGGACTCGAGTAATTTGCCGGTCGCGGTTTCGTAAATCTTCGCGACGGCTGAAAGCCTGACATTTCGGCGGAGCCCAGTGCCACCGTCAGAGAACCTGGCTTTCTCAGTCACATCCTGAAAATCGTCCACCGTGGTAATGACGTGGAATTTAACCCCAGCGAGTTTGAACAACTGAGGGAGATTAGGATCATCGGCGTCATAGTTCCCTGAATGCGCCCGTTCCTGTGATTTGACCAATTCCTTGAGATCGCTGACAGCAACCAATTGGAACTTGCGCGTTGCGTTGAATCGATCCAGCAACTGGCCATCCATGGATTCAGTGACACGGCCCATGGACAGCGTCTTGCCGGAATTTTTGATGCTTTCGGCGAGCGATTTTCCAGGCGTTATAGCGGCGACTCCGAGGGTATCGAGTTGCGCCCATGCAGCAAAGTGACTGGCCAATATTGAAATGACAGCAACCGCGCGGATGACATTACGTTTCATGGTAACTATTTAAAAATGCTAATTTGTGGTTTGATGAGGGCATCCCCTTTCGACTCGTGTCTCACTAATGAGTCGTGCTTGACGTCCACTTTGTAACCGCTCTGGCGCAATGTTTGCGCAAAACCTTCGAGAACTTTCACGGTGCCGTCGGTCAACTTTCGATTGTTTTCAAGCTTTTGAAGGAAGGCTGTATTATCTTTCCAACGAGCGTAACCCGCTTCACTCATCTGAAGGGCAACTTTGAGGACCTGACCATCGTAAGTGTTAATAGTCCGTTCCCAATCGGCAAACCCTTCGCGAGTGAGACGAATTTTATTCAGGCCCGGTGGCACCTTAAACTTTCCTGGAGCGGAACCGAGAGCCGTTCCATTGAGTTCGACCGTTACATCCAGAGGTTGAATTTCCAGTCTCCTTTCGGAAATCGTCACCACTTTGTCGTCTGAGATGAAAATGTCCGGAATACTGATTGGCAACTGAGCGAGATCCTGCATCCCGCAAGCTACGCTAATTTCCACCCAGTCAGCCGGCACGACCTTCTGACGAACGATGGATTGTTTTGTTCCCATGCTATCCGCAATTTTTGCCGCGGCTTCATCCAGCAATTCGTTGATTGTGTCGCTGCTTTCCGTTTGGTTGTTGGCAGTAGAACGGGTGGTCTTACTCACCTTGATAGGAGCCCCGGCGAGCGCGCCTCCCTGTGCGCCTTCAAGTATCTTATAACTGACACGCAACGTTTCGATCAGGTTCACAGTGTTAAGATTCTCATCCTTGAATGTGCGCTTTTCAGAGCCGAAGGAAGTTATTGAAACGACAATGAGGTAATCTGCGCCGAGACTCTGCGCCAGACGTAGAGCCGATGTATTGCTCTCGAGTAATTCATCCAGACGGGTTCCCTTTTTTAGAGCGCCGATCGAAGTTTCCCGACTAATCACTACAAATCCCTTGTCAGCAATTCGACTAGTGATGAGGTCTTCAAATACCGGCACTTGGTCGCTCAACGCTGCTCCTCCCCTGTTCTCCACAAAGATCGCGGCTTTTCTCGGTGTCTCGTTTTGAGCGAGAACGCTGCACGGGATAAGGAGAGACAGAATCAGTGTAAACAACCGTGACAAATTGCTCACCCAACCACCATTTCGCATTTTCATAGCTTATTATGTTGTTCAATTGCCTGGCAATTTACCGACAGGAAATCACCAAGTTCGTTCCGTGATGGACTGATTGCAGAGTTTAGTTCACTCCAGTCAGTAGCTTCTTATTATGAGCGCTGGCAGCTCGCGCAGCCCAGATCATGCCGATTGGCCATGTGAGTACGAGTCCGATCCCCAATGTAAGAAAGACCGCGACCAAATTCGCGAAAATCATGACAACGGCACCCGAAACGGTGGAGTAAAACATGCCGAGCGGCCCGAAGAAGAATGAGAGCAGAATAGCTACTCCCACGCTTTTCGTGGATTGCACGATGATTACCTGTTTCGGTGCCTGTTGGGTTTGTTGTGCCGGTGGCTCTTGATGCATATGGTATATATTTATTTACTAAACTGAAAGTAATTGGCTTAGCGGAGTTAGGTGAGCGCTCCTGTTTTATAAGCTAGAGCGGTAAGCAAGAGCGCCGAACGCCTCGCCGGAATGTATAATCGCGAATCTTTACTGGAAATGCCCCTATACATTTGAATAGGGGATTCATATAGCAATTGCAGCGGGCTGTCAACTGTTTTCTGTCAAAGAAAAAATCAGACAGGAACAGGAAGATGAAAATCCCGAGGAAAACAAAAGCGTTCGATTTTCAGCGCAACCTCTGTAGTTGTTCTGTGAGGCGTTTCGGGGAAATAGGAATCGCGGTGCCGACTTCCTGGGCGAAGAGGGAGACTTTGTATTCTTCGATCATCCAACGGAACTCTTCCAGGTTCTTCCGGGTCTCGGCGGTTTGGCGTGGGGCGGCTTCGAGCTTTTTCAAGGACTCTACAAACGGGGCAAGCAGTTTAACCCGTTCCTGATCTTTAGGCGGATTCAACTTCGCACGTTCAGCGCGGAGCAGGAGTGCTTTTAAATAGCGCGGAAGATGCGGGAGCCGATCGAAGGAAACGCGCTCAAGAAAACGCGATGGCAATAGATTCGCGAGTTCGATGGCAAACGGATTCGTTTGCGGCTTTGCCACGGCCTGTCCGAGTTGGCTGAAGTCATTGAACGTCTTCGCGCGGGGTGCCGCTGGCACAGCAACAACGCCAACTCGCTGTTGCACCTGCTGACGCATTTGCAGAATTGTGGCGACTCGATCCATCAATTGTTGCGCAACTCCCGGAACACGTTTCTTCGCATTCTCTACGGCGTATTGGAAATTCGCTTCAGTGAGCGCGGACAATGGTTCGGAGGGGAGGATATGGCGCTTTAGATTCTCCAAAGCAGTTTCGCGAAGTTCTTCACTACCGCCGATGGGGGCGTAAAGGGCATCCAGGCGCATAAGGGCGCGAAGATCTTTTTCAATCCAGCCGAGATCGCGTTGAATGGCGAGTTCGACGAGACGTTTTACTCCACTGAGACTGGCGTCGCGGGCGCTGTCGGGAGTGGGAAATAGTTTGAGGTTAACATTGCCTTCCTCGAAGTGTAAACCGGGCCATGCGTAAACCGGCAGATCAGCATCCTCCCGCACAGTGATCCGCTCGGGGAGATCGCCAAAGTTCCATGCAGTGATGCCGAATCGTTCCCACTTCTGCGCGGCTTGTTGCCAATCGCGTGGTTCCTTTGTTGGTTCGATTTTTACCGAAGCGAAACGTTCGCGGAGTTCGTTCAGGTTGCGCCCTGTCCCGAGGGTTTTCCGATTGTTGCCAATCACTTCAATGCGCGGACGCAGGTGCGGAGGAAGGGAATCCGCGGGCCAGGAATTTTCGTTCACTGCGATGCCGAAGCGTTGATGAATGAAACGGCCGAGGTCGTGTAGAAACGATGGGCCAACTGGTTGAAAGTCACGGACGATCTCCGTGACCTTCTCCGGAAGCGGCATCAATTCCCGGCGCATTGCTTTCGGTAGAGCACGCAGAAGTTCGCTGATTTGCTCTTCGCGCAAACCCGGCACAGCCCATTCGAGGAGCGCGGATGAAACTGACTGCGCGAGGCTGAACGGAAGTTTGATTGTGACACCATCGTTCTCTTCCCCGGGAGCGTAAGCGTAACTCACGGCCACCGGTTGACCGCCAATCGGCACGATGTCCGGGAAGGCATTGGAATCGAAACTCAACAAACGTCCGCCAGCGAGATCCGCTTCGGTGACACGCAGGAAATGCTGATTACCACGTTCTCCCAGTAAACGATTCAGTTCGTGAGTCGAAGAAACATTTTCAATCTGCTTCGCGTAGAAATCGAAGAGCGCCTGGTCAGGATCGGCGAGATCGTAGCGGCGAACGCGGGTTTGCCAGTTTTCAATTTTCTGGCGAATGGCGCGGTTATGGGAAAGGAAATTGTATTGTGCGGGTAATTCGTTTTCAGAAATCGAGTAGCTGTAGCTGTTGCCGGATGCTTTCTCCCGCTGGGATAGAGGATTACTTTCAGCGTTCGCTCGCGTTTCTGTATCACTGAGCTCCTCACGTCGGTTTCCCCGAGCAGGAAGAATATTCTCCTCAACCAACGCTGACCTGATAAATATCTCCGTCGCTTCCTTGGCATTGATGTTCCCATAAGCAACCTTACGACGCTGCACTTCGAGCCCGTGCAACGTGACCACTTCCTCAACCAACACCCGACCACTGCTCGCGCTCCAATGCGGATTCTGATGCGTCAGTTTGCAGGCATGTGGCGCAAGTTGGAAAATCCATTGCGGATCAATCCCGGCAATGGTGCGGGCGAAGAGTTGCGACGTTTCCACGATCTCACCGGCCACAATCCATTCCGGCTGATTCGTGCGTTGTTTCGGTTGTTGCTTCTCGTTCTTCGGAACGCGCTTCTTCTGCGTTTCACCCCGTTCGTACAAAGATGAACCCGGGAAAACGGTCACTTCACGATTACCGGAAGCTTTATAAGTATTGCGTTCTTCGCGATGCGCCACATGCCCGATCAATCCAGCGAGAATCGAACGATGAATTGCGGGATAAGCGGCGTTGCTTTCGTTGAGCTTCAGAGTGCCGAGATCTTCCAGGGCGTCGTGGAGTTGCGAGTAAAGATCCTGCCACTCGCGCATGCGCAGGTAAGAGAGGAAATGTTGTTTGCAGAATTTGCGTCGCGCATTTTGGGTGCGGATCTTTTCCCATTGATCATGCACTTCATTCCAAATGTTGAGCAACGCGAGAAAATCTGATTGCGGATCATTGAACCGTTTGTGCGCGGCGGCAGCAGCATCCTTCTGGTCGAGCGGACGTTCGCGCGGATCCTGGATGCTCAACCCGGCAGCGATGATCAACAGTTCGCGCGTGGCATGTTCGCTCTGCGATTGCAGCAACATGCGTCCGAGCGTTGGATCAATCGGCAAACGCGCAAGGTCACGACCGAGCGGAGTGAGTTCGCGTTTATCGTCCAGGGCGCCGAGTTCCTGCAAGAGCGCGAATCCGTTCCCGATGGCCGCGGGTGATGGAGGTTGAACGAAGGGAAATGTTTCAATTTCTCCGAGCCGAAACGCTTTCATCCGCAGGATTACTTCCGCGAGATTGGCCCGTTGAATTTCCGGTTGGGTGAATGGCGGGCGCGAATCGTAATCCTCTTCGGAATAAAGACGGATGCAAATACCATCCTGCACACGCCCCGCCCTGCCCTTGCGTTGGTTCGCGCTGCTTTGTGAAACCGGTTCGACAGGCAAACGTTTTGTGCGAGTGCGCGGGTTATAACGGCTGATCCGAGCGAGCCCAGCATCAATGACGTAACGAATACCGGGAATGGTCAACGACGTCTCGGCGATGTTCGTCGCAATGACAATCTTGCGGCGCGCCGATGGAGCGAAAACGCGTTGCTGATCCCCGGAGCTTAGACGTCCGAAAAGTGGGATGATTTCGGCATCACGCCCAAAACGGCCTTCGAGCATGTCGCTTGTCTCGCGGATGTCGCGTTCGCCCGGCATGAAGATCAGCACGTCGCCGAAGCTGCTTTCGTATAGAATATTTTCAGCCGATTGGACTGCTGCATCCACGTAGCTGATGTCACCGCTCTCCTCAGAATTCGCGTCCAGTGGATTATAGAAGACATCCACCGGAAACATCCGTCCCGATACTTCGATGATGGGCGCATCATTGAAATGCCGCGAGAAGGCTTCGGTATCGATCGTCGCCGAAGTGACGATCAGCTTTAGATCCTTGCGACGCGCCAGCAGTCCTTTCAAATAACCGAGAAGAAAATCAATGTTCAACGAACGTTCATGCGCTTCATCAATGATCAACGCATTGTATTCGGAAAGGTCGGGATCGCCCTGGGTTTCGGCGAGGAGAATCCCGTCCGTCATCAACTTGATGTAAGTGTGCGGACTGGATCGATCGTCGAACCGAATGGTGCAACCGACCTCACGTCCCCACGCGGCGTTCAACTCTTCGGCAATACGTCGCGAGATGGAAAGCGCAGCGACCCGTCGCGGTTGTGTGCAGCCAATTTTGGCTTCGATGCCAAGACCCGCTTCGAGGCACATCTTGGGAATCTGCGTCGTTTTGCCGGAACCGGTTTCGCCGGCGATGATGACCACCTGGTTGTCGCGAATCGCGGCGACGATCTCATCTTTGCGCGCGGTGATCGGCAGGTCTGGCGGATAACTGACGCGCAGTGCGTTGAGTCGGCGTGCCTCGCGAAGTGCGATGGAAGCGCGCACCTGCTCAGTCAAACGTTTCAGTAAAGCGTCGTGTTTGTCGGGATGATGCTTGTCCCGCAAAAGACGAATGAGCCGCGAGCCAAGCCGCACCCAATCGGGCAGCATGCATTGCGGCAACAGAGTCTTTAGTTCTTCGATACGGGGATCAGGCATCAGAGTTTTGGATGGGCACTGTAGTGGATGGAGTAGCGAGTCTCAAATTCAACCGCACTTGGTGTAGCCCCTTTCTTAATCTTAATCCTAATCCTCGGAAAACCGATTAGGATTAAGAGGAACCTTCGCGTCTAAACCATTATTACAATACCGACACCACCCGGTATTCGTTCTTCGCCCCGGCGATGGTGATTTGCAGTCGGTCTCCTTGTTTCTTTCCGAATAGTTGTTGTCCCAGCGGGGATTGCGGGGTGATGACGAGGATTTCCTTGCCGCCGTGCGAAACCTCCGTTCCACCGGCGCGCGGGCCGATGAAATAATATAACTGTTCCTCCTTCGTTTGAAGTTCCACCAAAGCTCCAATATCAATTGGATCTTTCCCGGTGAACTTTCGAGCGTTCAAGGCATTGAATTGTTCAATGGCCTGCTCGATCTCCGCTGCCTGACGCGATTGGCCGCGTGCCAGGTAGGAAGCTTCCAATCCGCGAGTGTCATATTTGTTCTCGGGCTTGCTCTGCTCGTGGGTCGCTTCGGCCCGGGCCGCATGGGACGCTTTGACATAAATGGCCAACTCTTTAACGAGTTGCGCGACGATTTTCTTAATTATGGCCTGTTTGTTCACTGTATTTGCTACTCCGCAATGGGTTCCATCGTTCAAGATGGGCTCGCACCGGGCAAGCCTGCATTTTTTCATGCAAATACCACTCCCGTAGTGTCGTCTGTTGAATATTTCACGGAAGCAAAAGTCTCCAATCGTCGTCATTTTTATATTTCACGGAAGCGGAAGTTACGAATTGTCATCTTTTTCCCGGCTTTACCCTCCAAAACAGTGTGCTTTAAACAAATATTTGCGAAACGGCGTTCATTTCGTACCCTTCGTTCAATGAAGATGAGTTTCCTGAAAACTATTTTAGTAGCTGCGGTTGTGGCATTTGGAATGGCCCAAAGCGGCTTTGCCAAAGAAACCACTGCCTATGATTTGATCAAAGAAGGCAACAAGCATGTTGGCGAAGATGCCAAAGGTCGCGTTGTAGAAATCCGCTCGGAAAAATCGGTCGGCTCACTCGTTCCGAACATTTGGTATGTGGTCTTTTATGACCCCGATGCGACGGCCAAGGCGACGGAAGTGAAATTTGGCGCAGGAAAGAAAATGTCTGTAAAACGTCCGGCGCGCATCCTGGAATTTGCCACCGGCAATGCCGAATTGGACAAAGAGAAAATGAAGGTCGATTCAGACGCCGCGCTTGAAACTGCGAAAGAGGAACCGCTGCTCAAGAACGTGAAACTTCAAGCCAGCCAGATGTGGTTGCAACGTCATCGCGACTATGGACATGTCTGGAAAGTTCGTTTTTGGGCGTATAAACTGCGCAAACCGGACCAAACCACGGATGTCGGCCACGTTTATGTCTCGGCTGAGACCGGAAAAGTCGTCCACAACGATTTGAAGATTAATCGAATCGATTGATGTTCAGGAAAATAGCCTTCTTGTTTTAGACTGCGCGGCGACTTACAGTCGCCGCGTTTTCTTTTTGTGAACGATTCCACGGACAATCAATTCGATGTAGTTAGTGTCTGGCGGGAAACTAATTTGAAGTTGACTGGCATTGATTGGGGTGAGGATTGAGGGGAGTGAATGTTGGAGATGAAGATGAAGCTTTTCGAGGGATTGGACGTCTGAGAGTGCAACATT
>JACDHS010000195.1 GCA_013820875.1 Verrucomicrobiota bacterium | reverse complement strand
GGTGCGCGATTACGAAACCGCAGAAACAAGCGCAGAAGCTTGGATCTATATCGCTATGATACGAATTCAACTCCGCCGATTGGCTTGATTCCTATGGAATACTGACTTTTCAGACAGGCTCTAAGGCGAAACAAACGCGCGGTGAGGGAGGTGGAGCGGGAGCTCCTAGCCAAAAAAGGTGGGGCAAACCTGCCGGTTTGCCCTGAATTTGTCTTCTCTGCCAGGGTTTGCTTTGCGGTGATTGGAAGAACTGCTTTGCTAAGAAACAATCGTCTTATCAACGTCGAGTCAACATATCGAATCTGAATCTAAGATCGGCGGCAAAGGCAGAAGTCAGGGCAAACAGTCAGAACTCGAGAGTCACGGCCCGAACTTCGGGCTGGCAGGTTTGCCCCACCTTTTTTTGGCTAGGAGCTTCCGCTCCACCTCCGCCTCAGCATGCTGGGTTGTACCTTAACTAAATGGCAGTGGGGAGAAGGTCAGGATGAGGGCGAGCCAATAATTTCTCTGAATCCATTCTTTTCGGAAATTACTTTTGGTAATCGTTCTAGCAAACGGTAACAAGCCGTGACTTCGCGCCACGTCCCAATCCCCTTCCTATTCGTGTCTATCAGGGCATATTAGTGCTTAAACTGCCCGGTTCCCGATTGTCAGCGAACGGGCTGCGCGGGAGCTGGAATGGGCAGGAGATCGCCGTTATTTGTTTTGCCGGGTTGATAGAGGCCAGGGCCCAGATCAGAGAGCGGATCGCGCGATTCACGAATCTTCCAGGCTCGATAGCCATAGACACTGATCAGCGCGACCATCGTCAGGAGCAACATCGGGAATGCCCAGCGCCAATTGATTCGGGACAATTGAAACATGAACCAATCAAGCAGGTTCGGCGATTTGGCCGTAAGAGCGGGAGCTTCCCGATGTTTCTCTGTTTTCGAAAGCTCGCTATTCAATTCGCCGAGAATCTTCGGCACATCCATCCTCAAAAAAGTGGCGTAAGTGCGAACGAACCCGCGAATGTACACAGATGCGGGAAAGACATCGTAATCGCCGTTTTCCAAGGCTTCGATGTGATCGGTGCGAATTTTCGTCGCCTCGGCAACCTGGTGAACGGTGAGTTGGCGTTCCTCCCGCGCTTGGTGCAATTGCTCAGCAACCGTGGACATGTTGCGACATTAAATAGCGTCTGCTCAACAATTTGCAATCGGGATTACATCAATATTCAGGAAAGGGTGTGATTGAAAGGGGTGAGATTGCGGCGCGCATAAACGGAGCGCGGGGTAACCGCCCTGCGGTTACGCCGCGCTCCGGGTCTTCCCTCCTCCTCTCCTCACCCATTTTAATCAGACCCCCATCCTGTCTCTCTCCAAATGAAGGCTTTCCAATAGGGGCGAATTTTCTAACCTGTGCTCGTCGCACTATGAACATGATAAGGCTTCTATCTGGTTGTGCCGGTTTGCTTTTTGCCGCCGCTCTTTCGCTCCACGCTGCTGAAAAGAAAATCGTTTTTGTCGCGGGCAAACCGAGCCACGGCTCAGGCGCGCACGAACATAATGCCGGGTCGCTGCTGCTCAAAAAATGTCTCGAAAAGGTTCCCGGAGTCAGCGCTGAGGTGCATCTCAATGGTTGGCCCACGGATGAAACGATTCTCGACGGCGCCGATGCCATTGTTCTCTACATGGACGGCGGCGCCCGTCATCCCATTCTGGAAGGGGACCGCCTTACGAAGATGGAAGCACGCATGAAACGCGGCGTTGGTCTCGCGCTGGTTCATTACGCAGTGGAGCCGACGATTGAAAAAGGGCAGGGAGAATTTCTCAATTGGATCGGTGGCGCTTTCGAGATTAATTGGTCGGTCAACCCGCACTGGGATGCTGATTTTAAAACACTCCCGAAGCACCCCATTACCCGCGGAGTAAAACCATTTCAGATCAATGACGAATGGTATTTCAACATGCGGTTCCAGAAGGGATTGAAGGGGGTCACTCCGATCCTTAGCGCGGTGGCGCCGGCCAGCACTATGAGTCGGGGAGACGGCCATCACAGCGGCAATCCGGATGTGCGCGCCTCAGTGAAGCGCGGTGATCAGCAACATGTCGCCTGGGCTTACGACCGCCCGGATGGTGGGCGCGGATTTGGTTTCACTGGTGCTCATTTTCACAACAACTGGGGCAACGACGATTTTCGCAAGCTCGTGCTCAATGCCATTCTTTGGGTCGCGAAAGCTGACATTCCGAAGAACGGTGTGGAGTCCGAAGTTACTCCTGAAGATCTTGAGCAGAATCTCGATCCAAAAGGTCAGAAGAAACCCCCTGCTAATCCCGCTCCGGTGAACGAGAATTCTGCTGCGCGCCCGAAATTCACAAGCGGTCTCGTTACCTACAACCGTGTCCCGGTGGATGTTGATATTTCCGGCGCTAAAAAACTGTGGCTCGTCGTTACAGATGGAGGAAACAGTTACAACTGCGACTGGGCCGATTGGTGCGATCCACAACTCGTGCGGGCTGATGGTTCCATCGTTAATCTGACCAGTCTCAAATGGACTTCAGCGACAACCGGTTGGGGCACAATTGGCATCGACAAAAACGTCAAGGGAGAGCCGCTGAAAATTGCGAACCGCGTTTATAAGACCGGCCTCGGCACACATGCGCCATCCATCATCGAATACGATTTGCCCGAGGGATTTGTTCGGTTCCAGGCGAAGGTGGGGATTGATGCGGGTGGCACCGAACAGAGTTGTGAGCCGGCGGTTGAGTTCCTCGTTTTCACAGAAGCGCCCCCATCGAATGTTTTGCTGGCAAAACCGGACGTGAGTGCTCTCGGCGAGACTTACGGACCGAAGGCCGCCCGGGAAGCGCTCAAGTTTCTGGACCCGGCCGAAGACCTTGAAGTGACTCTCTTCGCAAGCGAACCGATGCTGCGTAACCCGACGAATATAGACATCGATGAGCGTGGCCGAATCTGGGTCGCGGAAGCGGTCAATTATCGTTCCAGTTTTAAACCGTGGGGAACCCTTGATCCGGCTGGTGATCGCATCGTGATCCTGGAAGACACGAATGGCGATGGTGTCGCTGATGTCTCAAAGGTGTTTTACCAGGATCCGAAAATGAGCGCGCCGCTAGGTATCTGTGTGCTCGGCCGACAGGTGATTGTTTCGGCATCCCCCGAAATTTTTATTCTCACCGACACAGACGGCGACGACAAAGCGGACAAGAAAGAGGTGTTATTCCTCGTGGAAGGATTTGATCACGATCACG
The DNA here is from genome assembly GCA_013820875.1 of Verrucomicrobiota bacterium. Classification (GTDB taxonomy): domain Bacteria; phylum Verrucomicrobiota; class Verrucomicrobiia; order Limisphaerales; family JACDHS01; genus JACDHS01. Next base: position 5,495 of record JACDHS010000195.1, on the reverse strand, counting down.
GCATTCATGCGATGACCTTTGGTCCGGATGGAAAACTTTATTTTAATTTCGGCAACGAGGGGAATCTGCTGAAACGCCCGGATGGTTCCGTGGTGATCGATGTGCATGGCAACGAAGTCTCAAATAAAAACGGTGTGTATCGGCAAGCATTGACGTTTCGCTGCAATCTCGATGGAAGCGGAGTGGAAGTGCTCGGACACAACTTTCGGAACCCCTACGAAGTCTGTGCCGATTCTTTCGGCACGATTTGGCAATCGGACAACGACGATGACGGCAACCGCGCGGTTCGGATTAATTACGTGATGCAGGGTGGCAACTATGGTTTCTCCGACGAAATGACCGGCGCTAGTTGGCACGCGAAACGGACCAACATGGAGAAAGAAATCCCGCAACGGCATTGGTATCAGAACGATCCGGGCGTCGTTCCGAATCTCCTGGTCACTGGGGCGGGCGCTCCATGCGGCATGTTAGTTTACGAAGGCAGATTGTTACCTGAACGTTTTCGGAACCAAATGATTCTTTGCGATGCGGGGCCGCGGGTTGTGCGCAGTCATCCTGTCACTGCCGACGGGGCCGGATATGCCGCATTGTCAGAAGACATATTAAGCGGTCGTGATTCCTGGTTTCGTCCTTCCGATGTTTGTGTTGCGCCGGATGGTTCGCTCCTGGTTGCGGACTGGAACGATGCGGGTGTCGGCGGACACAACATGGCGGACCGAAGTTTCAAGGAGATGAAAGGGCGCATTTATCGGATCGCTCCCAAGGGTCACAAACCGAACGTGCCGCAGTATGATTTCACGAAGATCTCCGGAGCGGTTGCCGCCCTGCAGTCACCGAACGTTGCCACTCGTTACCTCGCGTGGGACCAACTTGTGCATCTCGGCAAACATGCTGAAAATGATTTGCGCCAACTCTGGCTTAAAGGCGAACCCCGAATGCGGGCGCGCGCCCTGCAACTCCTCGCGCGGATCGAAGGCACAGGCGAACGTTATCTGCGGGACGCGGCGAAAGATGGCGATGCTGACATTCGCATCGCCGCACTGCGCATCGCACACGACCTGAAGGTGAACCTGCATCCGATGCTGAAAAAATTGGTCCACGACGAATCGCCCCAGGTGCGCCGAGAATGCGCCTTGCTCCTGCGCGGTTCCGATTCCTCCGAGGCGCCGGAACTTTGGGCAAAGCTGGCGGCACAACACGACGGCGAGGATCGTTGGTACCTCGAAGCATTGGGAATCGGTGCGCAGAAAAATGAAAGCGCTTGTTTCAAGGCGTGGCTCAAAGTGGCTGGCAAAAAGTGGAATACACCCGCCGGTCGCGACATCATCTGGCGTTCCCGCGCGCCGGAAGCCGCAACGTATCTGGCAAAACTTATTGCTGATCCCAGCACGCCGGAGGAAGAACGGTTGCGCTATTTCCGTTCATTCGATTTCCTGAAAGGCCCGGAAAAGGAAATCGCTTTGATTGAGTTGCTCAGCCTTGCGTCGCCGGGGAGGTAGGACGGTTCATTTTTTGACACGAACTGCAGGAATTTCCTAGTGTGGCGAATCCGCAAATCGGAGCGCGGCTGTGTGCGAAGCATCAGCCGCAGCGGGTACGGCTTTGATTGTAGCCTTCGGATTTCCAAAATCGCTTGCACAATATTACCCGCTGCGGCTGATGCTTCGCACACAGCCGCGCTCCGCTGTTACCATGTAACAATTCAACCATTCACCATGCAACCCACCTTCTTCCAATTCGTAAAAATTCGTGTCTAACCTCTTTTACTTCCTGTTACATATTAACAAATGAAACTTTCGGAGATGAGGCAAATTCTGGATTCGGGTGCGATTCGACTGACGAAATCGCTGGGGCAGAATTTTCTCCATGATCAAAATCAACTGCGTCGCATCGCCGACGCCGGCGAGATCAAGCCTACAGACAAGATCATGGAGATCGGGCCGGGTCTCGGGCCGCTAACCGAACTTCTGCTCGATGAAGCGGGTGAGGTTCTGGCGATCGAAAAGGATGAGCGCCTTTACGATTTTCTTCGGAAACATTTCGCTACCAACAAAAAGCTCACGCTCTTACACGAGGACGCTCTCGAATACCTGCGCCAGAAGAATATTGATAGCGCGCTCAAAAAGCGGGCGGATTGGTCGGACTGGAAGTTAATCGCCAATCTGCCTTACTCAGTGGCCTCGCCGATTCTCGTCGAACTGGCTGAAGCTCAAGGTTGCCCGGAGCGATTGGTGGCGACGTTGCAGATCGAAGTCGCCAAGCGAATCATGTCGGCCAGCGGCGATGACGATTACGGATTGTTGACTCTTTTGCTGCAACTTCGGTATGAACCAAAAGGTTGGTTCAAGATGCCGGCCGCCTGTTTCTTTCCGCCGCCGGATGTGGACAGCGCCTGCATCACCCTGGTCCGTCGGCCAGTGCCATTGCTCAACTTTGAAGAAGCCAGGGTATATACGAAGATTGTGAAGAGGTCCTTCTCGCAACGTCGCAAAATGATGATGAAACTGCTGAAGCAGGATTGGCCCGCGGATAAGTTGGCATCGGCTTTTGAAGAAATCGGCATCTCAGCCCAGGAGCGCGCCGAACAGGTCAGCGTGGAACAGTTCGTGCAGTTGACGAAATGTTTATTGGCTTCGTGAGAAGCAGGAGGGGTGAATGGTTGAGAGGTTACATGGTTGCAGTGTGTGCATGTAACGATGCTCACCATTCAACCATGTAACCTGCCCAATTCGTGTCCGTCCGTGGTTCAAAATATTTTCATGAAAGAAGAAATCTTCGATGTCGTAAACGAGCAGGATGAAGTGATCGGACAGAAACTCCGGCGACTCGTCCATCGCGATGGCGATATGCATCGCGCGATTCACGTTTTGGTTTTCAACGAACGCGGTGAGATTTTCCTGCAAAAACGTTCGATGTTGAAGGACACGTTTCCCGGCGTTTGGGATTCGTCGGCATCAGGGCATCTCGATTGCGGCGAAGATTACGATGCCTGCGCAGTCCGCGAACTGCGGGAGGAAATCGGTCTGGTGGCAACAGTTTGTCCTGGGCGCATGTTCAAGATTTCAGCTCGTGCCGAAACGGGTCAGGAATTCGTCTGGGTCTATCGTTGTGTGCATGAAGGACCTTTTGTTCTGCACCTGGAAGAAATCGAACGAGGTGAATGGTTTGCGCCGGAGTTCGTGACGCAATGGATTTCAGAAAAGCCCGGGGACTTTGCGAGTGCGTTTGTTTATATCTGGAGGAAGTTGGCGACGGAAGGAAAGTGAGGCGTTATGCAGTTAAACTATTTCACCTGTGGCGAAGGATTTCCGCTGATTATTTTGCATGGATTGCTCGGGTCATCTGATAACTGGCAGATCTTGAGCAAAAGATTCGCGGAACATTACCAGGTGTTCGCTTTGGATCTCCGAAATCATGGCGCTTCGCCCCACAGCGACAGGTTCGATTACCCATCCATGGCAGACGATCTGCGCGAGTTCATGGACGCGCAACAAATCGCGGAAGCCATTGTGCTGGGTCATTCCATGGGCGGAAAGACGGCGATGCAATTTGCCGCAGACAACCCTGATCGCGTTCGTAAATTGGTGGTGGCCGACATCGCCCCGAAGGCTTATCCGCCCCACCATACCGAGATCCTGGATGCGCTCTGGACGCTGGACCTTCCACAGTTCGAAGACAGAACGGAAACAGACCAGGCGCTGGCTGCAGATATCCCGCAAGCGCCACTCCGCAGCTTTCTGTTAAAGAGTGTCACCCGTGACGAGACCGGGGAGTTTACCTGGAAGATTAACTTGCGCACCATCCGGGAGCAGTATGGAAACATCACTGTCGCTTTGGATATCCGAACACCGTTTGTAAAACCGACTTTGTTTATTCGTGGCGCGAAGTCCGATTACATTCTGCCGGGGGACGAAGAAGCGATCCGGAGCAGTTTTCCAGCGGCTGAATTTGTTGTCATCGAGGGCGCCGGTCATTGGTTGCACGCCGAAAAGCCGCAAGAGTTTTTCAGTGCAGTGATGGAATTCCTGGATTCTAAACGGTAGAACGCCTCTTCCATCTAATCCGGCAATCTTCTACAGTCGGTCAAACGTTTTCGAACCTTTATGAAAATCTGCTCTCACATTTTGTTCGGTCTTCTGCTTACAATCATCACCGTCGTGAACGCACCTGCCCAATCCACCAAGACACCCTGGCAACCTGCGCGTTCTGAAAAGCTGCAGGCGGTTGTTGATTCCGCCGTGGAAGGGGCAATTGAAAAGTTTGCAGATAAAAAACTGCAGGCGGACCAGATTGCCGTGACGCTGATTGATCTCGGGAATCCCAGGAAGCCGGTGCAGGCGAGTCATCGGGGCGATGAACAGATCTATCCGGCGAGCGTCGTCAAGATGTTCTACCTTGCGGCGATTCATCAGTGGATGGAAGACGGGAAGGCAAAGGATGGCGAAGAACTGCGTCGCGGGATGCGTGACATGATCGTGGTTTCTGGAAACGAACCGACTCATTACATTGTCGATGTCCTGACCGACACAACGAGTGGTCCAGAGCTTTCCGAGAAGGAGATGAAAAAGTGGTTTCACAAGCGGAATGCTGTGAACCGTTACTTCGTTTCGCTCGGTTACAAGAAGGTAAACGCGAATCGCAAACCGTGGGGCGAAGGTCCTTACGGGCGCGAAATGCAATCCACCAAAATGCACCAACCGATTCATCGCAATTGGCTGACCACGGACGAGACCGCGCGGTTGCTGAGTGAAATCGCTCTCGGGAAAGCTGTTTCCAAAAAGCGTTCTGACGAAATGATGGAATTGCTGAAGCGCGATCCCAAATCGAAGAACAGCCAGGCCAGCGAATTCACGGCACCCGGTCTTCCTGAAGACGCGAGGCTCTGGTCAAAAGCCGGTTGGACCAGCCAAACCCGTCATGACGCAGCCTACGTCGAATTGCCCACGGGTGAGAAATTTGTGCTGGTCGTTTACACCGAGAAACAGGCGAACAACAAAGAGATCATTCCGACCGTCGTTCGAAGTGTGGTTACAGGGCTGCAGAAGAAGTGAAGCCGGATTAGGAGGTTGCAAGGACACAACATAGCTCCTCCTGCACTGGTGAACTCCGTTTGCGGATCCGAACGGAGTTCATTCCCGGCGATGGGTCGGGTTGCGAGAGTCGGAATCCGTTTTCTACGACAAGATTTTCTGTTGCAAGCCTCGCGATGGATTTGTTCCGCAGAACACGACCCTTGTCCCACGTACAGACTCACTTGTTTGGCGCAGTAGTAATCCTCGTCCGCGGGGGAGGCCTCTGTTTCTCGGAAACAGACCCCCCGCCCCGCGGGGCGGGGGGTGTTGTTACCGTTAGCAATACCCCTCGCCCCGTGGGGAATGGAAATATTTCGCGTAACAATACCCCTCTCCCCGTGGGTTGGGGGTGCTGTTACCGTTAGCAGTACCCCTCTCCCACGGGGATGGGGGTGTTGCTAACGTTAGCAATACCCCTCGCCC
>JACDHS010000054.1 GCA_013820875.1 Verrucomicrobiota bacterium | reverse complement strand
AGCCCATTTTTTAACCTTGGGTCGAGGAGGAGACGAATTTGGACTGCGGTGGCAAGCGAAGCGCGACACCGCTTTCGGACGCTCAATGCGGAGTTTTCAATTTCCTGGTGCTTACTGCGCCCAAAAGCGCTGTCGCCGCTGCGCTCTGCCAGCGCAGTCCAAAATGCGGTTTCGAATTGGAACAATAAACTTTACCTTCGGAAAGGCGCATGGCTATTCCACCGAAAACAGCGAAGAACCTCCTTGTTTCGCATAACCACTTCTCCATTAGCGACTATTAGCGAAGATTAGCGGTTAAAAAAAGAGCCGCCCGGAATAATCCGGGCGGCTTTGCATTCCAACTTCTTCAAACCGACATCAGCTTACAATGTCGCAACGAGGACCGCACTGGTCCAGACGCTTTCGCCGCCATTGTTCACCGCGGAGACCACAACCTCCACCTGCGAGTTGCCGGGCAACCCTTCGATCGTGAAGTCCAGGTCAGCAGGAGTGCCGACCGACACGTAATCGGCATCCACACCGATCACTTTCTTATACACACGATAATACTCCGCGCGCGCTGCCGGGTCCCACTTCATCGAGATGGCGTTGGCGCCGATCAACACCGCTCTCAGGTTGAGCGGCATATCTGGAGTGGCACGAGCGCCCGGTTTCTTGAAACCGAACGCGAACCAACGGGAATCCAGCGGCGTCAACGTCTTGTGCAATTCGCTCAACAAGATGCGCAGACCGTATTCCAGCGCCTTCGCTTTTTCATCCCGATCCTTCATGGCCTGGTCCACAACATCCTTCTGCAGAACCACTGCCGCGCTGGCCGCGGCCAACGCTTCATGCAATTCCGAGGCGCGTAACGCCGTTGCATTGGCGCCCGCATCCGCGATCGGATAGGTCGTGAGGTAGGCCGCCATCGAATAGAGGATCCGCAACAGGTCGTTTTCTGTTTCTCCGATTGTCAGTGAACCCGTCAACCCTGTGGCATCCCAGGCCTGGGAATACTTCTTGCCAAGACGCGGCCTCAACAACTCGCGCACGATCCGCACGAATTCGGTGGCCGACTGCCTCGCTGCATACAGGACGAGTCCGCGCGCTTTCAACTGCACGATCGTCTCCTTGTGGTCGGTATCCGCCACCGTCATCGCGTTTAGCCTGCCCGGCAGGTTCGCGGTGACTGAGTTAGGCAGGGTGAGTTGTGCGACGTACAACGTCATCCCTGCGATTGCTTTGTTCCCGAGATTAGCCAGGAACCCGATTGTCCTTGTAATGATGTTTCTCATACTTTTACTCCGTTTCTTTTCTGTTTCTGCGACGCAGCGGAAAGGACACTTAAGCGGCCCATTTTCCACTCCGTTTTTGTCCGATGTTTTTTGTGTTTATCGGACGTTTAATGACTCGTTAATCGAATCGGGTATTTTTTCACATAAACGACACCGGCCACATAAGGGGAAAATTTGTCCACAAATTTCCTCCGCCCTCCGGAGGCCCGTCTTTATTGGGTTTGGTTGCAAAAAAAAGTTTTATTTTGACCCTAAAAAAAGAGGCGTTGAAAAAAAGGAAACCGGCAAAAAGGGGGGTTCGACCTGTTGTAAGTCGTTGATAGAAGGCGGGATGCAGCGCTGTGTCGAAACTTTAAAGCAGCAAAATAACACCGGGAACAGGTGCTCTGCACGGTCGTAAGCTGCTGAGCCTGAGAGTGTTGACAACGAAATATTTTTTCGGATTTTCGGCGGTATTTCGTGCAACGCTGGTTTAAAAGTTCAATTCCTCCTCCAGTTTCTCCGCGGAATTGCGTTTTCCGTAGGGAGTTGGGAGACGAATGCGCCCGAATCAAAACCGTGATGAGGCAAAGCCGTGAATTTTCGGCACTTACACGTTATCGCTCCAACGAAATTCCAGGAACACGGCCCGAAGCCACCCGCCTCCGAACCACCGCAAGGTAATCCAAAGGCGCGGTCCGTTCCGCGCCAGCGACCAAAAAACCGGTGGGGTTTTGTTGAGCCAAAACCCTGATTTCTGCCTTCCGCAAATCTTCACCAAGCCTGGTACGTGCGTGTTGCTATTTGGCATCCATAAATTTCAAAACCAAACACGCACACACCAAACTTCACGAGGATTTGCGGAAGGCAGAAGTCAGGGTTTTCACACAGGAAAACCCCACCGTGTTTGGAGGTGCTTCCGCACCGAAACACAGCCTACCGCGCCCCGACTTACCATTGGTAATAAAGGCTGGGACTTACACGTAGCCGCTCCAACGAAATTCCAGGAACACGGCCCCGAAGCCACCCGCCTCCGAACCACCGCAAGGTAATCCAAAGGCGCGGTCCGTTCCGCGCCAGCGTCCAAAAACCCGGTGGGGTTTTGTTGAGCCAAAACCCTGATTTCTGCCTTCCGCAAATCTTCACCAAGCCTGGTACGTGCGTGTTGCTATTTCAAAGCAATAGCCATCCACAAATTTCAAAACTAAACACGCACACACCAAACTTCACGAGGAATTGCGGAAGGCAGAAGTCAGGGTTTTCACACAGGAAAACCCCACCGGTTTTGGAGGTGCTTCCGCACCGAAACAAGGCCTACAGCTCTCCGACTTACCATTGGTAATAAAGGCTGGGGTTTTGCGTAACCGCGGGAGCGGTTCGTCGACTAATCGGTGGGGTTTTCCTGTGTGAAAACCCTAATTTCTGCCTTCCGCAAATCTTCACCAAGCCTGGTACGTGCGTGTTGCTATTTGGCATCCATAAATTTCTCGAATTTGATTTTCGCGGCAGGTTCAAAAGCTTCTTCCGGACAAATTGTCGAAAAATAAGGGGTTTTTCGCTTTAGGTCGCCCGGAACGTGGGCTGGACGGTCTCAAGCCCATTTCAGGATCATCCGGAAACCGCCTGGATGGTCTCAAGCCCACTTCAGGATCATCCGAAAACCGCCTGGATGGTCTCAAGTCCATTTCAGGATCATCCGGAAACCGTCTGGACGGTCTCAAGCCCACTTTCGGATCATCCGAAAACCGCCTGGACGGTCTCAAGCCCACTTCAGGATCATCCGGAAACCGTCTGGACGGTCTCAAGTCCACTTTCGGATCATCCGAAAACCGCCTGGATGGTCTCAAGCCCACTTCCGGATCATCCGGAAACCGCCTGGACGGTCTCAAGTCCACTTTCGGATCATCCGAAAACCGCCTGGATGGTCTCAAGCCCACTTCAGGATCATCCGGAAACCGCCTGGACGGTCTCAAGCCCACTTCAGGATCATCCGGAAACGGCCTGGATGGTCTCAAGTCCACGTTCCCGGGAAACTCAATTCGGCGTGGCGCGGCATAGACGTGGGCGATCGACAATAGCCAACAGGTAATACAAATGCATTGCTCTATGCGGCCACCCAGTTCTACGCGATGCGCAAGGACGACTCGGAGATTTCCTTCTTCGATACCATCACGGCATCGACTGCGGTCGTGACAGATCGCTTCGACGGTACTACGAGGACTTTCGATGCATTGACCTTTGCGGCGCCGGATCTGGGATAGACCCACACTCAATCATTGAGAGTCCTTTTCCTCTCCTCACTAAACGTGGAGAGGATTTTTCTTGTACGGTTTAACGATGCGCAGCGATGGAGTATTCTGTTAATCAAATGGTTCGCCGCACCCGCGATGAAGCCTGGTTATCCCGAATCAACAAGAATTTGAATGCCGAAAACCTCTAGACATGCGTAAGTAATTTCCTTATACATTCAGATAGCTAGTAAGAAAGCTGATGCCCAGCATCAGGGCATCTATTCAAAACCAAAAAAAAAATGAGAAAACAACCATTCTGGCGCAATCTTGCGATTGCCAAGTTAGGCATCCTTTTAGGAGTAGGCGGATTTACCACAGAAATGCAGGCTGCGCATTTTCGATATGCAAACATGGCCTGGAAACCAACAAGTAACCCCGGGGAAGTCGAGTTCAACTTTCAATTCGGCGTGGCACGTAATACCGTAGGAAGTGGGAATGCTCAAATTGGCGATGTCGTATACGTTGATAATTTTTTCTTTGGAGATGGTACTCATACTACCCTCTACATCAAAGTCACTGCCCTGGATATTGCAGAGAATTGGATAGTCGGCGAGATGGTGGTCAGTCCGCAGGATCAGGTTCCAGTGAGGAAGACCTACAGTGGCCCTGGTCCATTCACCGCAGGTTTCAATAGCTGCTGTCGTTTGTCATCCCTGGCAAACCGGGGAGATGGCAACCTCCTGGCGCAATCGATCATCACTCCTTTTAACGGAAACAGCTCTCCGGTGAGCAGCATGGTCCCGATTGTTAATCTGCCGGCAAGCACCAATGCCTCGTTCTTTGTTCCTGCAATCGATCCGGATGGCGATTCATTGCGTTGGCGAGTGGCAACCGATCTTGAAGCCGTCGGTTCCAGTTTCGGCAATACTTCTCCTGCAGGCATAACCATCAACCCCACCACAGGACAAGTGACATGGGACACTTCCACCCTCGATCAAACGCGTTTTTACACGGTTCAGTTTATGATCGAAGACGTTGATTTGAACGGGAACGTCAAGACCCGTTCTCCGGTTGACATTCTTTTGAAGATCGGAGCCCAGACCGGCACCGCACCTGAATTGGAAGTCCACACGACCGATCCTGGCAACGCGCACGGGCCGCTGACTGTCGTGGCCAATACCCTGGCGGTTCTCACCGTGGAGGCATCAGATATTGACCCGAATAACACCCTAATCCTCAACGCAGGAGGCCTGCCGGCGGGTGCCGTGATGACTCCGCAGCTCCCGCTCATCGGAAGCACGAACGTGAGCAGCACATTTAACTGGACTCCCACGCTGGCACAGGTCGGGACCCACGGCATCACCTTCTCCGTCACGGACGAAACCGGCCTGCAGACGCTTGGTTCCATGACCATCAACGTTATCAGCGGAGCGACCACTGCCGGGAACGACAGCTATGCGACGCCGAAAGACACCGCTCTTACCGTTCCAGCACCCGGAGTTTTGGCCAATGACGAAGACGAAGGGAATAATTCCCTGACCGCGGTGTTGTCCAGTATCCCAAAGCACGGCACCGTCAACCTGCAACCAGACGGTTCCTTCGTCTATACCCCGGAAGCCGGCTATACCGGTTCAGATGAGTTCCGCTATCGCGCTTACAATGGCTCGACCTACAGCTTGTTCGCCACGGTTACGTTGCAAATCACTGCTTCCAATGCAGCCCCGACAGATATCCTGCTGAGCAATAATTCCGTCGCAGAAAACCAAGCCGCTGGAACGGTTGTCGGCGTTCTTTCCGCACTGGATGAAGTGGGCGACACCCATACCTTCGCCCTGGTTTCCGGCGCAGGTGATACAGACAACGCCTCGTTCTCAATCAGCAACGGGTCGCTCCAGACGTCCAAAGCCCTTGATTACGAAGAAAAGAGCAGTCTCAGCATCCGCGTCCGCGCTACCGATGCAGGCGGTGCGAGCTTTGAAAAGCAGCTTACGATCAACGTTTTGGACGTTGTGGACGGCGGGGCTCTTTTCGAAGAGGCAAAAGGCATTTACATGGGGCTTTTCAACGAAGCGGACGAAGTGAGACATGCGAGCTCTGGCAGATTCTACGTCTCGATCACCAGCTTGGGAACGTTTTCCGCCAGCGCGGTGGTTGGCGGCGTGACTCGACGTTTCTCAGGGAAAATGGGCGATTTGGGCAGCGTCACCAAAACGAATAGTACCGGTTATGTTTTGACGATGACAGTAGACAACAGCACCGCCACGATTAGCGGCACGATCAGCAGTTCCTCATGGACAACCGAATTGTTTGCCTACAAGAACCTCTATTCTAAAACGAATCCATCACCATTCACTGGCGTTTACACGCTCAGTCTGGAAAATGGCGCACTCACACCAGGCACTCCTGAAGGTTCAGCCGTCTTGTTCATGCGCGTCAAAGCCAATGGCAGAGTCGGGATCGGAGGATTCCTGGCGGAAGGCATCACCGCCCGTTCAGTAAGTATCATCAGCCCCAATGGACAGATCCCGGTCTATTCAGCTCTCTATGGAAAAGGTTCGCTCCTCGGATGGTTGACGCTTGCCATTGACGGAAACGTTTCAGGGGACTTCTCCTTGATCAGACTGCCGGGCTCCGTCTTTTTCCCTGCTGGGTTTACGAACATCCTTACATCAGTCAGTTCGCGATTGAATCCGGCAGCGGCCTTCCCCACCTTCTCGACCGGAGACTCCGTCTTTGCGGGTGGAGATCTGCTGGCACCGCTCTTGAATCCTGCTTTTAAATATGAACGCCGTTTCCCCAAATACGGCCGGATTAGCGGGACTGTAACGCATCCGACCACCTCCGAAGCGATGTCGGTCAGGGTGGTTGTTTTGCAGAACCAGAACAAGGCAATCGGCTACTGGAGGACCTCGGACAGCGTTGGTTCCGTAACGCTGCTGGCAGACTAAACAGCCAGAAATATTATTCGCAACACCCCGCAACGTAACCGTTGCGGGGTGTTTTGCTTTTGGGGTCTTTAAAAGGGGTCACTATTTGGTGGTTTGGGACATTGAGATGAGCTTATCCGTCGCTTACAAAATCGGTGCAGACTACAGAACGGGTGTGATTCCAACTGGCGGTCAAATACGAGAAAGAGGCTTGGGTGATTCATGTTTTCGATTCCAACCAAACGAAAAGCGCCAGGGGACAGCCGAAGCCAGAACTGGAGAGTCGTTGACCGCATGGCGGTCTCGTCCAAGACGCTGTCGCGCCGCAGAATACTCCGAGAAGTCCGCAAGGTCTTGGAGTAGACCGCCGGGCGGTCATCCACTCTATAGTTCTGGCTTGTCCAGTCCTCTGGCGCTTTTCGTTCGAAAACCAATTTGACCGAGTTAGAGCGATACCGTGCCATTGCTAGAAAATTGAATCCGCATTCATGTTATGGAAGAGCCGTCATAAACCGCATTCACCGAAATCCAACGGGCAGAATACTTCCGGGGCGCCCCCTTGACATGGCTACTATGTTCATAGTATCTACTATGAACACAGTAGCTTCTATGAAGAATATTCGTGAACCTTCCAAACTCGAGATGCAAGTCCTGTCGGTCCTCTGGCAACGCGGCCCTTCCACCGTCCGTGAAGTGCTCGATGCGATGCCGGATGGCAAGACTCGCGCCTACACCACCATCCTTTCTGTCATCCAGGTGATGGAAAAGAAAGGGCTCTTGTCTCATGTCGCCGAAGGGAATGCGCATGTTTATAAAGCGCGCGTTACCCGCGACAAGATTGCCGGGCCTTTGCTCAGGAATTTGGTGAGCCAGGTGTTTGGCGGCAATGCGGCGACGGCACTGCAGCATCTGCTCTCGGGCAAAACGGTGGAACGCGAGGAACTGGACGAAATCAAACGGTTGATTTCCGAACACGAACAGAAACCAGAACCACGGAAGAAGGGGAAAAAATGAATGCTCTTTGGGAAACACTGGCAAGCGACAGTTGGTCACATGTTATTCAAGCGCTGCTCCACACTCTTTGGATTGGGGGAGTAGCGACACTCGGACTGTTCGTGGTGCTGCGGCGAGCGGTGCGTCCGGAGGTTCGCTACCGCTGGTGCGTCGCAGCGATGACATTTGTCTTTTTAGGCGGGCTCATCGCCTGGGGGGTGTTGCAGGAACAGGCGAGTCGTGAAGTTGCCGTCTATTCGGAAGTTTCGCATGAGACCTATATGTCTCATGTGACCCATGTGTCTCATGGGAACGAACAGAAGGCTCCCGCCGCAGTGACCACGCAACCGCTCCCAAGCACTTCGAGCGTGCCATGGACTCCGTGGCTGGCGCTGGTCTGGCTTGTGGGATTGGCTCTTATGCTGGCGCGTTCGGCGGTGTGTGTGGCCAGTGCGGAAAGTATCCGCAGCAGTGGTCGCCCCGTTGAAGATCCGGCGATCCTGCGACTGTTGGAAGAAACCAGGCTCCGGCTTGGGCTAATCCGTCGCATTCGAGTGGTGATGACGGAGACGCTCTCCACTCCGGCGGTGATGGGTATAATTGTGCCCACTTTGATTTTGCCGTTGTCACTGGTGACGAGCATGTCGTTGCAACAGCTTCAATTCGTGTTCCTCCACGAACTGGCTCATGTCCGGCGCGGTGATTACCTCGCCAATCTTTGCCAACTGTTGATTGAGTCGATTCTCTTTTTCAACCCAGCCATCTGGTGGATCAGCCGGCAAATGCGCCATGAGCGCGAGGCGTGCTGTGATGCAATTGCAATCGAGTTGACGGGTGGCCATATCGAATATGCTGAAACCCTGGCGCACGTTGCGGCCAGTATGCTGGCAGTGACGCCGCGCGGCGTGCCCGCGTTTGGTGAGCGGAAGTCCTCTTCATTGATGGACCGGGTGCAACGGATTCTTGTGCCCGGCTACCGCCCCGGAATGAGCCTGACCTGGAAGGCGCTGTTCGGCTCGTTGTTTATCGGCGGCCTGCTCCTCCTCTTATCAGCAGTGGGAACCCGCCTCACGGTGAGCGTTGCGGCAAAACTCTTAACGCCGGCTGAACGCATCGTGCAAATCGAGCAGAAAATGGTGGAACGAGGGGCGCGACTGGAAGTGGAACCCGATGAACAGGACCAAATTGAGGTGCGCGGCACGATCCGAACAGAAGATGGGTCGCCCGTTCCCGGAAGAGTAGATGCCTCTTTCTTTGTAAACCGCGATCGCAGCTCTGCTTCCCATAGTGTCCAGGATAATGGCAAGGGCGTTTACACCGGCAAGGTCTCGCGAGGGGATCTTTATTTCTCAGCGTCGCATGTAGATTTTGCCCCGGCATTCGTTGGTCCGATAGACATCCGCAAAACAACCGAGGTGCCGGAACTTAACCTGGTATTCAAACGCGGTTTCGCGGTTTCCTTTCGGGTCTCTGATGCGCAGTCGGGTGAACCCATTTCTGGCACACTTCTAAAATGCCAATTTTGGTTTCCAATTAATCCCGGCACAACAAGCTTTCCGTCCAAACACCTGACGACCGATTCGCAAGGCATTGCGGTCTTAAATCACTGCGACAACTATCCGCTCAGCGTTAAAGTGGAGAAGGCGGGTTACGAATATGAAGCGTTCAAGTTCGATTCGCTTGAACCGAGTGGTTTGTATGAAATCCGCGCGCAGAAAGTGGAACCGGTTCGCGGCGTGGTTGTGGACGCGACCACGGGTGCTCCTGTTCCGAAGGCTTCTCTCCACGTTTTTCGAGGAGAAGGCCCGCGCGCAATCCGATCCATTCCGGGCGGACAAACACATCAGTATCAAAGAGGTGATGTTTACGGCTTTAGCAGTGTGAATCCGTGGAACCCTGGCGCGCCGCTGACAACCACCGACGAACAAGGGCGATTCATTCTCAGCAGTCTCCCGGCCGCCGGACGGTATTCCCTTTTAGTTGATGCGCCGGGATATACGCAGGCGATCCTTGATGACGTGCGCGCCGGACAGGCAAATCTCCGGGCGATGCTTGCTCCGGAAGTGGTTCTCAAAGGAACCATCACCGGTGAATTGAGCAAGTTGAACAGCAATTGGAAAGGTCTGACCATACTTGCCCGCATTGAATATAGTGAAAAATCGGGTGAACGTGGTGCTTCTTACGGAGAGAACCTGCCCGTGCAGATCGAGAATGGGGTTGGCCATTTTACTTTTACGAATAAGTTCGGGAGTGCGGTAACATTAGATGTTGCCGGGCAGCGATTCGACCCTCCCGCCATAGTGAATGGCGAATGGAACATTGAAATATCCGACAAGAACCTGTTAAAGCGTCGTGAGGTGGTTCTCCGCTTCGTCCACCCGTCGGGTGTGCCACCCAAGGGAACTATCTACGTTATGGTGCCCGATAAAAACTCGAACGCGCTCATGCGCAAAGAGGTGAAAATCGAGAACGGCGAGGCCCGCGTCAGTGCAATGGTGGGCCTCTTCCAGTATGAGCCCGCGCGCACGGTGGGATACTGGTTTAAAGTGGAAGCATTACAGGTTCCGGAAGGAAACGATTTATTGGTCATCAATGTTCCGGTGATTCCGGCAGGCGCCATTTACGCAACCGCACTTAACCCCGACGGCAGCCCAGCCAATCGAGTTTCATACTCTTTGATCGAAACGAAGAAGTCGCCGTCGTTGGTGGAGAGTCATTGGGAGCGCGTCGAGATGCATGACGGAATTGCCAGCCCACTCCCTTTAGGTGGCACGTATAAGATGCGCTCGAGCCGCGACAATTCCGTTTGCCTGAGTGAACCGATCACCTTGACGGAAAAGGCGCCCGATCGGGAGGTGCAATTACAATTCACTCCCGGACGCGACATCGTAGGGCAATTGTTAACGCCTGACGGAAGGCCGATTCCGAATTCAACCGTGAAGATCGATTGGCATCATAACAACTCCGGCTTCGGACACCAGGCCGTTGCCACGGATGGACAGGGACGATTCCGTTTCGATAACGCCAGCCCCGGCGCGGGAGAATACCGACTGACGTTTCATCATCCCGGAATGAAGACGATGGTTGTGCCGGTCAACTTTTCGAAGTTGCCGCTTTCGGTGAAGATGGAGCCGGGATTGAGACTCAGCGGAAAGGTGGTGGAAAAGAAATCGGGGTTGCCTATTCCAGACGCGCCGGTGCAAACCTACAGTTCGCTTGCTCCGAGTGAACGGACGAAGACTGATGCCAATGGCAACTTCCATTTCGACACCTTGCACGAGACCTCCTATCGCATTCACGTCGAAGGAGCCAATTACACGATGAACGGAGCAGGCGAATACAAGCCTGCCGATGAGAAACCGGTGATTTTGGAAATGGTTCTGCCGGAATGGAGCAGGCTTAAGGTTGCGAAGCCGTAGTCTGACCATTTTACTTCGCTCCAACAATGCGCCAACCGAGACGGATCTTGTTTCCTGGAATCAAAGGATAGGCGGCGAGCAGAGTCGTGCCGTCCATAAACCAGATCGCAAGCCGGCCATCGGTATTCTGCCAGAGAAAATCGTCTCGATTATCGCCATTGAAATCAGCGGCGCCGACCAGTTTCCAGGAGGAGCCGACGGATCGAAAGGCGGAGGCATTTTGGAACTCGGTGCGATCCATCATCCAGGCGGCGAGGGTGTTGTTGTCGTTATTATGCCAAAGGATGTCTCCAGACCCATTGCGGTCGAGGTCGGTTATCCCGGAGAACCGCCAATGCTTCGCGATAGGCAAACCTTGCCGCAACAGAATGGCATTGGAAAAGTTGGGGCCATCCATCAACCAGGCAACGAGCCGGCCATCGGCATGTTGCCAGAGGAGATCGGCTTTGCCGTTGTTGCTGATGTCGCCGCTGCCGACGAGGTTCCAGTTGGCGGCGATGGCGTGCCCGTTGCGCAAGGGTATTGCGGAAGCGAATTCCGCGCCTTGCATGAACCAGGCCGCGCTTTTGCCGTTGTCATGTTTCCAGATCAGGTCGGGGGAACCGTCGTTGTTCAGGTCGGCGACGGTTCGGGCGCGCCAACCGGCGCCGGCCAGACGGCCATCGCGCAGAAAGCTGGCCGTGACAAAATTCGTGACGCTCAGATGGGTTACAGCGGTCTTTCCGCTTTTATGTTCCCAGAAAACGAGTTTTGCATTTCCCTGGTGAGGGCCAAACCAGGTCTTGGCAATCGGCAATGGTGTGGAGGCTGGCAAAGAATCACCGCCATCATTCTCCCCATCACCGATCTTTTGATCTTGTGAATTGAAGATTGCGACGTTCGCAAAGTTGGGTTCAGCGGGTTGTCCGCGGACCTCATCACGATAGGGAATATTTCGGCCCTGCGATCCCAGTTGGCCATCGTAGAAAAAGTGATCCTCGAAGAGAGCGTTGTCGGCATCGTTTGCATGAGCGGTATCGCCGAGCGGATGAACGGTGACCGTTTGACCGTTCACCTGCATGGAGAACTGGAGTTGCCGATAATCGTTGTAGCGGATGTGGCTCGTCAGTTGCCGATGGAAATAACATGGGCCAACGCCGAATTCGCCCCAGGTGGCTGGGAATCCATCCCAGGTCGAGCTCACGAGCAGTTCGGGCCTGCTCGGGCCAACAGTAATCAAGAGGTTGGCTTCCTCCGATGCCGCCCCGCGAGCGGTGACCGCCATTTTCAAACCCGGTGAAGTGTCATTCACGTTCCCGGCCCACGAAGGAACAACGACTGAGCCTTGACGGAGATAAAATCCATTGCCAAGAGAAACGAGAGTATCGGATGCATTGTTGTGATGAAACAGTTTGCCGTGTTTTGTATAAAGCCGCGGGTAGTCGGGATCCCAACTTTTCCATTCCACGGAGAGTTCCTCATTGGGAGCACCGCCGGAAGTTCGAAAGAGAACAGCGTAATTGATGGTTTCACCCCGTTGCGCGCGGGTGCGGTCCACAAGGAGAGTGGTGATTTCTGTGCCGTTCTTGCCGGGGGTTCGTGCCGGGGCGGATTGGATGCTGAAATTGCTGAAGGCAGCGTTGCCGCTCAGTGGTTGTCGCACGTAGGAAGCGGCATTTTGATGGCCGAGCGGAAATTCCCAGGTCATTTCCTTCACAAGATTTCGAAAGGCGGCGATGGAACCGGTAAGATTGGGAAAAGTCTCCGGCAAGTTATGGCAGAACGCATAGACCCGTTCATCGCTCAGGATGTCGCGCCCGATCTGGCGGCCATTGGCGTCGCGGGCGACCAGTTTGGCATCAAGCGGAACGTAGGCGCGAAACAAGCCCTGGCTATCGGTCTGCAGGTTCCAGAGCGTTTCGCCATCACGCACACAACTGACGGAGGCTGGGGTTGGATGATTGTTGGCGGCATCGTAAACGCGTCCGTTCACGAGGGAAGTGAAGCCGTCGGGTTGGCGCGGGCGCGGGGTGTTATCGAAATAGATTGGGCTCGCGTAAGCAGCCATCCAGGCGGCGTCGTTGCCGAGAACACGCACCATATAATGGGAACCTTCGGACGTTTCGTTGATGGGAAATTCGAGAGTGGCGGTCGGAGTGTTGGGATTCCAGGTTTGAATAACCTGGCCATTGCGGAACAGATCCACCTGAACAACGCGGCAGGGTTCACCGTTGAAACTGGTCTGTGCGAGAGTCCACGGATTGAACAAGTAGCTGGCTTGAATCCGTGCGGTGCGGCTTGCGCCGTCGGCGGGCAGGGTGTCGCCGGGACGCGCTCCATCAATATTGAACAGCAACATGGGGCCGGTGGTGGAGATGACACGGCCTCGTTTTATTGCTTGAACCACCGAGGCCTTGTTCAAAGCGCCATCCACTCGAAAATAGTTTATCCAATTACCCGGAGCTTTGGACCCGTTGTTGATCCGGTCGAAGGCGATATCGGAATCCGCCATGAGCGGAATGCGATAGCCCATATTCAACAATTCGAAGTAAGGCGGCAGGAGGTTGGGCTGATGTGCTTCGTCCGAAACACCGCCCCAGCCATCGATCAGGTTCCCGGTGAGCGCTTGCAGTGGATAGGCTTTGTAAAAATTGTTTAATGGATAAAGCATCCAACTGTTCCCGTAGGATTTACCAGGAAACGAACGCAACGGATGAACCGGAATCGTGACGCCCCCTTGCCGATGCACCTCATGGATGCCGGTGTAATACGGCAGCGGACTCCGGATGCGCCACGGATCGTCAACAATACTCGCGTGATGTCCCCAGGCATTCTTCGGTTCCTCAGCGCCGATCCAGACCTGGCACTCGGAAGAATCGAAGCGCGACCAGGCATCGAACATTTCACGGCGTGTCAGCGTGGTTGCGCCGTAATGCTCCTGGCAGACAGAAACGAAATTCAAACCGCCTGCGGCAGATACATTATGCACCTGTTGAGGCGTGCGGAAGACCTGGCCTTCCCCATGATTATAATGCGTGTGAATGTCGCCCGCCGTCCAACCATTGCCGAGCATGTTGAGCACCGGTTGCAAAGCGACGTTGATGGTGGTGGTTTGGCCCGATGGAAGATTGACCGTCACGGTTTGCGGAAGGTAATCGGGTCCTTTGCCGACGGTGATGACGGTGGTGCCCGGCGGCACTTGCAGAGTGTTGGCAGGTCCGACGGCTTTGCCGCGCAAGGCGACGTTGGGCCACGACGAGTCACCCCATTCGCCCTCGTAAAAGGCGCCATTGGACTGGCGGATAATGGCGCGAACCGCGACGGGTGTGCCGACGCCGGGAACTGTGGCGTTGATTCTCAAGCTGGCTGTTTGCGCCCGGGCCTCCGGAGCAAAAGCATAGAGGCTCGCTGTTAACAAAACTGCCCCGACAACGAGTCTCGTAGCTCGCCATAAACATAAACTTACCATTAGGGATAAAGGTAAGTTCCCCCGGCTCGCGACATATCAGCAGTATGGATGCTTCTGCCGTCAAGCCATCGGAGAAGCGGCAGGGCACCTAAAGGTTTGGCGGGAAGTCAGGGAAAATTCCGCAGACGAGTACAAGGCCCCCTGAGTCGAAGCCGATTCGATTCCGGGGATCGGGAACGCTTGCCGTTTCTTTTATCTTGAGGATCTCGAAGACGAGTGGAGCTATTCCCAATGGAATACTACTCCACAACGACTTTGGCGTTCTCGATTATAACGCCGTATTTGTAGCCCGCGCCGAAGTCTTTGTCGGTGGTGACTTTTCCCGTGACCAAAACGGTGTCGCCGACCTTGGCGGTGGCATCGGTGGTGATCACCAAATCGTCATTGCCTGCGCGTCCGGTTCCATCCTGAATGTGCAACCAGTTTTTACCCATGATCGCGGCGCTATACTTGACCACCTTTCCACGGACGACAATCGGTTGATTGCGGATTTTCGCCTTGCCGAGGTGAATCTCTTCAACGGTCTTTCCTCCAGCAGCTTTCTTTATCCCCGAGAGATCCACTTTTTTTGGTGCGGCCTCTGCCCCTGAAATGGGCGGGTGACCTTCCGGGAGTTCCGGCTTCGGGCTCTTCCCATTGACCGTTACGTCAGCGGCAAAGTAAACCAGGTCGAACGTTCTCTTGAGTGTCTTGCTCTCGTAGTTCGGCATCGGCATAGGGTCAGCAACGGAGACCGAATCACCATTTTTCACGTCAAACTTTACTGCGGCCACCCAGACCTCTTTCTTTCCGGTGTTCAACTTTACATAAGTGTAACTGGCGGCGTTCAGCACTTCCGTCACTTTTCCGGAGACGCCGCTGTTAATGGCGGACGGTTGTGGTTTGGCGCCAGACGGGGCTTTTTGCTGGGCGCAAACCAGTTGTGCTGCGAGAACGAGGCAAACGGTCAATAGGAGTTGTTTCATATCGTCAGTATTTCCTGGCAGATTGAGTGGTTGTCTGTGGCATGGAGGCTCGGGACTCGCCCTGCTTAATTGCGTGTCCCAAGCAACACTACGCTGAGGGTTGCCGGTGGGCAAGCCTCTTTGGGAGACGGTTGAAACACCGGGTGTGTCAGGCGCAGCTAATAATTTCCGCCGGTTTCAGCCAGAAACCTCTCGCATCATCTTCCAGGGGAACGGGAGCAAGACGCTGCCTCAAAGCAATTGTTTCATTTGTTTGAGTAGCTCAGGAATCGCTTTCCAGGGATCTTCCGCTGCTTCGTATTCGAGCGCGACGTAGCCCTGATAATTCGCTCGCTTCAACATATCGAACAGCTTCGGGAAATCGGCCCCTTTCTTTTTGCCGTCCTGACGAAGATTCACTTTGAACTGAACATTCACCGCGTAAGGCGCGCAACGTTCGAGGTCGCCATAAGGATCTTTCGTATGGAAATTGCCGGTATCCAGGTTGATGCCGATCCAAGGACTCTGGACCGCTTTGACAATGGCGAGCAAGCCATCCGCTTCGGCAACAATCCCGCCGTGGTTTTCCAATCCAAGGAAAACGCCTTTGCTTCCGGCGTAGTCGCAGCATTCCTCCAGGGCGCTGATGCAAAAGCCCCGCGCTTCCGCTTCACTGATACTCTTCGGGATCGGCCCGGCAAACACCCGGATATGAGGAGCGCCCATCACCGCTGAGTGATCAATCCACTTCTTAACGAGCGCAATTTGTTCATTCCGCTTTTCGCCAGGAGGCAAAGCAAAGTTGTTTCCCACGGCCGTCCCGCTGATCGCCATGCCACGCAAATAAACGTGGCGTTTGATCTTCAGCAGGAATTCTTGCGTCAAATTTTTGGGGAAGTAATAACTGGTCAGTTCCGTTCCGTCGCAGCCGTGGTCGGCGCAGTAATCAATGAACTGGAAAAGATCGAGCTTTCCGGCGGGCTCCGTTGAGACAAAAGAATCCCGGAAAGAATAGGCCGCAAGGCTAAGCATAAAGCGCGGTTTGCCGGGGCGGTTGAGCGGTTCGATGGCGCCCAGGGGATTTGTCACTGCGCCAAGGGCGCAGGTCGCGAGACCGGCTTTCAGCGAGTTTTTCAAGAACGAACGGCGGGACAACTCGAAATTCATCTGCAATGGATAGCGAGAGCTTTCTTAGGAATCAACTACTGGAAGCGGCTGGAAATTGTGACCCGTAAAAAGGAAACGCCACAGGAAAGGAAAAGATACTTGCAAAAAAAAGCGATTCACCTACTTTTCGTCTGCACTTCTCAGGAAGCGAGCGTAGCTCAGTTGGTAGAGCACCACCTTGCCAAGGTGGACGTCGAGGGTTCGAATCCCTTCGCTCGCTCCATTTTTTTTCATCAGCAGTTCATTCCCGCAATCTTCGTTTAGCGCGTTATTCATAACGCGTAACGGCCGTTCGGCGATGGTTGATGTTATTCCCAGAAGAAATGCGGTAGAACAAGAAAGCTTTCGGCGGGCAGTCATTAGCGCCAGAATCCAAAATCATAGTTTTTTTGGAACGGGATTCCATTGCGGCAAAGACGGTACTTCCCAAAACTGCACCAACCCCGGACAAAAAATGCAAAGTAGTCTTTGCGATGTTTTTTTTCGCCCGGAAACAGAAACATCAACTCAAAACTATGAATCGATCATCAAAACTCACAATGACTATCGCTGTTGCCACCCTCGGCATTAGCGCTAGTTTGTTTGCTCAAACCACTCCCGGCCCCCAACCAACCATTTGCTCCCGCTCCTGTTGGGGCGCGAGGGCTGCTTCCGGCTGCCAAACGATGTCCGCGCTCACTCGCGTAATCGTCCATCACACCGCTGGCGCCAGCCAGTGGAACTCCACAGGACTCTCAGACTCGGCAGCCATGGTCCGTTCACTGCAAAACTACAATCTCGATGTCAACGGCTATTGCGATATCGAGTATCACTGGATGATTGACAAGCACGGCAACATCTTCGAAGCCCGTTACGGCGGTTTGAGCGGTGCTTTGATCCGGGGAGCGCATGACGGAAATAATTCCAATAGTCATGGCGCCAGTCTGATGGGGTATTTTCATTCGCCTTACAATCACGTGGCCCCTACTGTCATGCTGAACCAATTGTATGACTTGATCGCCTGGCGGATGCCTTCCGGATGGTCGCCCTACGGTAGTGGAACTTACAACAGCAAAACCGTCGGTTTCCTTGATGGTCACCGTAAGGTAAAAGCCACTGCTTGTCCCGGTGACAATATCCATCCCAACCTGATCACGGAAAACTATAGCGGTGGCACGATGCGCAACGCAGTGGCACAACGCCGCACTCCATCAGTGAATAACGCCTCCTTCGTTTCAAAGAGCCATCCCAGTTCAGTGACTGCGGGCGCAAGTTTCTCCGCCAGCATCACAATGAAAAATAACGGCTCCAAAGTTTGGTACGACGTGACGAACCACAAGCTCGGTTCGCAAAGCCCCCAGGACAATACTCGCTGGGGTTTGCATCGAGTAGCTGTGGCCGGCACCATCAATCCGAACCAGAATCACACGTTCACCTTCAATTGCACTGCCCCAGCGACACCCGGCACATATGCCTTTGACTGGAAAATGGTCGAAGATGGCGTGGAATGGTTCGGCGCCACCGCAGTGGGTAGCATCAGTGTGGTCTCGGGAAGTGTCATCGTGGACAACAACTCCTCTGGATTCGCCGCTTCCAGCAGTTGGATTGCCGCCACTTCGTCCGCCGACAAATATGGTGCTGATTACCGCTATCGTTCGACGCAGGCCGTCAGCGACAATGCGGTTTGGACCGGCAACCTGCCTTCCAGCAAAACGTACAACGTTTACGCCTGGTGGCCGCAAGGATCGAATCGCTCCCAAACAGCCGCTTACCATGTGGTACACGCCGGCGGAACCACCGTTGTCACGGTGAACCAGCAAGCCAACGGCGGAAAGTGGAATCTGCTGGGCAACTGGTCAATGAGCGCCGGGAACAATCAGGTAAAACTTTCGTGTTGGACGACTACAGGGTTTATCGTCGTCGCTGATGCGATTCAGTGGCAGTAAGCTTGGGGTATTCGGGTTTTAATGGGTAGGAAAGTGCCGGCGACGAAAGTCGCCGGCATTTTTGTTTGCTGCCGCTGCGTCGAAAACTCCAAACAGGCTTTTCGTCGGAGCAGAACAGGTTGCTCTTCATTAGAAGAGCTTCTCGAAAGAGTGATGGAGAGGAGGCTTTCCGTAACATAGTTTGCGTTGGCGCGACGGCGACTATTTCACTCAAAACAGGGTCCAAAACGGCGCGTCGCGAAGCCCTTTACAAAAAAACAGGTCTAAATCAGAGCGTTTTGGAGGCCTATTTTTTAAAAGGGCCTTTTTACGGAAAGTTTTGTTAACGATTTTTTAAAAAAGGGTTCGCGACGGAGATTCCTGAGCCCCTTTTTCAAAAAAGGGGTCCGTGACGGCCGGTTTTGAGGCCATTTTTAAAAAAGGGCTCCAAAACGGAGCGACGCGGATCCTATTTTTTAAAAAGGCCTCCAAAACGCGCTGATTTGGACCTGTTTTTTTGTGAAAGGGTCCGCGTCGGCGCGTTTTATACTATGTTTTGCGTGTTGAAGTCTGTGTAAGTCGCACGCGGAGAGGGTCTTCCGCAGATGACACAAAGTCGCGCAGACATGGAGGATGGAGGGAAATTTTGGGGGTAAAAATGGCGATAAAGATGCAAATTGGAAGATTAGCTTCTCTTGTTCATCTCACTTGTTTTCCGTTTCGATGGTTTCGGGAGTCATGCAACCTCACGGCCCAATTCTCCACTACTCCAACACTCCATTTCCCCCGGGCACAAGATTCCGCCAGGTCTTGGACGAGACCGCCACGCGGTCAGTAACTCGGTAGCCCTCTACCGCTTTTTCTGCGCGTGGGCCGTTGTTGACGAACCTCACGTCATCATTGCAACCGAACGAAAAGCGGCACAGGAGTGCCGAAGCCAGAACTCTAGAGTCGCTGACCGCAGGGCGGTCTCGTCCAAGACCTGGCGGAAATTAGTCGCTTTTAATCACACCCGTGCTGAACCCCTACCTTGATAAGGGAAAAGCTTGCTGCTAGGTTGCGCGCTCTTTGGAAAGCGCAATGGACTATAAGAATACACTCAATTTGCCCCGCACCGATTTCGCCATGAAGGCCGATCTCGTCACGCGCGAACCGCAACGACTCGACAAGTGGGAGAAGGAAAACCTTTACGGCAAAATTCAAGACGGCCGAAAGGATGCAGAAAAATTTGTCCTGCACGACGGCCCTCCTTTTGCCAACGGAGATGTCCATATCGGGACTGCGCTGAACAAAATTCTCAAAGACATCATCATCAAGTATAAGACGCTCCAAGGCTTTAACGCACCGTATGTGCCGGGCTGGGATTGTCACGGGTTGCCGATTGAGTTCAAGGTTACCCAGGAGATGCGCAAGGCCGGTGATGCCAGCGCCGACCCCGCAACCATCCGGACCGCTTGCGAAGCTTACGCCCGCAAATACATCGACCTGCAACGCGGCCAGTTCAAACGCCTCGGTGTCCTGGGCGATTGGGATAATCCGTATCTCACGCTGAACAAAGAATACGAAGCTGATGAACTGCGCATGTTCGCGGATATTGTGGAAAAGGGTTTTGTTTATCGCGGAAAAAAACCGGTTTACTGGAGTATCCCGTGTCGCACCGCACTGGCGGAAGCGGAAGTCGAATATGCGGATCACATCAGCCAGAGTACCTACGTCAAATTCCCGGTCGTTGGCCAACCGAACACGAGTGTTCTTATCTGGACGACAACCCCCTGGACGTTGCCCGCCAATCTGGCGGTCGCATTCAACAAAGATTTTACCTATCAACTGGTGAAAGTCGGTGACGAACAGATCATTGTTTTCTCCGGTCTGCTTCAATCCATCGCGGACAAATGCAAATGGCAGTTCGAAGTGGTGCGCGATGTTACCGCAGAAGAATTGGGCCAGATGGAATACCAACATCCGTTCTGTAATCGGCGCGGGAAATTACATCCTGCCGATTTTGTCGAGAGCAGCACTGGAACAGGGTTCGTTCATGTCGCGCCGGGGCATGGTCTGGAAGATTATAACCTCGGACGTCAGGTTGGTTTGCCGATCTATTCGCCGGTGGATGATGAAGGGCGCCTCGCCCACACCAGCGATCTGCCAGTCGAAGAGCAGATGCCTGCCGAACTGGTTGGTAAATCCATTCTCGAAAAGAACAACAAGAGCGAAGCCAACGAAGCGGTGCTCGCGTTGCTCCGTGAGAAGAATGCTTTGGCCCACCAGGAAAATTATTCACACAGTTACCCGCACTGTTGGCGCAGCAAGACGCCGGTTATCTTCCGCGCGATGGACCAGTGGTTCATCAAAATCGATCACAATAATTTCCGTTGCGAAGCCCTGAAAGCAATCGATCAGGTCAAGTGGGTTCCCGACTGGGGCATGAACCGCATCAAAGGTGCGGTCGAAAGCCGTCCTGATTGGTGCATCTCGCGTCAGCGTACCTGGGGCGTGCCGATCCCAGCGTTTTACGATGCGAACGGAGAAGCGATTTTGGATCCGCAAATCATCCGCAACACAGCGAACCTTGTCGAACAGCACGGTTCCAACGTCTGGTTCGAAAAGAGCGTGAGCGAACTTTGGACCGAGGTGAAACCAGCGAACTGGACTGGCGCGGATCCGACCGCTAAATCCCACGACACACTGGATGTCTGGATTGATTCGGGTTCTTCATCGCGCGCAGTGCTGATGCGTCGTGGTGAGTTGCAGCATAAAGCAGGGCAGGCATCTTACCTGTCCCAAACAGCAAACGATTCCCCAACTGATGGGACAGGCAAGATGCCTGTCCTACTTTGGCAAGCAGACGTTTACCTCGAAGGTTCCGACCAGCATCGTGGCTGGTTTCAGTCTTCACTCTTGCTGTCACTTGCTGGCAACGGCGCGCCTCCATTCAAGACGGTTCTCACGCATGGCTTCATGGTGGATGCCGATCGCGAGAAGATTTCCAAGAGCAAGCAGGGTCAGGGCGGTTACGAAAAGCCTCAAACCGCGGACGCTTACGTAAAAAAATACGGTGCTGATGTTGTGCGGCTTTGGGTGGCTTCACAGGATTACCGCAGCGACATCGTCGTCAGCGAAGAACGCGTCAACAAAGTTTCCGAGACTTATCGCAACATTCGCAATTGCCTGCGCTATCAACTCTCGAACCTTTACGATTTTGATCCAGCCAGGCACACGGTCGCTGACGACAAGCTCACAGGGTTGGACCGATGGGTTCTCGGTGAGTTTTCCAAGCTGGAGCAGGCGGTTGCTGCGGCTTACGATGCTTACGAGTTTCACGTCGTTTACCAGAAGATCAGTCAGTTCGTCGCGGTTGAGTTGTCTTCCATTTACCATGATGTGGTGAAAGACCGGCTCTACACCGATCCGGCGAATTCGATGCGCCGTCGCTCCACTCAAACTGCGCTGCACAAAATCGTGACTGGCCTCTGCCAGATGTTGGCGCCGATGATCGCGTTCACGGCGGATGAAGCGTGGGAGTTTGTGCCCGGTAAAAGCGAAAGCTCAGTTCATTTGAGCAAAGCTACCGTGCTGGCCTCCGCTATCTCTGAGGAGGAACAAAACCTCTGGCGGACATTGTTCGACCTGCGCGAACGCGCATTGCCGAAACTCGAAGAAGCGCGTCAGGCGAAAACCATCGGAAAAGCTTTGGAAGCCAAGCTGGTTTTCAACAATGCCCCGGAAAAGGTGAAATCAGCGCAGGAATATTTGCGCGAATTGCTGAATGTTTCTCAATTAGACTTGAACAGTGGCACTGGCGAACCCGAATTCCTCGTCACCCGCGCCGATGGCCAGAAGTGCGAACGTTGCTGGCATTGGGAAACTGAAGTTGGATCGGATGCAGAGCATCCGACCCTTTGCAACCGTTGCGTTGAAGCGGTGACGACTGCTGCGAGTTAAGGGCCATACCTGCTGCGGCTGACTGAAAATGGGTGGAACGGGCTACCAGCCCGTTGTCGGTGGCAACCTGCCACCGACTCTTCGGCCCGTCCAACACGCACAATCCTGTATTGCCCCCTCTTGAACTCGGCGGGCTAGTAGCCCACCGACAACGGGCTGGTAGCCCGTTCCACCCATTTCAGACAGGCTCTTATTTAAAAAGTCCATCGGCCTACGCCGCTTTGTTCTTCTTCTTATTCTTCGGAGTCTCGTTAATCTTTTCTTCAGACTCGGAATGAGGCTGAGGCATCGGCGCTTTGATTTCTTTTCTCCATGCCAGCAGCTTCTTATGAAGTTCTTTGGCTTTCTTCGGTTCAGCAGAAGCGAGATTCTTCGTTTCGCCTATGTCGTTGCGCAGGTTGTAAAGCTCAAGCCGGCCATCTTCGAAAAATTCCATCAACTTCCAATCGCCTGAGCGAATTACTCCGACCGGCAGCGTCCGCCAAAGGTTATCCGGCGCACCCAGGGCACCTGGGAAATGCCAGTAGAGCGCGTCACGTTTTAATATTCCTTTACCATCTTTGGTCTTCAGGAGTTTGGTGTAATTAACCCCATCGAGAATGTAATTATCAGGACGTTTTGCGCCGCTGATATCGAGGACGGTCGGAAAGAAATCCACGCTGTTGATCGGTTCGTCGCAGGTGGTGTTGGCTGCAATCTTACCGGGCCAGCGAAAGATGTAAGGAACACGAATACCGCCTTCGTAAAGCATCCCTTTGCCGCCGCGAAGTGGCGAATTGTCCGTGAGGTCTTTGCCCTTTTTAACTCCTTCGCGGACATAGCCGCCGACGCCCCCGTTGTCGCTGGTAAAGACAACCAGAGTGTTTTTGGAGATCTTGAGTTCATCGAGAAGCGCCAGAATCCGCCCAACGCTTTCATCCACGCTGGCGATCATGGCAGCATACACCGGGTCATGATGTCCGCCTGCTGGCTGTTTCTTTCTAAATTTTGCAATCAGCTCCGGCTTGGCTTGAATTGGGGAATGCACGCCGAAATGCGGGAGGTAGAGGAAGAACGGTTCATCTTTATTGCGGCGAATGAAATCGGTGGCTTTGTCGGTTAGAAAATCGGCAAGGTAAGTTCCCTTCGGGTAATCGGTTTTTGGGTCGGTTTCAAAATCAAAGTGTTTGCCGGATGATTCAATGGCTTCGTCGAATCCGCGTTGGCTGGGGTGATGGGCGCCGTGATTACCGAGGTGCCATTTGCCAAACATGGCCGTTCTGTATCCCACCTGCTTCAAAGACTGTGCGAAGGTCAAGTTATCCAGTGGCAAATCGGGAACGTTTTTCACCGGACGCAACGGGCGACTCCGCCAATTGAATCGTTCAATGTTGCCGACGGTGTAAACGCCGGTGCGCGGTCCGTATTGGCCGCTCATGAGGGCGGCACGAGTGGGTTGGCAATTAGGCGAGGTGGTGTAGCCGCTGGTAAACTTCATTCCCTCCTTTGCCAGTCGATCGATGTTTGGCGTTTCATAATAGCTGCTGCCGTAACAGCCCATATCCGTGTAGCCGAGATCGTCGGCCATGATGAAGATGATGTTCGGCTTGTCCGCAGCCTGGGCTGCAAAAGCGGAGAGGAGGAGCGCGATCAACGCGACTAGTCGGTTCATTGCGGATATAGACGGAGCCTGGAGGGATTTGGTTAAGGAGTATTCTGTGTTCAGCATTCAGTATTCACAACATCTCGAAAAACACTTGTTCCCCTGAAAAGGCAGGGTGATGCTGGGCACGATGAGTCTGGAAAAAGCTGCAGCCATTCGCGCGATGAAAGGTCGGGAAAGCATTCCTGTGCTGACTGCCTATGATTTTGCCATGGCCCGACTGCTCGATGAATGCGGTATTCCCCTCCTTTTAGTGGGCGACTCACTTGGGATGGTTGTGCTCGGTTATCCAGACACCACGCATGTTACGATGGACGAGATGGAACATCATGTCCGGGCGGTTGCTCGCGCCAAACCTGCCGGGTTGATCGTTGCAGACTTGCCTTACAAATCTTACGAGACAGTTGAACAGGCTGTCACGAATGCGAAGGGACTCGTTTCCGCAGGGGCAGAAGCCGTTAAGGCGGAAGGTGGACGCGACATTCTACCGCAGGTTCAGGCAATCATTTCTTCCGGCATTCCTTTTTGCGGTCATCTCGGAATGCTCCCGCAGCATGTTCTTGAGGAAGGCGGTTATCATGTAAAAGGCAAAACCGAAACGGAACGGGAAGCCCTGCTCGCAGATGCTAAAGCTCTGGAAGAAGCAGGCGCCTTTGGAATCGTTCTCGAACTCGTAACCGCACCTGTCGCGGAAGAGATTTCAAAGAGCATCACGATCCCGACAATCGGCATTGGGTCCGGAAAACACTGTGACGGCTATGTTCTCGTCACGACCGATCTGTGGGGCACCACTCCAGGCTTTATCCCGAAGCATGTGAGGCCGAAGTTTGAAATCGCGGAACGAATGCGGTTGGCCGTTGCCGAATGGAAAATGGAAATCCGCCAGCGGCCATAAAGATTGCAAGCTTGTAGAGCACTTGACGGAGGTTATCTTCAACATATGGCTGTGAAGTTAAACGTCGTAATCGAAAAAGACGCGGATGGCTATTATGCCTACTGCCCTGAATTGCCCGGATGCCAAACGCAAGGCGACACCTTTGAAAAGGTGATGGCCAATATCAAGGAGGCTGCCGAACTCTACATCGAGACTCTTCCACGGTAGCCAAAGCCTTCAGTGAAAAAACTCTCCCACATTGATTCGCGCGGTGAGGCCAGCATGGTGGATGTTTCGCACAAACCCGTTTTACTCCGGGAAGCAGTGGCGCGGGGGGAAATTCATTTGCAAAAATCTACGCTGCAACTGATCGGGAAAAACAAAATCGCCAAAGGCAATGTGCTGGCGACGGCTCGCCTGGCGGGAATCATGGCGGCAAAGAAAACGGGTGATTTGATTCCACTATGCCACCCGCTTCCGATCAATCACTGCGAAGTGAATTTTGAAATCCCGTCCAGCGGAGATCGAGTCATCATCACTGCTTCGGCGAAGATCGCGGCGCAGACTGGAGTAGAAATGGAAGCGTTGACCGCCGTAAGCATTGCCGCGCTAACCATCTACGACATGTGCAAGGCGGTGGATAAGAAGATGAAAATTTCCAATGTGGAGTTGGTTTTTAAAACAAAGAAATAACGAGTGAATCGTTGAATGGTTACATGGTTGCATCGGGGCCCCGACTCCGCCCCACTATGCAATGATGCAACGATTCAACCATGTAACTATGAACATCGGCATCATCACCATTTCCGATCGCGCTTCTCGCGGTGAATACGACGATCTCGGCGGACCTGCACTCAAGGAAGCTGCACAGGGCTACAAGTGGAACGTGATTGCCGAATCATTAGTCCCAGATGAAAAGCGCGAAATCCAACGCGCCATTCGTGAGCAGATCGCCAAAGGCGCAGAACTCATTTTAACCACTGGCGGAACAGGCGTTGCGCTACGCGATGTCACACCGGAAGCGGTTCGTGAAATCGCCGTGCGCGAATTGCCGGGCTTCGGCGAGGTGATGCGAATGGAATCGATGAAGATCACGAAGAACGCGATCCTCTCCCGTAACCTGGCAGTTGTCGTCGAGCGCTCCCTGGTGATTTGCCTCCCCGGAAAACCGAGTGGTGCAGCGGAGTGTTTAAGTTTTGTTGTTGGCGCAATTCCGCACTGTGTGGAAGTTTTACAGGAAGTGCCGACGAGTTGCTAAAACTTCTCCCGGCCCACGGTGTTGTTTAACCATGACGTTGGACTCCCTCATCGCGACGGCAAAAGAACAGGGTGCAAGTGATTTGCACCTTGAGGCGGGCTTGCCCCCGGCGCTTCGCATTCGCGGCACGCTCCGGATTTTGACCGAACCGATTCCCGCGAAGACTTTGCTTGAGGCCGCCCGCGAAATGATCGGTCCCGAACAATGGCCCGTTTTCCTCGAGCGACGTTCGTTTGATTTTTCAAAAACAATCCACGGAATCCGCTGCCGCATCAACATTCTGCAAACGGCGCGTGGAGTTGGCTTTGCCATTCGTCTGCTGGCTTCATTTGACGCGACGATCGAATCGCTCAATTTGCATCCTGACCTGAAAAAGTTTGTGGGGCACAACAACGGTTTGATCCTTGTGAGCGGACCGACCGGCAGCGGCAAGTCATCCACACTCGCTGCATTGATTCAGGAGATAAACCTCGCTGAACCGCGGCACATTGTGACGATCGAGAATCCGATCGAATATGCGTTTCGACCTCGTCGTGCTTACATTCGGCAGCGCGAGGTCGGGCGCGACACCCCGAGCTTTGAGCAAGCGTTGCTCGATTCATTGCGAGAGGATCCGGATGTTCTGATGGTGGGCGAATTGCGTGATCCCGAGACGATGCGATTGACGCTCAATGCCGCAGAGACGGGGCACCTGGTTTTAGCGACAGTGCACTCATCCAACTGCGCCGAGGCGTTGCAACGGATAGTTTCTGCTTTCCCGGCTGAGGTTCAAAACAGCATCGCTGCAGAATTGGCGGATTGCCTGATTGGCGCCATCGCGCAACGGCTCCAGTTTCGATCCGATCTGAACATCCGTATTCCGGAGTGCGAAGTTCTCACCGCCACCACTCCAGTAAAAGCGTTTATCCGCAGTCGTGATTTTTACAAGATTCCGTCCGCCCTCGAGACAGGCGCAGAACATGGGATGTGGACCTTTGCGCGGTATCGCACCTGGTTGGAAAAGCGGACCAACTTTCATCTACCGCAAAACACCGCATCCGCAGTGGAAGATGACCCTGTCCGCGTAGCGCCTGCGTCGGTCGCCCCATCCTCGCGACAACCTGTCGCTATTCCGGCGAAGGCCCAGAAAACTTCCACTCCAGCAGCGGGACGAATCGAGATCGAGCCTGATGAAGATTTTGAAAAGATTTTGAAAAAACCATGATCATGAAAGGTATTACCTACTGCTGTTTGATTTTTGCGTCCCTGAGTTTTCTGGGGAGTGGTTGCACAACAAAGACGAAAGCCAGGCTTCACGCTCAACAAGCGTTCAACGCAGGACAACAACAAGCAATGGTGCAGTTGCAACAACCATCGGGGGACCAGATCCAGGTCACTGGCGATGTGCAGTATCCTCATCTCACATGGAGCGATGGATTGACCGTGGCCCAGGCGATTGTTGCTGCTGGCTATCGCGGAATCCGGGAACCGCAGGAAATCTTTATTTATCGTCGCGGTGAGGCAATCGCGATCAATCCGAAAGCGTTGTTGCGCGGGGAAGATGTTTTGCTCGAACCCGGTGACCGCATCATTTTGCGATAAGTAGAATGATTTAACCACGAATGGGAAATGAGGAGGAACATGGATTGGACTCGTTTTGTATCCGCTCTTTTTATTCGTGTGCATTGGTGTTCCTTCGTGGTTAAAAAAAGCAGATGAAAATTCCTGAACCGCTTCAGCAGGTGGATCGCACCTATGTCCGTGTGAATGGACGCAAGCTCTCCTACTTTGCGGGTTGCGATTACTTTCGACTCGCTAGCCATCCGAAAGTGCTCCGTGCAGCGGTAGCAGGTATAAATAAATTTGGCCTGAACGTGGCGGCATCGCGGTTAACCACAGGAAACCATGAACTGTTCGGAAAGTTGGAAACGGCGCTCGCCAAGTTTTTCGAGGCAGAAACCGCTGTGCTGGTTTCAAACGGTTACGTAACGAACCTGGTGGTGGCCCAGGCGCTCGCCGGAGATTTTTCCCACGTGCTCATGGATGAAAAGGCGCATCCGAGTTTGAAAGATGCAGCGCAGATTCTGAGCGGCCATACGGTCACGTTTCGTCATCTTGATCCGCTGGATCTGAAACGCCTTATCGCGAAACTCCCAAAGTCCGCTAAACCAATCCTCCTCACGGACGGAATGTTTTCTCATGATGGAGCCATCGCACCGCTGCAATCCTATCTAAAAATTCTGCCGAAGAATGGCGTGCTGCTGCTGGATGATGCGCATGGCGCCGGAACCCTCGGAAGGGCTGGTGGCGGAACCATCGAACTTGCGCAGATCTCCCGCGAACTAGTCATTCAGTGCATCACCTTAAGCAAAGCATTTGGGTGTTACGGCGGTGCAATTCTTTGCACGAACCAACTGCGCGAACGAATCATTTCACGAAGTCGAATGTTTGTTGGTAACACACCATTGCCATTGCCGCTTGCGAATGCCGCCATCTCTGCGGTCGGAGTGTTACAAAAGGAAAATGGGCTGCGTCGCCGATTGAACGAGAATGTGACATGGGTTAGAAAGGAATTAAGGAAGGCCGGTTACACCCTGGCCGATTCACAAAGCCCCATTCTCGCGATCACTCCGAAGGCTTCAGCAGAAGCAAACCGCATAAAAGAGCGCTGTCTCAAAAACAAAGTGTTCCCGTCGTTTATCAAATATCCTGGGGGACCGGAGGACGGTTATTTTCGGTTCGTCATTTCCAGTGAGCATAGCCGGGAGCAGTTGGGGGCGCTGGTTGCATCCTTGTCGGCTTGAAGAGTGTTCAGTCTCCAGGTCACACGATCCTGCGTCTGAATACTGAAAACTGAACACTGAATACTTTTTAAAACTCATGACAACGCAGATCCGCCTACTGACCGCAACCCTCCTGCTTACCGTCAGCGCCTTCGCGGCCAATGCTGCCGACGATTACAAACACGGTCCCGACTCGCAGTTCAATCCGAACGTGCCGCAGGGTGAGGTGACGAAACATTCCTGGAACGAAAGCAAAGTATTCCCAGGCACGACCCGCGATTATTGGATCTACGTCCCGAAGCAATATGACGCCAGCAAACCGGCACGTGTGATGATCTTCCAGGATGGTGGCGGTTACGTGCGGACCAATGGCGAATACCGCGTGCCGATCGTGTTCGACAACCTGATCGCCCGCAAGGAACTGCCGGTGATGATCGGAGTTTTTATCAATCCCGGACAAACCGCTGACGCGAAGGCAGGT
This sequence comes from Verrucomicrobiota bacterium, assembly GCA_013820875.1. Classification (GTDB taxonomy): domain Bacteria; phylum Verrucomicrobiota; class Verrucomicrobiia; order Limisphaerales; family JACDHS01; genus JACDHS01. The sequence continues at coordinate 4,192 of JACDHS010000054.1, read as the reverse complement.
GACCGCCCGAAGAACCGCAGTTTTGAGTATGACACCCTGAGCGATGCTTATTCACGTTTCCTGCTCGAAGAAATTTTTCCGGAGGTGGGCAAGAAATATAATCTCACGACCAATGCTTCTGAACGCGCGATTTGCGGGGCGAGTTCAGGTGGCATTTGTGCCTTTACAGTTGCCTGGGAACGGCCTGATCAATTCAGCAAGGTGCTCAGCAGTATCGGCAGCTTTGTGAATATTCGCGGTGGCCACGTTTATCCATTCGTGATTCGCAAAACGGAACGAAAACCAATCCGCGTCTTCCTGCAGGACGGTTCAAATGATCTCGATAATGCGCACGGCAATTGGTGGCTTGCCAACCAAAACATGGCACTCGCTTTAAAGTTCGCTGGATATGATTACCAGTTTGTGACGGGCGACGGCGGACACAACGGCAAGCACGCCGGCGCCATCATGCCTGAAGCTTTGAAATGGCTTTGGCGCGATGGTTCGAATTGACGGATCAATTCCCGGTTTTCTCATCCAAAGTCGCGAGCATGCCGCCGAGTTGATCGGTGTAGCTGCGGCCATCGCCTCCGGAGTAGTTATTGAGCATGATCGAGAAAACCAATCTCTCACGCGCCTTGGTTGTGACAAATCCGGAAAGGGAACTCACGTAACGGATCGTGCCCGTTTTGGCGCGGAGATTATTTTCAGCGGGCGTTCCTTTGAACCGACTCCGCAAAGTGCCATCCACTCCGGCAAGCGGCAGCGAATCCATGAAGGCATCGGCGTCACGATGTTTGCTCATATATTTCAGCAACTGGATGGTGGAAGCTGGTTTTAACAGGCAACCACGCGACAAGCCGGAGCCTTCCTCCAGCAACACATCGCCCGAACCCACCCCTGCCTCGGCCAAAAACTTTTTCATTTCCGCGAGTCCAAGATTTTCGGAACTCGTTCTTTTGTTTTCCGGAGTGCGAAATTTTTCCGCCACTTGCAGCAGGAGCAATTGGGCGTAAAGATTCTGCGACGGTTTCATCATGTTCTTCACCATTTCCGCCATCGGCCTGGATTCAACATGTGCGATCTCTGTGTACTTAGAGGCATCGAAAGGATTCGTATCACGGTCGAGCCAATTGATGGTGCGAGTTTCACCGCTTACCTGGATGCCGCGTTTCTGCAAAGCATTCTTTAGCGAATGAACGAACCAGAGAGTGGCATTGTGAACGGCCACAGACTCCTCGGATGAATCGCCGAGCGGCATGGTGCCGGAAAGGTAAACGATCCGTTGATCCACCGGGCGATGAACACTAATGCCGCGCCGTCCACCCGCGGCCACAGTTTCCGTGCGATTAAAGAAAATGAGATAATCGGATTCCGGCTTGGTTGTGATTTTTACCGGATCACCAATTTTTTCGCCGGGAGTCAAAACTAAATCCACAACATTCTCCTGGAGAGTCAATGCAGAGACTTCCGCGCCGTAGTAATACTGGAAATCTTCCCAACTCCAGTTGGATCCATAGGGCGCGCCGCGAAAGAAACTATCATCGCCGACCAGGTTGCCTTTGATCCGCTTGACCCCTGCATCAGCGAGAGCATCGACCAGTTGATCAAAAGCTTTGGTGTAATCGCCATTATTGAAGCGATGCGATAAGGAGGGATCGCCCCGACCGTAAACGATCAAGTCGCCATTGATGGTACCCGACTTGTTGACTGGAGCGGTTGCGTAAAAAGAGGTGCGAATCTTGTGATCCGCCCCGAGACGATCCAGCGCGAGCGCACCAGTATAAATTTTGGCATTTGAAGCTGGCTTCAGAAGTTTGGTCGCAGCGTTTTCGTAAATCACTTTGCCGGTATCGAGCGACTCAACTTTTACTCCGAACAGCGCGGCATCGAAGCGGGGATGTTCGACAAATGCTTTTAGCTTCTCCTGAAAGGCGGCCACTTTGTTCGTGGAGTCGTTTTGCGAAAATGAGGTCGCAAGTGAAGCCCAGAAAACTGCGGCACAGAAAAAGAGGAGCCGGAATGACTGATTCATGGCTGGCGGTTTAGCACGCGGCGCCTGCCTGCAAAAGACTTTTGTTCAATCGATGAGTTCCACGTTCGGTCAAGAGGCCGCATCCTGTGAACGGCTTGCAGGGATTCAAAGGTTCCCTGTTTTAACCGCTAATCTGCGCCACAAACGCTAATCCGAGCGGGCTTGCGGAGGAGGTAGCGCAAAAGCGAACCACTTCCTCGGGTGAATCCCTGGCCCGCCCCCATTTCTCCATTAGCGCTTATTAGCGAAGATTAGCGGTTAAAAAAAGAGCCGCCCGGAATAATCCGGGCGGCTTTGCATTCAACTCCTTCATCCAACTTACAATGTCTGAACGAGGACCGCACTGGTCCAAACGCTCTCGCCACCGTTGTTCACAGCGGAGACCACAACCTCCACCTGCGAGTTGCCGGGCAACCCTTCGATCGTGAAGTCCAGGTCAGCAGGACTGCCGACCGAGACGAAATCGGCATCCACACCGATCACTTTCTTATACACACGATAATACTCCGCGCGCGCTGCCGGGTCCCACTTCATCGAGATGGCATTGGTGCCGATCAACACCGCGAGGAGGTTCAGCGGCATATCGGGAGTCGCTCTTGCACCTGGTTTTTTGAAGCCAAAGGCCAACCAACGGGAATCCAGCGGCGTTAATGTCTTGTGCAGTTCGCTCAACAGGATCCGCAGCCCGGATTCCAGCGCCTTCGCTTTTGCATCCCGGTTTTTCATCGCCTGGTCCACCGCATCCTTCTGCTGAACCACTGCCGCACTGGCCGCGGCCAATGCATCATGCAATTCCGAGGCACGCAACGCCGTGGCATTGGCACCCGCGTCCGCGATCGGATAGCTCGTGAGGTAGGCCGCCATCGAATAGAGCACCCGCAACAGGTCGTTTTCTTTTTCTCCGATTGCCAGTGAACCAGTCAACCCAGTGGCATCCCAGGCCTGGGAATACTTCTTACCAAGACGCGGCCTCAACAACTCGCGCACGATCCGCACGAATTCGGTGGCCGACTGCCTCGCCCCATACAGGACGAGTCCGCGCGCTTTCAACTGCACGATCGTCTCCTTGTGGTCGGTATCCGCCACCGTCATCGCGTCCAGCCTGCCCGGCAGGTTCGCCGTGACTGAGTTAGGCAGGGTGAGTTGTGCGACGTACAACGTCATCCCGGCGATTGCTTTGTTCCCGAGGTCAGCCAGGAACCCGATTGTTCTTTTGATTGTATTCCTCATACTTTTACTCCGTTTCTGTTTCTGCGACGCAGCGGAAAGGACACATAAGCGGCCCATTCCCACTCCGTTTTTTGTCCGTTTTATCGGACGTTTAATGACTCGTTAATCGAATCGGGTATTTTTTCACATAAACGACACCGGCCACATAAGGGGAAAATTTGTCCACAAATTTCCTCCGCCCTCTGGAGGCCCGTCTTTATTGGGTTTCGTTGCAAAAAAAAGTTTTATTTTGACCCCAAAAAAAGAGGTGCTGAAAAAAAGAAAACCGGCAAAAAGAGGGGCTCGAACCGTCGTAAGTCGTTGATAGAACGAATGATGCAGCGCTGCAATAAAACTTCAAAGAAGCAAAATAATGCCGGAAACAGGTGCTCTGCACGCTCGTAAGTAGCTGTGCCTGAGGGTGTTGACATCGAATAATTTTTCCGGATTTTTGGCGGTATTTCGTGCAACGCTTGCTTGAAATTGCAAATTCTCCTCCAGTCTCTCGGCGAAATTGCGTTTTCCATAGGACTCGGTCTTGGAGTGGGTCAAATATGATTTCGCGTGTTTCGCACGCTGGTCTGGGAGCTTCATCCGGGCAAATTGTCGGAAAATAAGGGGTTTTCCGCTTTTGGTCTCCCGGAACGTGGACAACACAGTGTGTTGTCCACTTTGAAACTCCAGGAACGACGTCCGCACACTGTGTTGCCCACTTTAAAACTCCAGGAACGACGTCCGCACACTGTGTTGTCCATTTTGAAACTCCAGGAATGACGTCCGCACAGTGTGTTGCCCACTTTGAAACTCCAGGAACGACGTCCGCACAGTGTGTTGCCCACTTTGAAACTCCAGGAACGACGCCCGCACAGTGTGTTGTCCACTTTGAAACTCCAGGAACGACGTCCGCACAGTGTGTTGTCCACTTTAAAACTCCAGGAACGACGTCCGCACACTGTGTTGCCCACGTTC
>JACDHS010000053.1 GCA_013820875.1 Verrucomicrobiota bacterium | reverse complement strand
GAAGCATCAGCCGCAGCGCGTGAGATTGTTCGAGCGTCATAGAAAACCCTGCCGCGCGACGTTCCACCCTTGAGCGCTGCGGCTGATGCTTCGCACACAGCCGCGCTCCGTCTGCCAGCACCCACTTTTAATCACGCCCCCAGAATCCAGAATCCAGAAAACCTTCCATCCCCGAACTTTCCTGAACGTTTACCCACCCGCGTTGTCAGAAGTGCATACACAGCCTTTAGAGTGGTGGAACAGTCCGTGTCCTTATTTGACTTTCGATTGTAGCAACCCCTAAGATGGCGGACGTATTTTGAACAGATGTCTGGAACGAACGATTACCTATTAGATTTGCTGGTTGATATGGGCTATGTCACCGGCGACACCGTGGCTCCTTTGCAGGAGGAAGCCGCCACCAGTGGCGAAGGTGTTGTTGATCTTCTTGTTGCGCGTGGCTACCTCGATCCTTCCGCTGTTCTCCAGGCAAAAGCCTCCTATTTCAACGTCGAACTGGTCAGTTTAGCTGACTTGCGACTGAGCGACGAAGCCCTTGCCGCAGTGCCGCGTCATATCGCAAAGCGTTATCGCGCTGTTCCTGTTTCCCAGTATGGCACCGCGTTGCGCATCGCCATCAGTGACCCTTCCGACCTCGATACGATGGATGCGTTGCAACGTTCCGTCTCCGGGGATTTGGAATGGTGCATCGCGCCCGATGAAGAAATTGATGCTGCACTGAACAAGTATTACGGGGCAGCCGATGATTCCGTCGGGAAAATGATTCAGGACATCACCGAGGGGGAAGTGGATATTGGAACGATCGGCACCATTGACTCGGATGATGGCACAACCGTGGATGCGGATGCGCCGATTATCAAGCTGGTGAACCAGATCATTGTGGATGCGTTCAAGATGCGCGCATCGGACATCCACCTGGAACCTTTGGAAAAGACTTTCCGCATTCGTTACCGCATTGACGGTGTGTTGCATGAAGTAAAGGGTCCGCCGAAGAAGTTGCAGCCTTCGATGATCAGCCGTTTGAAGATCCAGTCGAACATGTCCATCGCCGAGCGACGCGTTCCGCAGGACGGACGTATCAAGGCGCAAGTGGGTGGAAAGGACATCGATCTTCGTGTTTCCTGTTTGCCGACCAACCATGGCGAAAGCATCGTCATGCGTATTCTGGACAAGGAAGGTTTGAAGCTTGGTTTGCCGGAACTGGGCTTTTTGGCGGATGACCAGCAGACTTTCGAGCGAATGATCGGTTTGCCCGACGGCATCCTATTGGTGACCGGTCCGACGGGTTCCGGAAAAACGACAACGCTTTATTCCTGCCTCAATTTCATCAATCGTCCCGACCGCAAAATCATCACGGTGGAAGATCCGGTGGAATATCTTCTCGCCGGCATCAACCAGGTGCAGGTGAGTGAACTGGTGGGTCTGACGTTTGCCGCGGCGTTGCGCTCAATGCTTCGCCAGGCGCCGAACGTCATCATGCTGGGGGAAATTCGCGACATGGAAACGGCCGGTATCGCGATCAACGCGTCGCTGACCGGTCATTTGGTTTTCTCCACGCTTCACACCAACGATGCTCCGGGAGCGGTGACTCGTTTGATTGATATCGGTGTAAAACCATTTTTGGTGGCTTCATCCGCCCGTTGCCTGATGGCGCAACGTCTGGTGCGTAAAATCTGCAAGCATTGCGGTGAACGCTATGAGCCGACGGAAACGGAATTGACGGCTCTCAACATTGATCCCGCGGCCGCGGCCAATGCCAATTTCAAGAAGGGTAAAGGCTGCGGTTCCTGTTCGGGCGGTTACCGCGGACGCTTCGGGGTGTTTGAAATCTTCATCATTGAAGATGAAGCCCGGAAATTGATTTACGAAAAAGTGCCATCTTCAGTGCTGCGCATCAGGGCTCGTGAGATGGGGATGCGCACGTTGCGCGAAGATGGAGCCCGCAAAGTGCTGGCAGGGTTGACCACCCCCGAAGAAGTCATCCGGGCGACCGTGGGAGATGCTGATTGATCGCTCGTTGCGTGACGAAATAAACTTCCAGTGGTCTAAATAAATAGAGAGCTGTTTTACATATGTCTTATTCGATGTCTGATCTCTTGCAGTTAGTGGTGGATGAAGGCGCCGCTGACTTGCATTTGCGTGTGGATGTTCCGCCGGTTATTCGGTTGCACGGTGATTTGCATCGCGTGGAAGGCCCGCCACTCAAACAAGAGGATACAGAAGAACTGATGCGGAGCATCACCTCCGAAGATCACATTCAGCAAGTGCGCGAACGTGGCGGCGCGGATTTTGGTTTTGCTTTCGGTGACCGGGCGCGTTTTCGTGTCAGTGTTTTCAAGGAAAAAGGGAATTTTGCGATGGTGCTGCGGCAAATTCCGACCCGACTTTTGACGCTGGAACAGATCGGTCTTCCTGAGGGGACGATTCGAAACCTGATTTATAAGCCGCGTGGTCTGGTTCTGGTGACCGGTCCCACCGGATCGGGCAAAACGACAACGCTTGCGTCGATGATCAATATCATCAACGAAGAGCGGAACGATGCCCACATCATCACGATTGAAGATCCGATCGAATATTATCATACGCATAAGAAGGGGGTGGTAACCCAGCGCGAAGTGAACGTGGATGTTCCAAGTTTTGCAGAAGCCTTGCGCCGCGCGTTGCGTCAGGATCCGGATGTGATCCTGGTCGGTGAGTTGCGCGATCTGGAAACGATGGAAGCGGCCATTACGGCTGCTGAAACGGGTCACTTGGTCTTCGGCACACTGCACACCACAGGTGCGGCCAAGACGATTGATCGTATCGTGAACGCGTTTCCGACGAACCAGCAGGAAACCATTCGCATCCAGATTTCGACGGTGTTGCAAGCGGTGATTTCACAATTGTTGTTGCCCCGCGCGGACAAGCCGGGTCGTGTGGCCGTTTATGAAATCATGATCAATACGCCGGCCATCGCGGCGTTGATTCGTGATAACAAAAGTTTCCGTATCCAATCTGACATTCAGACCGGCGCTAAATATGGGATGGTGACATTGGACGGTTACCTGCTCGATAAATATCAGCAGGGGGTCATTTCCCGCGATGACGTCATTAACAAGTCACAGGATCCGCAGACCATCCTGCAGAAGTTGCAGGAATTGGAAGTTGAGCAAGCGCAGCAACAGCGGAATGCTCCCCAGGCTCCACCACCACCACCACCTGAAGAGGCTTCCTAACCTATGGCCGATTACGTTTCCAATCCGCTGCTGGAGTTGATCAAAGAGCGAGCTTTGCTCGACGATCTGCAGGTCGAAGAAGTTGTGCAGGAACATTTGCGCAGCGGGAAGTCCATTGACCAGTTGCTGGTGGACTTCGGGTTGATGGACGTTGATACCCAGCTTCAGATCAAGGCTGAGCACATGGGAACAATGGTTGTTAACATCGGGGATTTCGAGTTAACCCCTGAGGTGCTCGGCTCTGTTCCCCCTGAAACGGCTCGTATGTACCAGGCGCTTCCAATCGCCATTTATGGTGCAACAGTGCAAATCGCCCTCGCGGATCCGTTGAATCCCTCCCTGGTGGATGAACTGGGCTTCATTACCAAGCGTGACATTCAGATTGTTGTTGCTGATCCCGCTGAAATCGAAAAGGCGATCAACCAGCATTATCCCGACACCGGAACGAGTGTCTCCGATATGTTGGCAGAGCTCGGCAGCGACGATATCGCCAGGGAAGCGGCTGAAGCCGCGGCCGGCGGCGATGTTCAGGAGGTTGCGAACGAAACGCCTATCGTCCGGTTCGTTAACCTGGTGATTGCCCAGGCAGTTCAGGATCGCGCGAGTGATATTCATTTCGAACCGTTCGAAGACGAATTTAAAATCCGCTATCGTGTGGACGGCGCGCTTTACGAGATGTCGCCTCCGCCGAAGAACCTGGCTTTGCCGGTGGTGTCGCGCCTCAAGATCATGGCGGATCTGAATATTTCTGAACGCCGCCTGCCCCAGGATGGTCGAATCAGCATGAAGCTCGCTGGCAAGCAGATCGATCTGCGTATGTCCACGCTGCCGACGCAATTCGGTGAATCAGTGGTGCTTCGTGTTCTGGATCGTTCCTCCGTCAGTCTCGAACTGGAAAATACCGGGCTTCCCAAACCGATTTACGAATATGTCTGTGAAGCGATCCAGCAGCCAAACGGCATTTTCGTGGTAACCGGCCCGACCGGTTCCGGTAAAACAACAACGCTTTATTCCTGTCTTCGCAAAGTAAACACGATCGATTCAAAACTGTTGACCGCCGAAGACCCGGTCGAATTCGACATCGACGGCATCATGCAGGTGGCGGTGAATGAAGCCGTGGGAATGACTTTCGGTAAAGCGCTCAAATCATTTCTGCGTCAGGATCCCGACGTGATCATGCTGGGAGAAATGCGCGATCTGGAGACATCGCAAATTGCGATCCAGGCCTCTCTCACCGGCCATTTGGTATTGAGCACGTTGCACACGAACGATGCGCCTGGCGCTGTGACGCGTCTGGTGGACATGGGCGTGGAGCCATTCCTGATTTCTTCCACGTTGATGGGGGTTCTCGCGCAACGTCTGGTTCGTACGGTTTGCAAAAAATGCCGCACCCCGTTCGAGCCAACGGAAAATCAATTATCGATGTTGAATCTGTCTCCGCATGACATTGGGGACAAATCCTTTTACTACGGACGCGGTTGCGCCAATTGCAATGACAGCGGTTACAAAGGCCGGAAGGGCATTTTCGAATTGCTCGTGGTCAATGAACCGATTCGTGCTCTTATCAACGAACGGGCGCCTACCATTGTGATTCGTCAGAAAGCGGTTGAACTCGGGATGGTGACACTTCGCGAAGATGGTTTGCGAGGCATCTTTGACGGAGAAACAACCATCGAAGAAGTCGTTAAATATACCTGATTCTTATGCCAAAATTCTCTTATGTCGCCATGGATTCCCGTGGCAAAGAAACCAAGGGGATACTCGAAGTCGCCAACCAGAACGAGGCGATCGGGCGCATCAAGGAGATGGGTTATTTCCCGACCAAAGTCGTTGAGGAAAAGGGCAAACCCGCTGGCGGGAAATCTGCGCCCAAAGGGAAGGGGGGCAAAAAGGGCGGGATGAACATGAACCTTAACATCAGTATCCCTGGCCTCAGCGGCAGGGTGAAATCAAAGGTTCTCACTGTTTTTACGCGTCAGTTGGCTACATTGGTGGAAGCTGGTCTGCCTCTTTTGCGCGGCCTGCGTGTGCTCGAAAAGCAGGAGCGCAGCCCCACCCTCAAGAAGATTATCAATGATCTCGGCGTTTCGATCGAAGGTGGTTCCACTTTTTCTGAAGGTCTGGCGCAGCATCCGAAAGTTTTCAACCGGCTCTACGTGAACATGGTAAAAGCCGGCGAAATGGGCGGTGTGCTTGAAGTCGTGCTCAAGCGTCTGTCCGAGTTCATGGAAAAAGCCCAGAAGATCAAAGGCAAAGTCATTGCAGCCATGTTCTACCCGGCGGCGGTTATCACAGTTGCCGTGGGTATCATGGCCATCCTCATGATCTTCGTGGTGCCAAAGTTCCGGGAAATCTTCGATGGCCTCGGCATGCCGTTGCATCCGTTTACACTGTTCGTCCTTCGCACCAGCGAAATCATCAAGGATCACTCTTTGCTGACGTTTCTTAGTTTGGTCGGCATTTTTATTGTTTTCAAAGTGTTCATCAGCACGCGATTCGGCCGAAAGCTGTTCGACCGGTTTAAATTAAAAATGCCTTTGTTAGGTCCGGTGATCTCAAAAGTCGCTATCTCACGTTTTACCAGGACCTTCGGCACGCTGGTCAGCAGCGGTGTGCCAATTCTCCAATCGCTGACGATTGTCAAAGAAACTTCTGGAAATATTATTGTCGGGGACGCAGTGGCCGCGGTTCATGAGAGTGTGAAAGAAGGCGAAACGATTACCGCTCCGCTGGAAGCCTCCAAAGTATTTCCGCCGATGGTGATCAGTATGGTGGACGTCGGTGAACAGACCGGTGCCTTGCCGGAAATGTTAATGAAGATCGCCGACAACTATGATGAGGAAGTGGACAACGCAGTTGCCGCCATGACCTCGTTGCTGGAACCGATCATGATCGTGTTTCTTGCCGTGATCGTCGGTAGTATCGTGATCGCACTGTTCCTGCCCCTGATTCAGTTGATGGACGGCGGTTTCGATGCGCCACAGAAAGAATAACCGGTAGGAAAATGCTTCAATAAGCCTCCGAGAACGCTCGGAGGCTTTTTTCGTGGAGAAGTTTACTTGACGGGACTGAAATAAAAGCGGTAAATACAATGTAAATACATTGCACAGCCATTCAATTTACAAAGTATGGATTTTAACTGGAGCAATCCGCCGTTTAATTTAGAAAGCACAATGAAACTTCAATCTATTGAAGAGTCGTTTGAGGATCCGTTCGCGGTCCGTTTGCTGCCGGACTCACCCCGATTCTCGCTCCAGGCCCGTTTCTTCAATTTAGGCACGTCGCTCGATGGGACTGGCATTTTTTCAATCTACAAAACGAATGGCAAACAGGTGCGGGTGATTTACTCGCGGCGATTTGAATCGGAGGAACAATTTCTTTATCAACGGAAACTAAACGCAGCATTGGCGCAATGAAGATGGAACCAAAAACGGAGAAATGGAGTGTTGGAGTGTTGGAGTGTTGGCATTTGCACCACTCCATTACTCCACCACTCCAACACCCCATTTCCCTATGAACAGTATCTCAAATTGGGATGAAGTGCCGATCTTCGACCGGGAAGAGGCGGAAGCGGCTTATTGGGCGGAAACGAAAGTGGATCTGCGCCTGATGGAAGAAGCGGCTACAGCGAGCAGTGAATCGTCTGATTCGATCACGATTACCCTGCGAATTGATCCACGAATGTTATCCAGGATCAAACGTTTAGCCAAGTCACGTTATCTAAACTATCAAAGCATGATAAAACAATGGCTCAGTGAACGGATGGAACAAGAGATGCGGGATCAACGTGTCACCGTCGTTCGCAACCATATTGGTCAATGATATGACGCATAATTCAAATAAAGCAGCATTTACCTTGGTGGAAATGCTCGTGGTGATCGCGATCATCGCCATTCTTGCCGCATTGGTCACCGCTGGAGCGCGAAGGGCTGCGGAGGGACAGAAGTTGGGCCGGGTGAAGGCGGAATTGGCCAACCTGGAATCGGTCATTGAACGATACCAGAACGATCAGCATTTTTATCCTCCCGGCGGTTTAAAGGCGAATGGGGATATAAAAGCGGAATTGCCTCCCCTGTTTTATGAATTGTCCGGAACCCGCTATGATGGGACTCAATACCGCACTATCCAGGGGGACGCACCCATTTCAGATTCAGAAATCAAAGATGTTTTTGGTGTAACCGGTTTTGCCAATTCCAACCCCGAAACGGCAAAAAACTATTTTTCGAATCTGAAAACAAACCAGTATAGCCGGGTTCGTGGAGTAAATGTATTGATTGTTCCTGTGGAAGGTCCTGCCGAACCGGAGGTCATGAACGATTTCGGCAGACGCGTGAACACCTGGCGCTACGTTTCAAAAGGAGCGACCAACAACCCAGCCTCTTTTGATTTGTGGGCAGATATTATTGTGGGTTCCAAAACAAATAGAATCGCTAACTGGAAGGAATAACGATGAAAACGAAACCAATAGCCAGATCAGAAAAGCTTGCGATCGAATGGAATCAGCAAAGTTGGATCCCAAAGATTTGTCGAAAAACTGTAACGCTCTCGTTTCCTGTCAAAATGAAAACACCCTGTAAGAATCCTCTTTCGAAAAAAATGTCTTCTGCCATGGCGCGCGGTTTCACCCTGATTGAACTGCTGGTCGTGATTGCCATTATTGGAATTCTGGCTGGAATGCTGATGCCGGCTTTGGCGAGAGTGAAGCTTCAGGGGCAGATCACGACCGCCCGCAGCGATATGCAGGGCATTGTCGCGGCAGTGAATCAATATTACGCCGAATATAGCCGTTACCCGACCTCGAAAGAGGCTACGTCAACAGCCAGTCCTGATTTCACATTTGGAACGATCTACAACAGCGCTTTAGGGAATGGAAACGTTTCTATGCGGGCGGGTTCCACTGCGACGTTGCCCACTATAGTCACCACAACTGCGGGGGGAGATCATGAGTTCAGCAATTCCGAAGTCATGGCCATTCTTCTGAACCTTGAATATTATCGGGACAAGCCTTTCGATGGTGCTGGCGGGCCGGTCCCTTACCCGACGAGCAACGTTAATTTTCAGAGAAATCCGCGTAAGCTTGGTGTTCTAACAGTAAAGGACACTGGAACCATTGGTGCGCCTGGATTAGGCCCCGATTTGGTCTATCGCGATCCCTGGGGGAACCCATACATCATTTCAATGGATATGAATTACGACGGGAAAACGTGGGATGGTTTGTACCGGTTCCGGGACGTTTCTCAAAAAGGCACGTCCGCAGAAGGACACAACGGATTGTTTTCTGCCACTCCCGGTGCGCCCATTGACAACTTTGAATATAACGGCGGGGTGATGGTCTGGTCGTTCGGCCCCGATGGTACAGCCAGCGCGAATGCGAAGGCCAATGAAGGCGTCAACAAGGATAATATCCTGAGTTGGTCCAGTAAATAGGAATTTGATGTCATGCGCTTGAACTTGTCTCAACCGAATCTCAGCCAAAGCGGAGCTGCCACGTCCGTTTTCGGAAGAAGTTCTGCTCGAGTGCGAAGCGTGCTGGCGTTTACCCTTATCGAAATGTTGGTGGTGATCATCATCATCGCCATCATTTCTTCGATCGCAATTCCCGCCATCAATGGTTTAACCAAATCGAACACCATGTCCACCGCGACCCGGCAGTTGCTGGATGATGTTGCATACGCCCGACAGAAAGCCATCAGCGGTAGAACAACTGTGTATATGGTTTTCGTTCCGCCGGAATTTTGGAGTGGCGTCAACGCTGTGCCCTTCAACGCGTTAAACCCAGTAAGTAAAAAACAAGCGAACACCTTGTTGAACGGGCAATACACTTCCTACGCCCTTTATGTTGAACGTACCCTGGGCGATCAAATTGGACGGAATGCTACCAATTACCTGACAGCATGGCGAAGTTTGCCGGAGGGAGTTTTGATTGAGACGAACAAGTTCAGTTTGCTTACCAATCTGTTTGAAACCATCGTTGATCCTTATGACAAGACTCGGCAATTCGAAGTGCGCCCGTTTCAGCGCCGGTCCTTTGTATTCCCTTCTACCGAGATAACCAACGTTGTTCCAAGAAAATTCGAATTGCCTTACATCGCCTTCAATCCACAAGGAGGATTGGTGAGTCTGCAAGATGAGTTTATTACACTATCGCCCGGCAGCATTTTTTATCTGACCAACAGTGCCGGTGGACCGTTGGCGCCTGATGTCGTTCAAACCGGGTACCGTGAGGCAACAAGAACCAATTTCACGCTGATCCGCGTTGATTCGCTGACCGGTCGGGCAAAGCTGGAGAGGATGGAAATACAATGAGAACCACGCATCTGAAACAGTTCACGGTGAGGCGGGAACGCGCCTTTACCATGATCGAGATCGCCATCTCGCTGGCGATCATCGGGTTCGCTCTCGTTGCCATCATTGGTGTCCTTCCCACCGGTTTAACGGCACAGAAAGAGAACCGTGAGGAAACGATCATCAACCAGGATGGACCTTACTTTTTAGAGTTGATTCGGAATGGCTCTCAAGGAATGGATGACCTTCTCAATAACGTGGATGCCATTGGGGTGGTCACACTAGTAAATGATACTCCGACCTTCGACACCAATTTCGATTACTATGCAAATCTTCTGAACCCTGCTGGAAGCAACATCGTGGGGTTGTTAAGTTTGCCCTATGGGAAGGCTTTTGGACCTTCGGGTGGCGCTCCTGTGACTAGTGTCATCGCGCGTGTCCGTGCTTTGAGTGGTGCCGCGGTTGAAACAGGTGGCGCATCCAAGGACTTTGCTTTCGCGTATCAAATTACCACTGAAGTGATTCCGCTCGATTGGGGAACGAACGCAACCGAAGTGGCAGCGGTAGTCGCCCCTCTGATTGGGACAGATCATTTTGAACCTTACACGAATGCGTTGTCGGTCAACTTGTATGAAGTGCGGGTGATTTGCCAGTGGCCATTGCTCCCCAGTGGAGCCCCAGGCCCGAACCGCAAAGTCTTTCGCGCCATGGTGAGCGGAAAGATGAATCACGATCACGCCCCGCTGAGCTTTTTTACACCTCGATATTTTCAGGATAGAAAGTGATGAAAACCCGATCGCTCCATGTTCAAATTCGAAGGCGCCAGCAAAGCGGGTTGACGCTGATCGAAATGTTGGTCGCCAGCACACTGCTGCTTTTGATCCTGCTCAGCTTGATGCTGATGTTTAATCAAACTCAACGGGCGTTCCGAACCGGGTTGGGCCAAAATGACATTATGGAAACCGGGCGGGCAGCCATGGATTTCATCGCCCGCGATGTTGAGCAGATGGCTGCGGCTTATCGTTGGGATATTACCAATGCGCAGGTGCAACTGCATTCGAAAGTTGATCCGGTAATATACACGCCGCCGGGCGGGGAGGATCAGACCCTTTTTCTTCAGACATTTTTCTTTCTTAGGAATCAACGGGATTGGGAAGCGATGGGCTACCGCGTATTGAATTCTTCTGTTCATACCGATGGTTTGGACGTCACCAATAATATTATCGTCGGCGCTCTTTACAGCTTTCGCACCAATTCTTCCAATTTAAGTTCTCAGCACATGCGCACGTTCCATGGTCCGACGTTAACAATGGTGACGAGTGGAACCATGCGGCGACTGGCCGATGGAGTGGTTCATTTCAAGGTCACCATGTATGACAAGAACGGGCGTCCATTTACAAACGATATGCCGCCTGAAGTTTATCTTAATGATTTATTCAAGGGCTTGCACCGGATGAATCTGTCTGGTGCTTCGGTGCCGGCCAGTATCGATCTTGAATTGGGGATACTTGATCCCCGCGCGCTTGACCAGCTTCGTCCTTTGATTGCTGATTCTTTGCTTCCTGGTCGCAATGAAGACGCTATTCGGCGCTTTTTAACCAATAACGCGGGTAAAATTCACATTTTCCGCCGCCAAATTCCAATTCGTACTGCTGTCCGATGAAATTTAACCAACAACGCGGTGTAGCCCTTGTCATCACGTTGATCATGCTTTCCGTGATCACGTTCCTGGCCGTGGCATTCCTTGTTTTGACCCGGCGCGACAAAGCTGCGGTAAACGTTTCGCTGACGCAGACCGATTCCAGGTTCATGGCCGACACCGCCATGGCGCGCGCTGAAGCTGAAATTGTCAGTCGCATGATCGCGACGACAAACATGCTGAATTATGACCTTTTGATGACGCGGAATTACATCAAGGCAGAGGGGTTTTCTTCCGGTGAAACTGACTTGTTGAATGTGAATTATGAACTTCAGGATAACGGCGATACCAAATGGGCAAATGAGGAAGACAAGATTCTCAATATCTACAACCTGTTCTACGACCCGCGTCCGCCGGTTTACATCAAAACGAATGAAACCGGACCATTAGATTTTCGCTTTTATCTCGATTTCAACCGCAACGGGCGGTTTGACACAAATGGCCCACAGTTTGTTTTTGATGTCGATGGAAACAAGATTGGTACCAACGTCTTTATGTGGGGTGATCCGGAGTGGATCGGCGTTCTGGAGAAACCGCAATATCGTCATTCCCCCACCAACCGTTTCATTGGTCGTTATCTCTTTGTCGCTCTGCCTGAAGGCAGGACTCTCGATATTAATTTCATGCATAATTACGTGAAAGGGACCGCCGGTCCCATGCGCCAGGACATGCAGGAAGGGGACGGGTTCATGCGAAATCAGGGCGTCGGTTCCTGGGAATTGAATCTCGCAGCGTTTTTAGAGGATTTGAATCCGAATCTCTATGAAAACGCTGCTGCATATGTCTATCGAACAGACATCAATGACAACAACAGCGGTGGTTCGTTTGATGATGCCTTTGATATTTTGAAATTCCGATATCGAAGAGATCCGTCCAACCCCAACTCAGCGCACGCTGGAACCCTTTTATCAGCGGCTCAAATTTTTCCGCAATCCAACAATTACCTGCAACTTGAGAATGACGATATTGACACCTATTCTGATGGCCCGTTGATGAGCAGTCATTTGGCTCTTACAAACGAGACATCTGGGATGTTTTATCCGAGAGATCCGGTTTCACGACCCTGGTCCGGCAGCAAAAGCACCAATTCGTATCGCGACGTCCAGGAGTTGTTCGATGCCAACAAAACTTCTCCGGATTTCGTTCAACGTCTTTCGACTATGGCAGCACGATCGAACAGTTTCGATAACCAAACGTTCGCCCGTTTGTTGAGCCAGTTGGGAACCACTTCAGACACGAACAACACGTATGTCATAGCGGGAAAAGCATACCCCAAGATTCATCTGAACTATGATAATTTCACCAACAATCCTCCCAATCTGTTGGCAAGCCAAACGAACTTTATTCCGTGGAAGCCCCTTAGCTTTTTTACCAATGCGGCTGAGGCTCTCATCCAAAAAAGCCTGATTCGCGCAGACGCTGTGAATCATTACATTGGCGGCTTACCGGTGGGCACGAATTTCAATCTCACCAACATCATGGTTTATCCGACAAACCAATATACGCCCACGGTGCACCGCTTGTTGCAGTTGGCGGCGAACATCTATTCGGCTGGCACGAATGATTTTTCGAATGGCACCGTGACGAACTATCCAGTTGTATTTCGCCCGCAGTTCAGTAGGAAGGGGACAGATATTTTTATCACCGGCTATGAGGAAGTGACCACGGATGGTTTAACTCTGTTTGAGCAGGGTTTCACAAATCTGAATCTTTCAGCAGGTCGTGATGCGATCGCTGATTATCCGGCGACGTCGGACTTAAATGTAGTCGGTGTGCCATGGGTGGTGAGTGCTAAAAAGGGGTTGCCTAATTTCAACGAGTTATCAATTGAAACCGTGGTGCAGTTGACTCGGAAATTGGAGCTGCGCAAACCGGACTCAGATCCAAAAACTAAACCCAATGAAACCAACCAGATGTATGTTGTCGGGATTACCAATTACATCGGCGCAGAGTTTTGGAATTCGTATACCTCTGCTTTTACGGCAGATATCCGGATACGATTCACAAATAGCTATGTAGCGGTGCTTACAAATGAGTTTGGGGTTGAGATTTCGAGAACGAATAGTGTGCGTCCTTCATTTTCACGGAATCCTGCCTTCATTCCTGGGGCGCTGTTCCGAACAGCGCTGAATCCAAACTCTTTTCTAACAACAAATGAAGGGATCATCTTTCTGCCGGAGTCCCAATATATCAACTATCCATCTGGTATTCCCGCGTTTACTTCCGCCAAAACAAATGCCGCGTTTGAAAGAGGGAAGGGATTTTATGTTCCGCATTGGGGATTGACGATCACAAATCAGGTTGCTGCCATCGTAGAGCATTTGCAATCCGGCCGGGTTTTAGATTTTGTGAACCTTGGGAATGTGGTGACGCATATTGACCTATCTAAATATCTAATTACGTCGGAGGAGGAAGATTCTTATCCTTTAGGAGGTGGATCAATTTTCAATCCAAACAGCCTTTGGCTTACAAATCGTTTTGGCGGTAATCAGCTTGATAAGCCTACCGAGGGTGTGTACTGGCAACTCCAAATCTCCCAGGGTGGAGGTCCGATTACCGAAGCGGAAGTTGACGATTTATGGAAAAATTTCAGCCCCAAGAGCGGGGGAGGGGATAAGAAAAAGCAGATCGACGAATTCTTACATTTTCTTGGTCGCACTCCTATTTATGGGTCGAAAAATTTGACGCCGACAAACCAAATGGAATCTCCATTTAATCCAACCCGAACGTTGTACTTCCGTCATGCCTTGCAGGCGAATGATCCATTGGTGCATTACATGATAGCTGACTTGCAGGATTTTCGCAGGCCGTCTGAACCGGAGTTGCTTTCGCCTCCGATCAAGTCCTATTCACAGTATTCCAAGAATAACCTGGGCAAAATCAACAACCGCTATAATCCGTGGGGTGGTAAGCGAGTTCCCACTAAAAACCCCGACGCGGAGGAATCCGTGGATCCAGAAACGAACTACGAGTTGGCATTGAAAGATCCGATGGTTCGTTGGTCCGACGACTGGGATTTCCCCACCAACAAATTTCCGAATGTCGGTTGGATGGGACGGGTTCATCGAGGGACTCCATGGCAGACGATCTACCTGAAGTCCCGAGTGGCGGAAACGAATCTTTGGCGCAAGTGGTCCGGCAGTCGCGATACACATCCAACGAATGATTGGGCATTATTGGACGTTTTTTCGGCGGCGCCGAATGACAATGCCGCGCGTGGATTGCTGTCCGTCAATCAGAGTGAGATCGCATCATGGTCGGCAGTTCTGAGTGGTGTTCAGGTGTTGAGTAATAGTGCAACAACTTTCAGCCCCACGAAATATCCTGCATTCGCACCGTTGCAGATTGACCCGGCGTCACGGCAGTTAAGTAGCATCGTAGATGCAATCAACGCGGCACGCGCCGCCCGGCCCAATCAAGTTTTTGAATCCATCGGAGATATTTTATCCGCGCCTGAACTGACGATTGGAACAGGAACCAATGGATCACCATTTCTTTTCCTGGGGGATCAACCTGGTTCGCAACAGTTAATGCACGGATTGAATGACGCCGCAGTAGAACGCATCCCGCAGCAGATTCTCTCGTTGTTGAAAGTCGGACAACCGCGTTACGTTGTTTACTCTTATGGCCAGGCATTAAGGCCCGCCCAGAATTCTATTGTGATCAGCCCGCCTCTGGGCAGTCGCTACTTACAGAACATTTGCACTAATTACCAGATTGCAGGTGAAGTAGTGACCAAAACCGTTTTACGCGTGGAAGGCACGCCCCAGAATCCGAAAGCAGTCGTCGAAAGCTTCCAGATTATTTCGGAGGAATAGGCAGGCGATATGCTGTTAATGACTGGGCAGGTGGCGAAACACTGATAGAATAGGATACTTTTATGCGGCTAAAATTTAAAACCTGGGCATTAATCAGCGCGGTTTGTTTTATCGGGGCGATAGCCTTTTGGAAATTGGGCGATCGCCAGACTGGACGCCAACGAGCCTCAGGGGAAGAGGGAAGCACCTCAACCAACAACGTTGATGTTCCGAGGGACCAATCCTCGGCGCTGCCGGTGATTGCGCCTGTATTGCTCCTTGCATCGACTTCACTGGAAGAATTTCGAGCCAAAGCTGTTGATGTCGAGAACCCCTTGCGTTATCGCCTCAACAATACTGAACAGACTGCCAGCCAACTCGGCAGAAACGAGAAAGGATTGCTGCTTCGCAATGCGTTGATTGACACAAGTTCCGACCAGCCACTTGCCATTCCGCGAGAACTTCGCGCCACAGAAGATCCAGGCAGCTACGTTATCCAGTCTCGTCAGAAACTAAACGATGCATTTCGCGCTCAACTGCGGGCGGCCGATGCGGAGATTATTTCTTACGTTCCAAATAATGCCTATCTGGTGCGAGTTGCAGCCGCCGGCGCGCGGAAATTGGCATCTCTGCCTCAGACGCAATCGGTGTTGCCTTACGAACCCTATTTTAAACTGGATACAGCAGTACTGGAACGGGCGATTGAGAATAAGCCATTTGAAGCTGGAGCTGCTTTGCGGGTCACCCTTTTTCCCGGAGGAGAACAACTTGTAATGGAAGCGTTGCAGGCTGTGAATGCTCGAATCATTGGAAAAGAACGTTCTCCTTTCGGTCCGGAGTTGATCATTCAAGTTCCCAGTGAGGCGTTGGTTGCACTGGCCCAACTCCCTTTGGTACAGAATATTGAGTTTCATACGGACCGGGTCACGGCGAACGACTTGGCGCGCGTGCGTGTTGGCGTTTCGGCTAACTCCAGCAATCTGTTCAATACCTTCGGGCTTACGGGAACGAATGTCTTAGTGAACGTTAATGATACCGGCGTGGACGTGAGCCATCCGGATTTGACGAATCGTGTGCATGTTAGTGCGCGCACTCTGGCCACAGATGTGGATGGACATGGAACTCATGTGGCTGGAATCATTGCCAGCAGCGGTGCAAATGGACCTTTTCCAGCTACCAATGCAATTGGTTCAGAAGTGGGTGCTCAATTCCGCGGAATGGCCGATGGAGCGAGCATTCTGTCGCAGGATCTGTTCGAGTTTTTCGATTGGGAAATGCAGGAGTTTGCTGCACGTACTAATCTATTTCTATTCGGAAGGACTAACGCGCTTATCTCCAATAATAGTTGGCACTATATCGGGGCATTTGGATACAACTCGGCATCGGCGAGTTTTGATGCCGCAGTTCGTGACGCAATCCCTGGCGTGACGGGATCGCAACCTGTTTTGTTCGTGTTCGCAGCAGGGAATGGTGGCGGCGGTAATAGTGGAGGCTCAGGTGGCTTTCCCGGCAGAGTTGCCTCGCCTGCGACGGCAAAAAACGTAATAACAGTTGGGGCGATAGAATCTCCACGAGGAATTACCAACCGGATTACTCGGACGAATTCGTTTGGCACGGTGACGACCAATTCTGAATACCTCCCGCTAACTGATTCATCGAATCAGGTGGCCCGGTTTTCTGGTCGTGGCAACGTCGGTATCGGCATCGAGGGAGACTTTGGGCGATTTAAACCGGATGTGGTCGCGCCAGGAACATTCGTTGTCTCCACCCGTTCGGGGCAGTGGGATACCAATTCATATTACAATCCCACAAACATTTCCGGGCGCGTATTTACAAATCTGGTAATTGGTGCCGGTCAGACAAACAGCTATGCACTCTTCGTTCCGAACAATACGGTGGAATTCTGGATAGAAGCATTGCCAAATGGACACTCGGCTGTGCCATTCCCATCCTTACAACTCTACACCAATTTCACTCTTAATCCTTCAACCGATGCCGCTAATTTTTCTGGAACGAATGCGCTGTATCTGCAGGACAGTGATGCAGGTTTCAGCAGTGGCGTTGAATGGTTTTATGATTTCGTAAATACAAGTTCTTCGACCGTTAGGTTCGATATTCGAACGGTTTTATTTACGACCAATAATCTGGGCGATTCAATGCAGGTGCTGGAGGGGATGAATAATGATCTCATCGGCCCTAACGGCCCGCCGCCTCACTACCGGTATGAAACGGGCACCAGTATGGCCGCACCAGTGGTATCCGGCATGTTGGCTTTATTGCAGGAATATCTCGAGACGCGCATATCTCCGGCAGTGAGCAACGCAAGCCCGGCACTAATGAAAGCTTTGCTGATCAACAGCGCTCGATCAGCAGGGCCATTCTACGATCTGGATATCAAAAACAATATCAACTATCAGGGCTGGGGGTTACCGAATCTCGGAAGGATGCTTCCCGGTGGCGGAACGAATACAGCGGGGATCATGTTTTTTGATCAATCGGAGACAAATGCATTGGCTACCGATGAGCAACACACCCGGGAAATTCTGCTCTCTGAGGACGCGCAAGAGTCTGCCCTCCGTTTTTCGCTTGTTTGGACCGATCCTCCAGGCAACCCGGCCGTCGGTATTAAGTTGGTCAATGATCTGGATCTGGTAGTGACGAATCTGGACACGGGCGACGTGTATTTCGGTAACAATTTTCCGGGCGGGGGGGATTATTCAGATATTAATTTCTTTGTCGACGGCACGAACGCTCCTGTTGTCATTAATTCAGAGAGGGACATTGTTAACAATGTCGAAAACGTTTACCTGAATGGTCCTCTGAATGCGCGCTATGCGGTGAGTATCATCGGACGACGAGTCAATGTGAACGCTGTGACGGCGCAAACAAACGGAATCAAGCAAGACTACGCTCTCGTTGTTTCCATCGGGGATCTCACCATTACAAATGCGATTACTCTCAGTAATCTGGTTATCACCGCCGATATTCAGGCGAACGTAACGTCAATGACCAACCTGAACGGCGGCGCAGCAGGTGAAGGATATTCATTCTCTATAATGATGGAGCAGCGCGTGGGGGCCAACAACCCGTATGAGGTGCAAACAAACGGAACTTTGAATCAGTGGTTATTTTATGCCTTCACCAACACTTTCGGTTATTCGAACGTTGCATTTGCAGTCTTTGGAGGAATCAATTTGTCTGGTATTAATGTCAGGGATTACCAGGTTCCGAGCCTGCGCAATTTGGAATCTGATATTGATCTATATGTTTCAACAGATCCGGCGTTGTTGAATTTAGATATTGAAGCTATTGATTTGGCACACAAATCGGTGGAACGTGGCGGAAACGAATTAATCATCCTTACAGACGAGCCGCAGACGCCTGGGCAGGTTTATTACATCGGGGTGAAATCTGAAGACCAGCGGGCGTCAGAGTTTAGTATTCTCGCGATATCAAGCGAACTACCTTTTGCCAGCGATGAGAATGGAAACGTAGTTCCCCTTTTCTTTCCCATACCAGCAGAAATCAAAGACGGTTCGCCCGATGCTCCAGGCCATACCGATGTTTTTGGCATTGTGCCGTTTGATCGCACAATTCGCAGAATTATTGTTACCAACGAATTTGACCATCAACTATTTGGAGATCTTGTCGGAGTGCTTTACAAACAGGGAATCGGCAAATCCGTTATCTTGAATAATCATGGGTTTCCTGGTGGGCAATCGAGCGGCATTATCGAGAATATTTATAATGATTTGAACGAAGGAGATACCCCTTATGCGCATCCATCTGATGGGCCGGGTAGTCTGGCAGATTTCGTTGGCGAAAAGACTCGTGGTTTGTGGTTTTTTACGGTTTCTGACAATGCACTCACTCACACTGGTCAGGTCTTGAACTTCAGTTTCTACATTGAACCTCAGCCGGAGGATGACTCAAGCAATGGTGGGTCTGAAATTATTCGCAAACCCGTTTGTAAACCGATTTTTGCTAATAATCAAAGGTACGATGCCGTCACTGTTCCAAACTTTGCCACGAACCTGACCGTTAATGTCTCTTTCACTGGCGGAGGGACGATTGAAGTTTACGTGCGCAGAGAAGCGTTGCCCACGATTGCGGACTACGATTACAAAGCGATCTTTAACGCGCCAGGCGGAGCTTTACGCATTGGAACTGGAGACCTGCCACCTCTCACCCCGGGTGTTTATTACATCATGTATCGAAATCCCGGGGCGAACGTGATTGATCCGGTATGCTGGTTCACTCGAATTGGATTGGACCTGTCGGACGTAACCTACAAGACCTATGGCATGACAAATGGAGCACCCCTCATTGATGATGCCTACACCAACTCGGTAATTACTGTGACCAATACTGGCCTGGTCGGCGATGTCCAGGTCGGCGTTCGGATAGACCATCCGCGCGTGTCAGATCTGTCTTTGCATCTCGTGAGCCCAAGTGGAACACGTATTTTGCTCTTCGAAAATCGAGGTGGTTTAAGCACAACAGGATTGGGAGGCGATTCAACGACCTTCGATCAGGATGTTAATCTGAATATAAGTAAGTTCGAAGGAAGCTTTACGGGTAACGTCTCCGCCCCCAATACATTTCAAGGATGGAGTGTTGTTAGCAACCAGGTTACCGTCACCAGTGACAACGCAATTGCGCAGCAAGGAGATAAATACCTCGAACTTAGGAGCGGTTCAATCTCAAGGACTTTGCCGACTCAACCAGGCCGGCAATACACCTTGAATTATATCTATCGTGCGAGCCCAACAAATACGTTTCCTCCCACCGCTCGAGTTCAGGTAGGGAGCTTGGCTCCGGTAGTGCATTCCGGAACAGCCGGTTGGCAAATGAACAGCATTCCATTTGTTGGTGCTGGAGTGGGCACCTCGTTGAAAATAGACGGATTGACTGCCAACATGCTCATCGACAACTTCTTCTTGCTCGAGGAGGCGATTTTTTCACCGGTGAGTCATATTGTGTTTACTGAAAACACGAATCTATTCCCCGAATTGATCAAATTTGCTCTACCTCCTTTTGGTGCAACCAATTTGGGAGCTTTTGTCACTACCCGATCTGAAAACAGCTTTGAAGGTATTCCCCCAGGGGAGGTCCCTCCGGGAAGTGTCGTTGAAGACTGGACTGTCACTTCGCCTAACGCCAGCGTGGTGACAACGCCTTTGGCCGTGGATGGGGCAAACGTTCTATCCCTGAATAACTTGCTTGGTGGGGCGAATGAACCGTTGGGCGCGATTACCCGTTCTTATACGAATGGACCAGGAACCTCCTATGAACTAAAATTTAGTTACAGAACACCTGCGGACTCAAGCGATCCCACCGATGCACCTGCACGGGCAACAATCATCATAGATGGGGTGCTTACTACTCTGACGCCGGAACCGAATTGGAATACCTTCAGGACTTTCTTCCAACCGGAAGGCACAGATTTTACCATAGATATTGCGGCGCTCACGAATGGTGTTTGGATTGATGGGATGACTCTCATACAGAGGGTTTCAGGTAATTATTTCTACCCTGAAGAATCTCTTCGCCTGTTGACGGGAGAACCTGCCAAAGGCGACTGGATCCTCGAAGTTTGGGATAATCGCCTCGGTGCCGAGATCAACGCTAACATCATTAGTTGGCAGTTGCAGTTAACCATTCTGGGCGATACGACCACAGCGCCAACGCCACAGTTGTTGCTGAACGGTGTTACAGCCACGGGCACTGTAGTTTCAAATGAGATCCGTTATTTCGTCGTAGATGTTCCGGTTTCGGCAGCCCACGCCACTAACTTTTTGACCAGTCTGACGGGTGGGCAACTTGAGTTGCTGTTTAACCAAAGCACCCCACCAACCGGCCTTGGGTTCGGAGATTTCAGTCTTCTGCAAACTCCGACCCCCAGTCGAACTCTCGATACAACGAGTGCCCCATTACTGCAGCCGGGGCAGCGCTATTATTTAGGAGTTCGAAACGTAAATCCTACCGACAGCAATAACTTCACGGTGCTCGTTAAATTCGATTTTGTGGACAACTTTGTTGCCGGTATTCCAGCACTGACGAATGCGATCGCATTTAACACGAACGCTCCTTCTGGAAATGCGATGCAGTACTTCCAGTTTAACGTTTCACCCGGAGCCCTCATGGCTACGTTTGAATTGCTGAACCTGACTGGAAACGCGGATCTCTACATTAGATATGGAGCGCCGGTGCCCAGTTACAGTAGTTACCATTATGGTAGTCAGAACATTGGGAACTCGGATGAATTGATTGTCGTCTCATCAAGTTCAACGCCGGTCAATCTGGGGCCGGGAACCTGGTACATTGGTGTTCTCAACCTTGAACCCGTGCCTGTGGATTACTCAGTGAAGGCTACCGAGTACTTCGAAAGCGATTTCAATATCATTGACCTTACACCAGGTGTTCCGGTGAATGGTATTTCATATACAGGAACGTTGCTGACCAACTATTACCGTTTTGTCATTGATCAGACCAATTCATCGGCATTGTTCGAAATCTTTGATCTCACCGGAGACGTTGATTTGCTCGTAAGTCGGGGATCTTTCCCCACTCGTGCGAACCACGATATCGCCAACCCTGATGAGGGGACTTTTCCGGAAGAAATTCTTGTGGATGGTGGCATGTTCCCGCCCGACTTGAATGGGACCTGGTATCTCGTGGTGGTGAACAACGAAGCGTTCGATGTGGATTTCACGATCCAGGCCTCTGTTTCGCCCGAAATACAGCAGCCTCCAATAAACATCATTCCGTTAATCTCCGGGGCGCCAACCAATGGCATCGCTGGAACTGGAACAGCGATCACCAACTTCTATAGTTTCGTGATTGATCAGACGAATTCTTCAGTGTTGTTTGAACTATTCAACCTCTCGGGCGACGGGGATCTCCTTGTGCGGTTTGGCGATTTACCGACACTCGATAATTACGACTGGATCAGCAGCAATGCTGGAATCAGTCCGGAACAGATTGTCATTAACACCAACGGCAGCTTGCCTGAGCTCAATGGAACCTGGTATTTGGCCGTTCCGAACAATGAAGCATTTGATCTGGATTTCACGATCCACGCCGTCGTTTCATCGCCCAACGGTGTTCTCCTGAGTGGTCAGCCGTTGCAGATCATCAGCGGACCAGTGATTGAGGATGGTTCCGTCAAGTTCCAGTGGAACAGTGTGCCTGGTCAAACTTATGAGATTCAGGTTTCAACTGATCTGATTACTTGGGTCACTGAGGAAGTAATCACTGCTGTTGGCTCAGTATCTGACTATGTTTCACCACCAATAGAAGGTGCATCAATGCAGTTCTATCGTGTGATTCAGGTGCCGCCACCTTCAGAGCCGTAAGGCCGGATTGTTTAATAAATCGTCAACCCCAGGTAACCGTAGTTAAATAGGTCCGAATGAATTCGATCAGTGTGCCGTTTGAAATAAGTGACCCGATCAATCAGAAAATTCTCGCTGTCTCCGAAGATAAGATCCAGGGATTCCAACGCGATCCGTTGGGGGAGATTTCACGGCAATCGGGAGTTGAACTCCCGGTAGTCATCGAGCGCATTCGGGCCATGCTGGAAGGGGGAACGATCCGCCGGGTGCGCCAGACGTTGCTGGCTACCAATCTCGCTCAAGGTTCCCTGGTCGCGTGGGAAGTGCCGCAGGAGAAGTTGGATGCTGCGTTCGATTACATGTTCCAGCAGGATCCTTTTTCCGGACATGTGGTCACTCGTTCAACGGATGCAGTAACCCCCGGTTCGAATTATAAACTCTGGACAACGCTCAAGGTTCCACAGGGCTATTCATTGCGGAAACATTGCGAGTTCCTGATGCAACAAACCGGTGCTGTGCATTACCGTCTCATGCCGGCTAAGCGTTTGTTTGCGCTTGGCGTGGGCCATATTCGTCGTCGCGGCATGGAACCGGGAGCGAAGGCTGAAGTGCCGGCGAATGTTACCGAGGTTTCCATTGCCACTTTGAATGAACTCGAATGGCGTATCCTGACGGTATTGAAACGCGAGTTTAAGTCGGAAGAAATCGTGCCGGATATCTGGCGCGCTCGCGCAGCGGAAGCCGATGTTCCATTGGAAACATTCATCGAAGTTGCTGAAGACCTGAATCGCCGAAATATCGTCGGCCGCTTTTCCACCTTCCTGGAACATGTTAAAACCTTGAAAGACGGGGATCGCGTCACGCGGTTCAATGCCTTGTTTCATTGGGCCGTGCCGCCGGGGCGGGAAATCGAAGCGGGCAGGGAAGTCGGACGTCATTACATCATGACCCATGCTTACTGGCGCGAAGGGGGGCCGGAGTTTCATGACGTCAATGTCATGGGTGTTGCTCATGGAATGGAGAAACCGATGGTGCTCGCTCACAAAGCCGCCATTGACGAGCATTTGAAGAACTGCGGAATTCCGGTCAGCTACACGAATGTTTTCTGGGGCGGGCGCAGCGAAATCAAGCCATCCGAAATCTCACCCTTTGCCTATCGCGAATGGTGTGCGAGCGCGGGTTTGAATCCTGATGACATGCGCGAATAGTAAAGCAGAATGAATCGCTTACCGCAGACACCCGTTGGGTTGCCGGTAAAGATCGGTAAAAACCGGTAAAGAAATGGTAAACAAACGGTAAAGAACAAAGAGCGGTAAAAAACGGTAAAAAACGGTAAAGTTTTGAACAATTTTGACCCGCTTTGAAACATGCGCAAAACGAGTCATTTACACGATGGAGCGGTACCCGTGCTGCACTTGGGCGGTCTTGACTCATGAAACCGGCGAAGTGTCCAACTTGCAAGAAAGCGGGGAATTGGTTCGAGGGAAAATATGGACCATTCTGTTCGCACCGCTGCAAACTGTTGGATCTTGGTAAATGGTTCAGTGAAGAGAACAAAGTTTCAGAACCGCTGCGGCCCGAACACTTCCTGCAATTCGAAGACCTTCCCCCCGGCACAGATCCCGACCAGGCTGATGATGAAAAATAACCCCAGTGCCGGATTCTGGTAATTGCATATCTCAAACTCTCCGCGCTTGCCACTTGGAAGGGGTTTTCCTATTTTCGCGCTACCGTTTATGAATTCTTCTATCCGCATCAAACTCTCCATCATGATGTTTCTTCAGTTTTTTATCTGGGGAAGCTGGTTTGCCACGCTGGGCGTTTGCCTTGCCACCAACAATCTTACCAACATCATCGGTGATGCTTATGGCAGCGCGCCAATTGCAGCGATCATCGCACCACTGTTTCTTGGGTTGGTCGCGGATCGTTTCTTAAATTCGGAAAAAGCCATGGGCATTTTGCACCTGGTCGGGGGAGGGCTTTTATTTGCAGCACCCGCGCTGATCGCCAAAGGGCAGGGGGGAACGTTGGTCTGGCTGTTCATTGGTTACATGCTTTGCTACATGCCGACCCTTGGCTTAAGCAACACGGTGGCGTTCACCAATATTGACGATCGCAACAAGTTCCCGGCGCTGCGCGTCTGGGGCACAATCGGCTGGATCGCGGCTGGATTGATTGTCGGCGGTTTGAACTGGTCGGCCAGCACGAACATTTTCATTTTGGCGGCAGTGTCGTCCGTGTTGCTCGGGGTGATGTCGTTCTTCCTGCCCGCAACGCCTCCACCGGCCCGTGGAAAACCGGTGAACATGAAGGCGCTCTTGATGTTCGATGCGTTCAAGATGCTCGGCAAACCGGCATTCTTCGTCTTTATCCTTTGCTCGACGCTCATCTGCATTCCGCTGGCTTACTACTACGCATTCACGTCGAACTTCCTTTCGCACGTTGGATTCAAGGCGCCTGCTTCCACCATGGTGCTGGGGCAAGTCTCTGAAATCTTTTTTATGTTGCTGGTGCCCTTCTTTTTCCGCCGCCTCGGTGTGAAGTGGATGATTATTATCGGGATGCTGGCCTGGGTGGTGCGCTACGCGTTATTTGCTTACGGTGCTCCTGAATCGGTGGTCTGGATGATTATGCTCGGTGTCATTCTCCACGGTATCTGCTACGACTTCTTCTTTGTGACGGGATTCATTTACACGGACAAACAGGCGGGCCCTGAAGCGCGTGGGCAGGCTCAATCCATGCTCGTGTTCTTCACCCAGGGTGTCGGGATGTTTTTCGGATTTAGAATTGCCGGGGCGAGGTTCGGCGAAACGGTGACTAAGTCAGATGAGCTGACCCAGGCCCTGCCCGCCGCGGAGCCGTTCACGTTTTGGCAATCATTCGGCAAAATGTTTTCTGCAGAGACAGTCACTGCTCCCGGAACCCTGCTTTCCGAAACGATGGCGCAATGGAAAGAATTCTGGCTTTTCCCATGTCTCATGGCTGCTGCTATTACGATCCTGTTCGCCGTGGCGTTCTGGGACAAGAGTGCCAATGAGGAAAAGAAGTAATCAGCTAAATCAAAAACCCTTAAAATCAATATGCGTATCCTAAAAAATATTATTGTATCTGTCGCGTTGCTCGCGGTTGCGCTCAGTTCCCGAGCTGAGAATCCGATTCCCGCTGAATACAAACAAGGCGGGTTTTTCATTGGTTGCCAGGCTTACACCTTTCGCTTTTTTAGCGCGATGGAGGCCATTCAAAAAACAGCCGAGGCGGGTGGCAGAGTCATCGAGTTTTATCCCGGCCAGAAGTTCAGCAAAGAAGAGCCGACCCTGAAATGGGATCACACGGCGAGCGATGAAATGATCGCCAAGATCAAAGCCAAGCTCGACGAATACAAGGTTCGAGCGGTGAATTACGGTGTCGTGTTCGGCCCGGAAAGCACTCCAACCGAAGAAGAGTGGCGCAAGGTGTTTGAGTTTGCGAAAAAGATGAATCTTTACGCGATCACCACCGAATCTGAGGAGACGCTGGATATCATCGAGAAGATGGTGAAGGAATATGACATTCGAGTGGGCATCCATGAACATGCCAAGAATCCTAAAAAGCCGGACTACAAACTGTGGGATCCGAATTACGTTCTGAAACTGATCGAAAATCGTGACATCCGTATTGGAGCTTGTGCCGATACGGGGCACTGGGTTCGTTCAGGTTTGAATCCAGTCGAATGCCTGCAGATTCTGCGCGGTCGGGTGATCAGTACTCATATGAAAGACCTGAAAGAATTTGGGAAGGTAAGCTCGCATGATGTCCCGTTTGGGACGGGTGTTTCCGACATTCCAGCCATTTTGAATGAGCTGAAAGATATGGCTTTCGATGGAAACATTTCCGTGGAATACGAATACAACTGGGAACATTCTGTTCCTGAAGTTGCCCAGTGCATCGGCTTTGTGCGTGGTTACGGTATGGGGAAGAATTGGGAGTAGAGGCAGCCGAAGGTGGGGTGATGGAGTGATGGGGCGTCAATACTCCAACACTCCATCACTCCACTTCCCCACCGCCGCGGCTCCTACTTCGGTCCCACTAGTTTTCCGCCCTGGCCGACGGCTTTGCCGTTTCTGATTGAGATCGCTCCGAGAAAATCTTTTCCATTCATCAACCAGGCTGCCAGAGCGCCGGTGTTCTTGTTTTGAAAAATGATGTCCAGCTTGCCGTCATTGTTTAGATCGGCGACACCTGCGGCCCGCCATTGCAGGCCAATAGCAAAGCCGTTGCGCAGAAAGTCTGCGCTGATGTAGGTGAGGCCATCGAAATACCAAACCGCCAGCTTACCGTTAACTGTGTTGTGAAAGAGCACGTCAGATTTGCGATCGCCGTTCATGTCGCCAGCCGCAAAAACGCGCCAGCCATTCCCAGCCGGGTGACCGTTTCGCAAGGACACGGTGCCGACATAATCGGTTGAATCCAACAACCACACAGCCAATGCGCCGGTATCGCGCTGAAACAGAATGTCTTTGTTGCCATCGCCATTGAAATCGCCAATGCCTAAACTCCTCCAACCCTGCCCGATAGGCGTGCCATTTCTGACCAGGACAGAACTGGTAAGCTGTGTGCCGTCCATGAGCCAGATGGCGAGACGATTACTAGTGTCCTGGAAGAGAATATCGGGTTTGCCGTCGTGATTGAAATCAGCGGTGCCAGCCGTTCTCCAGATATTGGCGAAGGATTTTCCATCTCGAAGCAGGCTGGCTTGCTGGAACACTGACCTCTCCATGAACCAGGTGAACAACACCCGGTTGGTGTTCTGGAAAAGAAAATCCACGTAACCGTCTCCGTTGAAATCCGGACCTGTCTCCAACATCGAAAATGTGCCGGAAAATGAACCTTCCGAATCAGTGACAGTGAACGTTCCGGTGGAAGCATCGGTGAAGGTGAGGTCAACCTGGCCTTCATCCACCATAAGCGTGGCAGTTCCATCCGGATTGATGCTGTAAGTCAGGCTGCCGGTTTCGCTCGGATCTGCGCCGTTCAGTGGAATGAATCTGAAACTTGTTCCATCATGAGAGATCACCACCATGAAACTGTTGCTGCTCGCGGGAACAGGGACAAACGTGAAGCTTTGTCCGGCAATTGTTTCAGGTAGAAAAGCTCCTGTCTGCGAAATGGTGACCAGGTTCCCGGCGATTACGATCCTGCCGGTTCGGGTCGCGCTGTAGTTTGCCGATACAGAAAAATCAACCGTGCCATTTCCTGAACCATTGGTGGCAGAGGTAAGTGTAATCCAGTCATTCGTGTTGATGACATTCCAGGAGCAGCCATTGCTGGTCGTCACAGAAATGGAGCCGGTCCCTCCTGCGAATGGAAAATTGGATTCTGACGCAAGTGTCGCAAAGGAGCAGGTGAACAATCCCAGTTGCGCAGTTGAGCTGACTATTGATCCCGCCAAATTGCTGACTTCCACGGAGTAATTGCCTTGCTGTGAGCTTTGAATGTTGTTGAGGGTCAACTGCGATTCCGTGGCACCGGCCAGGTTCGCTCCATTGAACCTCCACTGATAAACGACCGGCTGCATTCCACCGGCCTCAACTTCGAACGAAGCGGATCCACCGAGATTACTGACGCGGTGCGCGGGTTGTTCGGTAATGACTGGACCGCTATGCACGTTCGGATCGGAGCCGATTAGCAATTCATGCAGATGCGTGAAGCCGTCGCCATCGGGATCATCGCTGGTGGTTTGGTTGAGATTGCCAAAATGCGCCATCTCCAGGCCATCATCCAGACCATCGGCATCACTGTCGGTAATCGGCACGCCGAAAAGTTGAAGTTCGACAGAATGCACGATGCCTGTCGCGCCAACGAATTCATCGCTCATACTAAGAGTCCAGGTTCCGACGCTGCTTTCGTAAAAGTGTTGGTTCGAGATGTAGGTCCAATCAATCGGCGCATTGGTGCTCGGATCATTATTTACCCGTTGCAGAATGCTTTGCGTGCCCTGCGGCGAGGTGAGCGTGATGCGAATGTCGGAGCGGCGAAGATTGTCGGTGCGGATTTTCATTCCGACATGTTCGAGAGACAATTGGTTGGTGACGTTGAAAGTGTAGGTGGCCAATTGCGAACCAAGCCGGATAAGGAGATTCGCGTTGGTCTGGCTCTGTTGCGCAAGTGCATTGCCAGCGGTATAAGCAATGAATGCCGAAGGGATGGACGCGAAATTTGTAAGATTCATGCTCAAGAGAGAATCATCATCATCGTTATTATAGATGATCACCATGCTCGCTCCTGCTGCTTCGGCGCGTTGGACCTTCACCGTGAAATTGACTCCGCCGCCGCGTTGGATCAGTGCGCATTTGCCCGTTAAATTTGCCGTTATGTTCGTTGTGGCCTGCCCAACGTAAACCACTGGCAAGCTGGAGACGGGCGCCGCTGGTCGAAGCTCACCGGGTGCAACGTCGGGGTGTTGAGACTGGCGCGGCACTTGAGCGGGAATGGAAGACAAATCGAGCGGGACGCCGCTCCCTTCAGCTTCAACTAAAAATCCAGGATCGGGAATGGTTTTGACCTGCTCACTGGCGAAATTCACCTGGACGCGGGCTGGACGATTATTCCACGCTTTGGCGAAGTAAACCGCCGTGCGCGCATCCGGAATACCGAAGCCGAGGTTGTGGCTGACGCGCAGTCCGGCGCCATTGGTGCGGACATCCGGATCCGCGAGATCAAAATGTCGTGATGACAGCAAAAGTATCTGTTGCACATCGCGATAGCTGAGATTCGGATTGGCGGAAAGAATGAGCGAGGCAATCCCGGCGATTTGGGGGACCGCGCCAGAGGTTCCGGTGAAGTTCGTGTAACTGCCGCCGACAGCGGTGGTCACGAGCGTGGGATAACCCGGGTCGCTGGCAGTCGTGTCGTCCACGAGAGACTCATTGCTGAGCCCCGCCACTAATACATTCGCCCCCGGACTGCTATAGCGCGTCACGCGACCGTCGGCCCGAGCGGCTGCCACCACGATCACATTGGGATCAGCGCTAAAACCATCATCATTGGCGTTGCCATGAAGGTTGACGTAAGCGCCGCCTTCGAAACCGCCGAGTCGGCGGTTGCCGCCGCTGCGCACCATTACGATGCCCTTTCCATCACGACCATTTGCAATGGCTTGTTCGATACCTGTTCGCGTCAGGAAACCAGTGGAATAAGGGCTTCGAGTTGTGCTGGCCCAACTATGATTCTGCACAGCGACACTGTTTGAGCTGTACTGAAACATGTTCATCAAGTGCTGGTCATCGGTGATCGCGCCGTTGGTTGTGAAAATGCGCCAACTGGCAAAACTCGATTCCGGTGCAACGCCCGCCAGGCCGAGTGAGTTGTTCCTCGTTGCCAACGCGAGTCCTGCGACGGCGGTTGCGTGAGTGTCTTTGTCGGTCAGCTTCAGGTCGGTGCTGTCGTTGATGAAATTAAAATGCAGGGAAGCCTGTGCGCGCGAAATCAATTCCGGATGCGAGATGTTGACCGCCTGATCGGCGATCGCGAGGGTCACCGAGTCTCCAAGAGTCAACGGCCATGCTCCGCGGATATTCAAATCAATTCCGGGATAGGTTGTGTTTTCAAGATGCCAA
This sequence comes from Verrucomicrobiota bacterium, assembly GCA_013820875.1. Classification (GTDB taxonomy): domain Bacteria; phylum Verrucomicrobiota; class Verrucomicrobiia; order Limisphaerales; family JACDHS01; genus JACDHS01. Next base: position 3,693 of record JACDHS010000053.1, on the reverse strand, counting down.
AGACTTGGGTAAAGGGGATCGTTCGGTTGCGGTGCGAGGAGTGTTTGCAATCCTAGGGTCAGGGAGCGCATTACTGGAGTGGCGTTTAGCACGTTGGGATGTTTCGCCAGGCGTTCAGATTCGTGTGCGGCACTTTCCGCATCGCTGGCTTGTAGAACGAATGTTGTGTCGTTCACCTGTTGGAGAATCTCCAGGGCGTTTTTTCCCATGACAGCTTTCAAATCGGCGCCTGGCTTTAGTTGTACGGCAATCCGATCGCTGCTCTCAAATTCCTGGTCGGGGTGTTGTTCCGAACGAACGCGCAGCCATTTTTTCTTTTCGTTTCTTGCGGCGGGATTCTGAGCGGGGTCAGATTCTACAATGAACGATTTAGAATGCCCGTCGCGAAAATCAAACCTGGTTTGGTTTTGGGCAGAGGCATTTGTGCAAACGAGCAGCACACAGATGAAGAGGGGGAAAAGACGGCGCATTGCCTGAGTTTCTATCAGAAATTTGATTAAAAATGCGAGCCAAAATGTAAAAGCGTTTACGGCTAGGGTGTGCTTGACGTTGCTACGGAGCGCGGCTGTGTCCGAAGGATCAGCCGCAGCGCGTGAGATTGTTCGAGCGTCATAGAAGGCCCAGCAGCGCAACGTTCCAGCCTTGAGCGCTGCGGCTGATGCTTCGCGCAAATCAGAACTATAGAAACAACGAACCGCTTTGCGATTACGCCGCGCTCCGTAGCAACGTCAGGATGCGCACACCGGCTCTGTATGTAGTGCGGATTAGCTTTACTTGATCGCAGGTGCCATTCGCACCGCTGCTGCGACCTTTGCCGGGTCGGCGGCCAACCCGTATGCACGGCAGATGGCGCCGATGTCCTGTTTCATTGCGATGGTGCATAGCGCCGTGGTGATTTCGGCGTCCGAATAGCCGGCAGCTTTAAGCTTCTTTTGCACGGCGTACTCGTTGGCAATCAAATACCGGGTGAATGCCTCGCCTTTTTGCGAGTAGCAATAGAGGTAAAGACCGATGTTCGGGTATGATCCCTCGTAACCCACTTTCTCATTCTGCCGCATACCGTTCATCCGATCGAAGAACAGCCACTTCACATCCTGCTGCCCAATTTGCGGACCGGAACCGGCGCGGGAGAGTTCGACGATGGTTTCGTGCAAACCGCCATGGTAAAAACCGTAATTATGGCCGAGTTCATGCGCGACACTATGACGAAGAGTCGGTTGCTCGAAATACCACATACCTGCTCCAAACCGAATATACTTGCCGCTGTGAGTGGCCGATGCGCCTCCTTTCCCGGCCTCCACTCGCAGCAAAGTAGGCGTCGTCCGACGCGGTCTTCCCGCCACTGTATTCATATAGCGGGCGAGATATTCCATCTGTGACAGAAAATCTTCTGCCCGGCTTTCCAGCACTTTTGGCAGTTCGACTTTGAACGTGGCGCTGCTTACCGTCGTGCGGCGATCAGGAGAGTCCAAAAACCTGATCTGCGGAAAGACGCCCACCACCGCCGCCAACTCCCAAACTGGGCGTGTCGTCGGCTGATTAGTTCCAATGTCGGTGTAAAACGAAGTCTGCCCCACATCACCTCTTTTGTGCGGTCGCGCGGCCACGCGCTTTCCATCGACCCACACGGCAGCAGCAAGCGGCGCGGGCTTGCCTGCGGGCGTGAGCAGGTTCTTCATGACGTGGCCGTTGCGATCCACGAAATAAAGTCGGGCGTTCAGTTTGATGCGGCCCTTTTGGTCCGGCTCCAGAAAATGCTGGTCGACTCCAGTGGCGAGGGGCCCGTCAAACGTGAGGGTCAGATGCTGTGTTTGATCCAGCCGATAGAGTTGCCCCACAAAATCCGCAGTGTACCCGGCAGCGATAGACCGTTGGTATGACAGGATGAACTGTCCGGGTGAAAACCAGGCTTTCTGCCGACTTGCCAGGGACATCGTTCCTTCGACCCCGTGATCGCCAAGGTGAAACCAGGAAAGCGTCGCTGTGCCACTACTGGATTCCACCACGGAAGGTTTCGTGGGAACGGCAATCGGACCATCGGGGGTTTGATCGCTGAGCGTGCCCCATGACAGAACGAAAGCCGGTTGCTTGTCTTTTGCCTCTCCCGAGGCCCAAAGTTCGAAGCGTCCCTTGCTAAGCTGCGCGCGGATTAATTCGCTCGCAGCCGGGCCTGGAATGGGAACAAACGCCGGAAAACCACTTGCCCGAAAAAACATCTGCCTGGCGGCGAGCGCTTCATGCTCGAAGGAAGACAAGGCCCATTGCTTCCTCGCCGCAGGCGCAAGGAGGATAACCTTTCCCGGAGAAATTGGCGCAAACTCCGACCAGACCGCGAGCACCGCACCATCGGGCAAACGGCTTCCAGCGAAGAACCCCCATTTACCAGCCGGCAACTTTGCTTTAAAGCTTCCATCCACCCCGGTCTTCCCGAGAGAGGATTGGTGCCACAGAACATCGCTGCCCGGATATTTGTCTATCCTGGGCCAGAGCAGGTTCAGGTCTGGCGAAAAACCATAGATCGAAGCGCTCGCCACCGGTTTTCCATCGGCCTGTTTTACGATGACGGTGACATCGCGATATTCGAACTCCGGCAGAACCTGCGCGGAGCATTGAACGCAAAAAATCAGGAAGGCAGCGAACAGGGCAGGACCTACCCGCACGGGGTTAAGGAGCGATAAGATCATTGTGTATTTAGTATGTGGGGCTGCCGAGATGCTCCAAGCAAAATAGCAGGCAGAATAGATTCTTCGCTGTTTAAAGATGCGGATGCCGGTGAGCGCGGAGCCATTTTCTTTCGCATCAACGTAGCTAACGAGCGGCGCGCAAGTCAGAACTAGAGAGTTACTGTCCGCCTGCGGACTGGGAGTGCCGCGCCCTACCTTAGCAGCATGGAACTATGAATATTGCTGTTGCAGGCCACGACTTTGGAATAGGAGGTAGGGCGCGTCACTCCGTGCGCGCCGCCGGTTGGAACCGCGATATCAAAGTTTTACTGCCACTATCTAAATGGCAGTCGGGAGAAGGTTATATAAACCGCCAATCGCAGGTGGTCAAAAAACTACACTATCGAAAAATAAGGGGTTTTCTGCTTAGAGACGCCCGGAACGTGGGCTGGATGGTCTCCAGCCCATTTCAGGATCATCCGAAAACCGTCTGGATGGTCTCCAGCCCACTTTCGGATCATCCGGAAACCGTCTGGATGGTCTCAAGCCCACTTCCGGATCATCCTGAAACCGTCTGGATGGTCTCAAGCCCACTTCCGGATCATCCGAAAACCGTCTGGACGGTCTCCAGCCCACTTTCGGATCATCCGGAAATGGCCTGGATGGTCTCCAGCCCACTTCCGGATCATCCTGAAACCGTCTGGATGGTCTCCAGCCCACGTCCGGATCATCCTGAAACCGTCTGGATGGTCTCCAGCCCACGTCCGGATGATCTTAGAACGATTACCAAAAGTAATTTCCGAAAAGAATGGATTCAGAGAAATTATTGGATCGCCCTCATCCTAACCTTCTCCCCACTGCCGTTTAGTTAAGGGCTGAAGGCCCGCCATGTGATAGCCCAGGCTGCAGCGAGTCCGACGAGCAAGGCCTGGGTTTACGGCGACAATTTTTCTGAGCCCTGTAGGGGCGACACTGTTTGTGCCCCCTCTTGATCCCCTGAGAGTATAGGACAAGTATGTCGCTCTTACAG